>JAFAXX010000148.1 GCA_019240655.1 Solirubrobacterales bacterium
GGGGCCACCGACCTCGAGCGCCTGCGGGACATCGGCATCCTCGTCGAGACCGAGCTCGCCCGCGACGACCTCGCGGCCGCGCTCGCCGACCGCGCCGACTCTCAGGCCGGCCTGCGGGCGATCACGGAGAGCACCTCCGAGGCAATCATCAGCTTCAACCGCTCGGGCGTCGTCCGCACCGCCAATCCCGCCGCCGAGAGGCTGTTCGGCAGCGAGCCGGGTGGGCTTGCCGGCACTCCTGTCTCCGAGCTCCTGGCCGAGATCTCCTGGTCATACGCGCAGGACGCGTTGCGCGAGAACCGCGCCGACGACGGGCAGACGCTGATCGGACGACGGCGGATCATCCGCGGGCACCGCCGCGACGGCAGCGAGTTCCCGCTCGAGTTCGCGATCTCCACCGCGCGCATCGGCGATGCCGAGATCTACGTCGGCGTCGGCCGGGACGTGACCCGGCGAGAGGCCGCGGCTCAGGAGCTTCGCGAGCGCGAGCGCCGCTTCCGCGCGGTCTTCCAGCATGCCGGAGTGGGACTGATCATCAGCCGCAACGGCGTCCTGCTCGATGTCAACGCCGCATTCGGGGAGATGCTTCGCCGCTCGGTGTCAGAACTGCGCGGCCGCGCCTGGGCCGAGCTCACCCACCCGGACGATCTCGCCGAGGACCAGCGCCTGATGGACGGGCTGGCCGGCGGCGTGCACGACTTCTATCGGCGCGAACAGCGCTTCCTGCGCCGAGACGGCGATCCCGTGTGGGTCTCGGTCACGGCGACCTTGCAGCGCTCGGACGAGAGCGATGCCGATCTCGTGATCGCGGTCGTCGAGGACATCAGCGAGCGCAGGCGGGTCGAGCGCATGAAGAACGAGTTCGTCTCGGTGGTCGGTCACGAGCTGCGCACACCGTTGACCTCGATCCGCGGCTCGCTCGGATTGCTCGCGGGAGGGATCGCGGGAGAGCTGCCGCCCGAGGCCGAGCAGATGGTGCAGCTCGCCGTCGAGAACACCGATCGCCTCGTCCGCCTGGTCAACGACACGCTCGAGCTCGAGCGCCTGGACGCCGGGCGGATGGAGCTGGACCGCCGGCCGGCCGAGCTCGCCGACGTGACGGCCAGCGCGTTCCAGGCGGTGGACGCGCTGGCGGCGGCGGCGGGCGTCGCGTTGATCAGCACGATCACTGGGATCCGGCTGCTCGCGGATCCCGACCGCATCGTGCAAGCGCTCGTCAACCTGCTCGGCAACGCCGTCAAGTTTTCGCCGCGAGGCGGGAGGGTGACCGTGTCGGCCGAGCCGCGCGGGCACATGGCGCTGATCTCGGTCGCCGACGAGGGGTCCGGGATACCGGCCGAGAAACTCGACAGCATCTTCGAGCGCTTCACCCAGGTCGACAGCTCCGACGCGCGCGACAAAGGCGGGACCGGGCTCGGCCTTGCGATCACGCGGGCGATCGTCGAGCGCCACGGCGGTCGCATCTGGGCCGAGAGCGACGCGGGCGGCGGGTCGACCTTCCGGATGACGCTGCCGATGCTCGGCGGCCGCGCCGCGATCGTCGTCTGCGAGCGCCGGGCCGAAGCCCGAGCGCGCATAACCGAGGTCGTCGAGCGCCTCGGGCATCCGGCGATCGCCGCGGCCTCCGCGCAAGACGTGATCGCGGCCGCGCGACGTGAGACGGTCGCGGCGGTGGTGATCGCCCTCGGTCCGGCGCTGCCCGAGACCCTCGACGCGCTGCGCCTCGATCCCGTCACCCGCGAGGTCATGGTCGTGCTCGTCGGCGGCGGGTCTCGGGACAGCGATATCGGCGGCTCGGCGTGGCTCGAGGGCTCCGGCGAGCGGACCCTGATCGAGGCGCTCGAGCACACCGTGCCGGCGATCCGCCCCCACCGCGTGCTCGTGGTCGAGGACGACCCCGATCTCGGCCGGGTCCTGATGGCCACGATGGCGGCGGCGGGCATCGATGCCCACCTGGCCACGACCGGCCGCGAGGCGATGGTGGCGATCGATCGGGCGCCTCCCGAGCTCCTCGTGCTCGACGTCGGACTGCCCGGCGAGGACGGGTTTGCCGTCGTGGACTGGTTGCGCGAGCAGGGGCGGCTGAGTGGGACGCCGTTGCTGATCTACTCGGGGCTCGAGCTCGGCGAGGACGAGCGGACGCGGCTGCAGCTCGGCAGCACCGAGTTCGTCCGCAAGTCCGACGTCGCTCCCGACGAGCTCCAGCGGCGCATAGCCGATCTGCTGAGTCGCATCACCGACCCCGTGCGGGTGGCGCGATGAGCGCTTCCGGGCGGCTCCTGATCGTCGACGACGAGGACGACATCCGCCTGATCGCGCGGATCAGCCTCGAGCGCATCGGCGGCTGGGAGGTGCTCGACGCCCGCTCCGCCGAAGAAGCGGTCGCGGCCGCGCATTCGGGTCCGCTCGACGTGGTGCTCCTCGATGTGATGATGCCGGGCGTCGACGGCCCCGGCACGCTCGAGCTGCTGCGGCCGGTGATCGGGTCCGATACGCCCGTGATCTTCCTCACCGCCAAGACCCAGGCCGCCGACCGTGAGCGCCTCGCCGGCCTCGGTGCGGCCGGCCTCATCGCCAAGCCGTTCGACCCGATGACGCTGCCCGCCGAAGTGTCGGCCCGGCTCTCACAGCCGTAGATCAGCCCTCCGCCGCGACGTCGGCGCGTCGGGCGCGGTGGCGGCGCGCCTTGGCCGCGTTGCCGCACTTCGTCATCGAGCACCAACGCCGCCGGCCGGCGCGCGAGCGGTCGTAGAAGCGAGCGCTGCACGTCTCCGAGGCGCAGATCCGAACCCGCTCGCGTTGTTCGGTGCCAAGCATCTCGGCGGCGTCGTGGGCAAGAACGCCAAGCGCGTGGCGGACGGCGTCGGCCGGCGCGCCGGGGGCCAGGATCGCCGGTCCATCCGGTTCGGCGGTCAGTCGGTCGGGGACGAGCGCGGCGGGCAGCCAGCGGTCGATGACGGCGAGGCCTTCCGCCGGTGGCGGTCGTCCTTCGGTAACCGCGACCACCGCCGAGTCGATCGCCTCGCGCAGCCCGCGGGCGGCCTCGAGCAGCGTCTTTGGCGCCAACGGCGCGCCCGCAACCAGGCCGGCGCGGGCAAGCCACTCGGCGAGGTCATCGGGCCTCACGAGCGTCTCCACGTCACGGCACCACCGCTCGCGACGGGTGTTGACGAAGTCGAGCGCGGGACGGCCGCCCAGCCAGTACCACCAGGGCGCGCCGCGATCGAGCGGGAGCTCGAGGTCGGGGGAAAGGTCCATAACCGCTTCGCAGTCGTCTAACAGGTTACAGTATCCGGCATGAGCTACAGCGTTCTTCCTGCCGCCGACGCCTTCTGGCGTCCGTCCAACCAGATGGGCGTGCTGAACACCGACCTCGCCAAGCAGCTCGGGACGGCCGGGCTCGGTGCGCGGCTGTGGCGTCTCCGGCCCGGGCAGGCCTCGACCCGTCACCGCCACCGCCGGCAGACGGAGCTGTACGTGGTCCTCGAGGGCACCGGGCGGATCCGCGTGGAGGACGAACTGCTGACGCTGGAGCCGCTGTCGGCGCTCGTCGTCGACCCCGGCGTCGTGCGGCAGGTCTTCAACGACACCGATGAGGACGCGCTCTGGCTTGTCGTCGGCACGCCCGCCGAAGCCGCCAACACGCTCGAGATGACTCCCGAGCAGCTTGCCGAGCTCTACCCGGACGGCCCCAAGGCACTGCCGCCCGAGCTGGCCTGAGCCGCGCGTCGCGCAAGCCGGCGCGCGCCGGCCGTCCAGGCGTCCGGATGACCGGTCCCAGGGATGCCTCGCGAAGCGAGGCCCCGCTACCCTCATCTCTCGGATGATCTCGACCAATCAGTTTCGCAACGGAAACCACATCGACGTCGACGGCACGGTGTTCAAGATCGTCGAGTTCCAGCACGTCAAGCCGGGCAAGGGTGGGGCGTTCGTGCGCACGAAGCTTCGCCGGGCCAGCGATGGCGCGGTGATCGACCGCACGTTCCGCGCGGGCGAGAAGTTCCGCCCCGTGCGCACTGAGCTCCGGCGGATGCAGTACCTCTACCAGGACGGCGATCACGCCCATTTCATGGACGCCGAGAGCTACGAGCAGCTCACCATTCCGGTCTCGACGCTCAGTGAGCCACTGCGGTGGATGCGGGAATCCGACGAGGTCGACGTCCTCTACATCGACGATCA
This sequence comes from Solirubrobacterales bacterium, assembly GCA_019240655.1. Classification (GTDB taxonomy): domain Bacteria; phylum Actinomycetota; class Thermoleophilia; order Solirubrobacterales; family Solirubrobacteraceae; genus Palsa-465. The sequence continues at coordinate 4,180 of JAFAXX010000148.1, forward strand.
GCCCGCCGACGTGCAGCTCCCGAGCGCGATCGACCTCGCCGTCGCCGAGACCGACCCGGGGCTGCGCGGCGACACCGCCTCGGGCGGAGGGACGAAGCCGGCCGTGCTCGAAACCGGGGCGCGGATCCTCGTGCCGCTGTTCGTCGATGTCGGCGACCGGGTGCGGGTCGACACCCGCTCGGGCGAATACGTCTCTCGTGCGTAGGACGCAGCAGCGGCGCGCCGCGGTCTGGGCCCTCTACCAGAGCGATCTCCTCAGCCGCCCGCTCGAGGAGACGCTCCCGCGCGACACCCCCCCGTTCACGCGAGCGCTCGGGCGCCTGGTCTGCGAGCACCGCCCAGAGCTCGACGAGCTGATTCGCGAGCACGCCACCGGCTGGTCGCTCGAGCGGATCGCGCCGCTCGAGCGGTCGATCCTCCGTGTCGGCCTGGCCGAGATGCTCCGCGGCGACGAGCTGCCGGGAGACCAGGCGATCCCGCCGGAGGGGGCGATCGACGAGGCGGTGGAGACGGCCAAGCGCTTCTGCGGTGCCGAGGCGCCCGCCTTCGTCAACGGGATCCTCGGCGCGGTGCTGCGCGAGCGGGAGCTAAGACCGACGTAGGAACCCTCGCGCAGTGCGCCGTTTGCAGCGACAATCGCGACCGTGAGACTGCTTGTCGTCGACGATGACCGCGCGCTGCGCGACGTGCTCCGGCGGGCGCTGACGCTCGCCGGCTACGACGTGCGCTTGACCGACACCGGGGCGGGCGCATTGGCCGAGGTGGCCGCGGGCGTGCCCGACGCCGTCGTGCTCGACATCGGGCTGCCCGACATCGACGGGCTCGAGGTCTGCCGGCTCCTGCGCCGGGAGCGAAACCGCGTGCCGGTGCTGATGCTGACCGCGCGCGACGCCGTCTCGGACCGGATCGACGGCCTCGACGCCGGCGCTGACGACTACCTGGTCAAGCCGTTCGACATCGAGGAGCTCAAGGCCCGGCTGCGGGCGTTGCTGCGGCGGGCCGGGGGAGAGGCGGACGTCGACGGCGTGCTCTCGTTCGAGGAGCTGAGACTCGATCCCGCGCGCCACGGGGTCTGGGTCGGCGAGACGTGCGCGGAGCTCACCCGCACCGAATACCAGTTGCTCGAGCTGTTCATGCTCAACCCCGGCCGCGTGCTCCCGCACAGCCTGATCTACGACCGGGTGTGGGGTTACGACTTCGGCGCGACCTCCAACGCGCTGCGGGTCTACATCGGCTACCTGCGGCGAAAGCTCGAGGACGCCGGCGCGCGGTCGGTGATCCACACCGTGCGGGGCGTGGGCTACGCGCTGCGGAAGGCGGGCGAGTGAGCCTCCGGGTGCGCATGGGCGTGGCCGCCGGCGTGGCGGTGGCGGTGGCGGTGATCGCCGTCGCGGTGTCGGCCTACGCCGGCACGCGCTCGCAGCTGACCGGACAGCTCGACAATTCGCTGCGAATCCTGATGGACCAACGGCTCGCCAATCGCGGCCCCGGCGGCCCGGACGCGGGCGGGGGACCGCCAACGGGGTCCGGCTTCGGCTTCACCCAGCGCCCGGTCGAGGGCGCCTGCCAGGGGGACGAGGGACTGGGGCTCGACCGCGGTCCCTCGCTGCCGTTCGGAGGCGCGGCCGGCACGGTGACGCTGTTCAACCGCTGCGGCGGCACCTACGTGCCGAGCGGCCAGACCTACCGCATTCCCGGCAGCCCGCAGATCGACTCGATCGCCAGGAGCGGAAGCGGCCAGTACTTCACCGCCATGACGGTCAACAACACGCACATCCGCGTGTTCGCCGAAGGCATCGGCGACCGCGGCGCGCTCGCTGTCGCGCTGCCGCTCGACACCGTCGACAAGGCGCTGCGCAGTCAGTTGCTGCTGCTGGCGCTGATCTCGTCCGGGGGCATCGCGCTGGCGGCGCTGCTCGCGGTGCTCGTGGCGCGCGCGGCGGTGGCGCCGATCGAGCGCTTCACCCGTCAGACCGAGGCGATCGCCGCGGCGCCGGAGAAGCTGATCGAGCGCCAGCGGCTCGAGGTGACCGGCTCCGACGAGCTCGCGCGCCTGGCCCGCACGTTCAACACCACGCTCGATGCACTCGAGCATTCGCTGCGCGCGCAGCGCAACCTGGTCGCCGACGCCTCGCACGAGCTGCGCACTCCGATCGCCACAATCCGCGCCAACCTGCAGCTGATGCGCGATGAACACCTGCTCTCGGCCGAGGACCGAGAAGCGCTTCGGGCTGACGTGATCGAGGAGCTCGACGAGCTGACCGCGCTGGTCAGCGACCTCGTCGAGCTGGCCCGAGGAGGCAAGCCGAGCGCCGAGCCGGGCGACGTGCGCCTCGACTCGATCGTCGCCGAAGCGCTCGAGCGGGCGCGCCGGCGCGCCCCCGAACTGCGCTTCGCGGCGGCGCTCGAGCCGACGCTGGTGCGCGGCGAGGGCGACCGGATCGCCCGGGCGATCAGCAACCTGCTCGACAACGCGGCGAAATGGAGCCCGGACGGCGGTGTCGTCGAGGTCCGCCTGACCAGCGGCGTGCTGAGCGTCCGCGACCACGGGCCCGGCATCCATGAGGACGACCTGCCGTTCGTGTTCGACCGGTTTCATCGCGCCAAGCAGGCGCGCTCCAAGCCGGGCTCGGGCCTCGGCCTGGCGATCGTCCGCCAGGCCGCCGAGGCGCACGGCGGCTGGGTGCGGGCGAGTAACGACCGCGACGGCGGCGCGCGTCTGCGGATCAGCTTCGGCGATCCTCTGGCGAGCGAAGACGCCGACGGCGCCGCGGCCGCGGCCGGCGGGCCGAGCCCCCTGCTCGTGCAACCGCGCCCGCCCGTATCGCGCTGACCGGCTCGGCGGTCGCTCACCCGCGCAGGAGCGGGGGGAGCTGAACCGCTCGGCGGTCGCTCACCCGCGCAAGAGCGGGGCCAGCGACGGGGTGCAGGGGCACGCGGCGCCGCGCAGCCGCGGGAGGCCGTAGAGGTCCTCGATCGTCTGCAGGACGGAATAGTGATCGACCGGGGTGCGCAGGCGGGCGCCGGGGCGAACCGCGCCTCCGGCGACGATCGTGGCGATGTGGCCGCCGGCGGCGAGCCGGCAGCACCCGTCGTCGCTCGTGCCCTCGTCCCAGGTCACGAACAGCAGTCCGCGCGGGCCGAGCGCGGCGATCAACGGCGGGAGCAGGGCGGCGAGGAAGCGGTCGCCGGTGGCGGTCGAGCAGTCGTGCATGTCGTGGCAGAGGTTTGGCGAGACCCACAGCAGGCGCGGTAGCCGGCCGGCCCGCTCATCGCCGGCCAGACGGTCGAGCGGCACGATCTGCCGGCACCGCGCCGGGTCGCCGACGATCCGCGTGTAGTAGGCGAATGGATCGTGCTTCTTGGCGTAGTCGCCGGCCTGCGCGCCGGTGTAGCACGGATGCGGCAGGTCCTCCATGTAGGCCTTCCAGGACAGGTGGCGGGCCTCGAGCTGGTCGACCAGGCTGCTCGCGCCGACGTGGCAGTCGGTGCAGTCGCTGTCGATCCCGAACGTCGCGCCGCCGGTCAGCGCCAGGTAGTTGGGCAGGGAGGGGTGGGTGATCGCGTACATCCGCGTGGCCACCGCGTAGCGACGGGCCAAGCGGTTGATGTATCGAGCGTCGCCCGAGCCGACGACGTCCCCGTACTCGTGGTTCTCCATGATCACCACCGCGATGTGGGCCGGGGGCGCGCCGGCAAGCCGCGCCCGCGGCGCGGGGCGGGTCTGCGCCGGCAGCGTGGTGGCTTCAGAGCCCGCGCAGGCGGCGAGCAGCGCCACGCCCAGCCCGGCGGCGAGCGCGGCCACGAGCGCCGCGCCGGCCCAGCCGGCGCGTGGCCGGTAGCGGATCCGCGCGCGTCCGTCGATCGGCCGAGTGTAAGCAGGGCGTGCGCGGGGATGCGCGTGGCGTCATGTGCCCGAGGGGCGGAAGGTGAGGAGTGCCGCGCTCGCGCGCGGGAGCGTCACCTGGTAGGTGCCGCGGAGCGCGATCGCCGGGGTGAGAACCGGGCGGCCGGTCAACCTCCCGGTCGCCGGCGCGAATTGCCGGCCGCCGAGCGTTGCTCCGGACGCGGCGTCGGCGCTCGGTCCGGTCAGGCGCTCGAGCGTGGCCACCGCTCCGGTCGGGGCCGTGCCGTCGCGGACCGCGACCACGTGTTCCGCGCGCGGATCGGCGTTGATGAGGAGCAGCCGGCGGGTGCCGTCACGGCCGCGGGTCGCCCACGTCCGGACCGCGGGGCTCCCGGTTTGCTGCACGGCGAGCAGCCGCGAGCCGGCGGGTGCCGCCTGCGCGAACAGCACCAGGCCGTAGTACTCGGGCCGGATCGAGGCGGTCCAGTGGTGGCCGGTGCGGCGAAACGTGAACAGCTGATAGGCGGCGGTCGGGAACGTGTGGACGTTGATCCCGTCGACGCCGGCCCGGGCCAGGCTGAAGAGCGCGTCGAGCGACCACAGCGCTGCGGCGAAGGTGTTGCTGACTCCGAGCTTGCCGGCGCAGGCGACCGAGTTGAACTCATCGACCCGGAACAGCGCCCGGTGGCGGTGCGCGATCGCCGCGTAGGGCGCCACGCCCTGGGCGAGGCCGCGGGAGGAGCCGGCGAGCAACAGGTTGGCCACGCTGGCGTAGCGCGGCGAGGCGCGGTTGCCGTCGCAGCGGTTCAGCGCGTAGCGGTGGAAGGTCACCACGCGGACCGAGGGCTCGCCGGCCAGAAACCCGCGCAGCGGCGAGAGCCATGCGAAGCCGCCCACGGTCGGCCCGGCGAGCGCCACGCCCGGCAGCCGGCGCCGGACCCGAGCGAAGTCCTGGGTGAAAGCCTGGAGGTCGTAGCCTCGGCGGCGGGCGTACACCGGGCGCCCGCTGGACGTGTGGTACCAGGCGAAGAGCGAATAGCGGTTGCCCTCGTTTCCGAGCTCGAGCGCGAGGATCCGCGCTCGGCCGATTCCGGCGAGCAGCGCGTGCGCCTCGGCGACGGCGAGCGGAGGCTGCCCCGCCTCGAGGTCGACGCCTAGTATCAGCCGGGCGTTCAGGCGACGCGCCAGCGCTCGCGTCGTCTCCAGCCAGTTCGGCGAAAGGGAGTAGACCACCCCCGACGGCCGCTTGCGCCGGCGCACCGGCCACCACGTGGCGTCGCTGCTGTCGCCGCCGATCCGTAGCACCCGCGGCTGGTTGGGCGCGAGATTCGCGACCAGCTGCACGAATACAGGGTTCAGCGCGGCGGGATTCGGGCCGGCGTACGGCAGCACGGCTGGGTACTCGATCGAGAGGCCGAGGAAGCCCGGCGGCAGCGCCGCGGAGACGGCCTTGGGCTCGATCACCACGTGGCTGTCCACCGGCGGGGGCGGGTCGCCGCCGTCCTCGAGCTGGACCGCGGTGACGAGCGAGCCGGCGATCACCACGGCGCCGATCATCGCCAGCCAGAGCCGCACCCGGCGGAGGTTGTCGGGGCGCGTCGAGCTCATCGCTCACGCGGGTGACCGGCCGTCATTACCATAAGAATTTCGTTAGAGCTCGCATATCTGCACTCGGGCAGCGCTCCGTCTCCACAGCGCGGGTGTTCCGACGCCCATGACCCGTGGGACGGCGTTTCGCCTCCGCGACGTGATCCCCCTGGCCCTGCTGACCGCGCTGCTCTCGGCGGTCGTGCCCGCCTCCGCGCAGGCGGCCGCGACTCGGCTCGTTCGCTATCACGGCTATGCGGTGAGGGTGCCGCGGTCATGGACTGTATACAACCTGACCCACCGGCCGGAAACTTGCGTCAGGTTCGATCGCCACGCGGTGTACCTGGGGACGCCGAGCTCGGCACAGCGCTGTCCGGCCCATGCGGCGGGTCGGACCGAGGCGATCCTGATCACGCCGGTCAGCCGGCAGGCCGCTGTCCGCGCCCCGCGGAGCGCCTCGGCGGTCTCGGCGCGCGGGTTGGCCGGACGAAGCACCAGCTTCCTCGTCGCCTCGGCCGGCGTAGAGGTCACCGCCACGTGGGCGAGCGCACCCGCGGTCGTCGCGGCGGCGCTTCACCGCAGCGCGGTGCCGGCGAGCTCGCCGGCGGCCGAGCCGGCCGCTCCGCGCAGCGCCACGCCGCGGGCGGCCAAGGCGCACGCGGCCAGTGCGGTCTACACGGGCCTCGGCTTCGATGACTGCTCGGCGCCCTCTGCCGGCGCGATGTCGGCCTGGAGCGCGTCTCCGTACCGCGCGGTCGGGGTGTACATCGGCGGGGCGAACACCGCGTGCGCGCAGCCGAATCTGACCAGCGGCTGGGTGGCGAGTGAGGTGGCCGCGGGCTGGGGCCTGATTCCGACCTATGTCGGGCTCCAGGCGCCGTCCAACCGGTGCGGCTGCGCCTCGATTACGCCGGGCCAGGCCTCGGCGCAGGGCACGGCCGCCGCCGCCGATGCCGTCGCCGATGCCCAGGCGATCGGGATCCCCGCCGGCAACCCGATCTATTTCGACATGGAGGCCTATACGCGCAACAGCGCCAACACCTCCGCGGTGCTGGCATTCCTGTCGGCGTGGACCGCGCAGCTGCATGCGCTCGGGTATCTCTCGGGGATCTACAGCAGCGCCGCCTCGGGCATGGTCGACCTCGTGCAGGCGATCGGGACGAGCTTCGTCGCGCCCGATGAGATCTGGGTTGCGGAGTGGAACGGCTCTCAGAGCACGGTGAGCGACTACGTGCCCGCGGCGGACTGGAGCAACCACCAGCGCATCCACCAATACAGCGGTTCCCACGACGAGACCTACGGTGGGGTCACGCTCAACATCGACGGCGACGCTCTCGACGGGGCCACGGCAGGGACCTCGAGTATTCCGGCCAGCTTCCCCACGCCGCCGGCTCAGAGCGCGGTCGCGCCCACACCCACGCTCACCGTCTCGCCCACGTTCAACGGCCTCACGAACTTCTCGGCCAGCTGGAGCGGCGCCACCGGCATCGTCGGATGGCGGGTGCTCGGCGGCGTCACGAGCGGCGCTCTCGCGACCGTCGCCAGCGCCGGCGCGAGCCGCGCGGTGACCGTTATGTCCGCGCGCACCGCCGCGCCCTACTACGAGCTCCAGGCGCTCGGCCCCGGCAACCAGGTGCTGGGGAGCTCGCCGCTGGTCACCCAGCCGGCCCACCTGGCGATCTTCGGCAAGAGCGCCTTCGTGCCCGGCCTCGGCGGCGGCATGGGCGGGCTTCCCGTGGGCTGCTACACGGGCAGCCGCTGCACCGTCAGGACGACGCTCGCCGCCGGGCGCACCGTGGTGGCCAGAACCGGGCCCGAGTTCATCGGCTCGGAGACCGGCGGCTTCGTGTACTTCCGTCTCACCCCGGCGGGCCTGGCGCTCCTGCGGCGCGCCCGCGGCGGTCGGCTGCCGGTGCTGGCGAGCGTCCGCGACGCCACCAGCGGGAAGAGCGCCAGCGCCACGATCACCGTGATCCCATTCGGGGGCGGCAAGCGGCCGGCGCTCGCTCACGGCGCCCAGGCGCCGACGGTCAGGTTCGTCGGCCTCAGCGACTACGTGAACGGCGGCGTGGGCGGCATCCTCGCGGGCTGCAGAGGCGTGCCGGTCTGCAACGTGACCACGACGCTGTCGGCCGGCCGGACGGTGATCGCCCGCACCGGCACCGAGCAGATCGGCGCCAACGAGCTCGGCTACCTGATCTTCACGCTGACGCCGCAGGGCCGCGCGCTGCTGACCCGGGCGTCCGGCAACAGCGTGCTCGTGCGTGCCGTGCTGTCGATGAACGCCGCCTCGGCGATTGGCGCCGCGAGCGCGACCGCCACCATCTCGCTGGTGCGCTACCGGTAGACCGCGCCGGCGTGCTATGCGCGCGGGTCGGTGATCACCACCACTTCTGCTCGCGAGCGCGGTCGGTCCCGTTCGTGCGGTCGAGGGCATCGAGCGCGCCGAGCTCTTCGTCAGAGAGCTCGAAGTCGAAGATCCGCCCGTTCTCCTCGATCCGCTCGCGGTGGGTCGACTTCGGGATGACCACCGTTCCCCGCTGCAGGCACCAGCGCAGCAGCACCTGCGCCGGCGTGCGGCCGACCCGCTCGGCCACCCGCCGGACGGCGCGGTCGGCGAGGTGGCGGCCGGTGCCGAGAGGGCTGTAGGCCTCGAGCACCACCTCGCGCGCCGTGCACGCCGCGAGCAGCCGGCGCCGGGCCTCGAACGGGCTGAACTGCACCTGGTTGACCACCGGCGGGGTGGAGGCCGCCGAGAGCACCTGCTCGAGCTCGGCCACGCTGTAGTTCGAGACGCCGATCGAGCGGGCGTGACCGGCCGCCTTGGCGGCCTCCATGCCGGGCCACGCCCAGGTGGGTCCGCCCTGCGGCCAATGAATGATGTACAGGTCGACGTACTCGACTCCGAGCCGCTCGAGGCTCCGGCGCGCCTCGGCCTCGGGATCGCGGTGGCCCGGGTAGAACTTCGTGGTGAGGAACACCTCCTGGCGGCCGAGGCCGCTGTCTCTGAGCGCGCGGCCGACGCTCTCCTCGTTGCCGTAAGCCTGCGCGGTGTCGATGTGGCGGTAGCCGAGCTCGAGAGCCCAGCGAACCGCGTTCACACCTTGCTCGCCGTTCGGGACCTGCCACACCCCGAGCCCGAGCAGCGGCATCCGCGCGCCGTCGGCCAGCGTACGGATGCGCTCTGCGGAGATCACCTCGCTCGTTTGTAGCAGCTGCCCGGCCGGCCGCCGGGCGGCGCGAACCGCGCGCGCTCAGGCGGCAAGCGACCAGAAGCCGTCGTGGCCAAGCGGGTGCTCGACGGCCACCCGTCCGAGCTCCTCGCGCGCGTCGGCAAACGAGATGTCGCGCAGCACCGCGACTTCCTGGGTGGCCAGGGGGGCGCCTGCCCAGGCGAGGACGTCCTCGGCGCCCGCCGGGGGATCGCGCCGCTCGAGCCCGGGGACGAGGTTGGCGAGCACGACGTCGTAGACCGCAAACGGCTGAAAGCCCGGAATCGCGATCCGCACCCCGTCGGAGCGGCGCAGGATCTCGTACGAAGGGCACGTGTAGCGACGGCCGCCCGACCAGTTGGCAAGCTTGGCGTCGAGCACGCGGGCGGCCGGCAACGGCTGGCGCGCACCCGCCTTGTCGTCCTCGAGTTCGGCGATCACCTCCGGACGCTCCGACCAAGCCCGCAGCTCGGAGGGGTCGAGCCCGACGTCGGCCGCGGCCCCGTCGATCGTGCCCGGCTCGTCGAGCAGCTCGCCGGCGAAGTTGCGCATCCGGAGCCGCCGGAGCAGCGCCCTGGCCTGTCCGGGAGCGTGGGCGCGGGCGGCGACCACCGCCCGGCAGGCCGGCAGGGTCGCGGCCATGCGCGGCCGCGGCCGGGTGTCGATCGGCATCCCGTGCTCACGGCTGATCCGGCGAAGCGCCTCAGCCTGGCGCTCGACGGTGAAGCCGCTGCTCGTGTAAGAGTCGGCCGAGTCGGCGAGGACGACCATCCTCGGCATCCATTCGAGCTGATCGCCGTACAGCCAGGACAGGCGCAGCCGAAACGGCTCGGCGCTGAAGGCCCACGGGCACGCCGGGTCGGTGTACTCCGTGATGAGGACGTCAGCCATGGCGGCGAGTTCTATCAGCCGGCGGCGGCCAGAAACGGCAGCGCCCGGGCGAGCAGCTCGCCGGGAGCCTCCTCGGGAATGAAGTGTCCGGCGCCGGCCACCTGCTCCACCGACAGCTGCGGGGCGGCCCGGGGCGCCAGCGCGCGCTGGAGCGGGCTGTGGCTGCCCATGAGCAGAAGCGTGGGCACACGGAGCTGATCGGGCCGGGGACCGCGCCCGGCGATCACCGCCGGCAGCTCGCGGGTCAGGAACGTCCGGTAGCAGGCGGAGCTCGCCGCGGCCCGGGCGGGCTCGCGCAGCGGCACGGCGTACGCGTCGAGCTCGTCCTCGGTCCACCGCATCCCGGGGCCGCTGCCCGCGCGGATGACCGCGCGCACGAACGCGGGGCCGCTGGTGAGAATCCGGGCCCCGACCCCCGGGAGGGCGAGCGGCAGCTGGTAGGTGAGCAGCAGCGGCGTGCCGAGGTGCCGCGGGCGGAGCGGCTCCGGCCAGGGGGGCGGGATGTCGAGCGTGACCATCCGCTCGATTCGCCTCGGGTGCGCCAGCGCGAGCAGAAACGCCGCATAGGCGCCCCAGTCGTGGGCGATGATGCTGACGCGGTCGATCCCCTCCGCGTCCAGCAGCGCGAGCAGATCGGCCGCGAAGACGGCCTTGGCGTAGTCGCCCGGCGGCGCCTCCGACCAGCCCCACCCGCGCAGATCGGGCGCGATCACCCGGTGGCGAGCGGCCAGCTCGCCGATCACCTTGCGCCACGACCACCAGTGCTGTGGCCACCCGTGCAGCAGGAGCAGCGGGCGGCCCTCGCCGGCGCACGCCAGATGCAGCTCGGTCCCGTTCACCGGGACGCGCCGGTGTGTGATCCCGGCGATCGCGGGAAGCTCCATACCCTGCCGCGTACCCAGGGCGGCGACGGCGGAACCCGTCGGGCCGTTCGGGCGTCGGGCGGTTCGGGCGGTTCGGGCGTCGGGCGGGTCAGGGCGTCGGGCCGGTTCGCGCGTCGGGCCGGTTCGGGCGTCGGACCGGTTCGGGCGTCGGGCGTCGCCGCGAGTCCAAGCCATCTTCAAACCAACGTGCATCGGCGCCGGACTGGTGCGGCGGACGGACGGCGCGCGTCGAGGGCCCGGTGGTCGGGCCCTCGGACAGCGCGTCTGCTTGTCAGGCGATTACATCACGGTGGCTTAGCCCGCGATCGTTCCGGGTCGCATCCCCGGCCTGGTGCTTGGTCGCCGACACGAACCGCCGTCATCTGCGCGTGCGGCTGCTCACGGGGCGCCCGGTACTCTCGAGTCATGAACAGCGCGGTGGCGCTCGAGGCTCTGGGGGTGGCGATCGCGTCGGGGGTGCCCGTGCTGTTGTGGGGCAGCCCGGGGACCGGCAAGACGTCGGCGGTGCTGGCGCTCGGCGAGGCGCTTGGCTGGCCGGTCGAGACCGTGATCGGCTCGATCCGCGAGCCGAGTGACTTCGCGGGCCTGCCGGTCGTCGTCGACGGCGCGGTGCACCTGTCTCCCCCGGGCTGGGCGCGGCGGCTGTGCGATGCGGGGGAGGGGCTGCTGTTCCTCGACGAGTTGACGACGGCGCCGCCGGCGGTGCAGGCGGCGATGCTGCGGGTCGTGCTCGAGCGCGTCGTCGGCGACACGCGGCTGCCGCCCGGCATCCGGGTCGTGGCGGCGGCAAATCCGCCCGAGCAGGCGGCGGACGGCTGGGAGCTCGCGGCGCCGCTGGCCAACCGACTGGTTCACCTCGATTGGCCCGTCGACGGCAGGCACATCGCCAACGGTCTGGCCGTCGGCTTCCCGAGTCTGGCGCCGGGGGCGATCCAGAACGTCCCCGACAGAGCTCAGATCATGGCCGCTCGCGCGGCGGTCGGCGCGTTCCTGGAGGTGCGACCGCCGCTGGCTCTGCAGCTGCCGCGGTCCGCCGCCGACGCCGGGCGCGGCTGGCCCAGCCCGCGAAGCTGGGAGGCGGTGGCGCGCCTACTGGCGGCGTCAGACGCGGCGCATGCCTCCGAAGCGGCTCGGGCCGCGCTCGTGGAGGGCGCCGTCGGCGACGGCGCGGCGCTCGAGTTCCTCGCGTGGCTCGAGCACCTCGATCTTCCGGACCCGGAGACGGTGCTCGACGATCCCGACGGCTTCGTTCTGCCCGAGCGCAGCGATCGCGCGTTTGCCGTGCTGACGGCGGTCGCCTCGGTCGCGGTCGCCGACGGCGGCAGCGAGCGCTGGCAGCAGGCGTGGCGGGTGGTGGCGCGGGCGGCTGAAGGCGCGCCCGATGTCGCCACTCTGGTGGCACGAACGCTGGCCGGTCATCGGCCCGCAGGGGCAGAGGTCCCGGACGCGCTGCTGGAGTTGGCACCGGTACTCCGCGCTTCCGGATTGCTGCGCAGCGACGCGCCGTGCTGACCCGTGCGCCACCTCCGCATCGATGATCTCCCTTTGGACCTGCGCCGGCGGTGGGCCGCCGGCCGGGTTTGGGCTGCCCGTGAGGCGCCGTACCTGGCCAGCGCGTTGTTGGCCCTCGACCCCGTGGTCGTCGATGCCTCGGGTGAGCGTGAGCCCATGCCCGATTTGCGCGCGTTTCCGGCCGATCAGGCCTGGCACGTGTATATCGACCCGCGTGTGCTCTTCACCGTCGAGGTTCGCGAGCTCGGCTTCTGGCTGTTGCACCAGGTGAGCCATCTGCTGCGCGAGCACGCCGGGCGGTTCCCGGGGCCGCCGGCACCGGAACGTGCGAGCGCCAGGCCGGGCGGGCCCAGGACCGCGGATCAGCGGCGCTGGAACGTGGCCGGCGACGCGGAGATCAACGACGATCTTCACACGGCGACCCTCGAGCTGCCCGACAGCGCCGTGCATCCGTCGCGGTTGGGGCTGCCGGAGGGCTGGATCGCTGAGCAATATTGGGACGCATTGGCCACGGAGCCCGAGTCGATCGCCGCGATGCCTGACCTCGACTCCGATTGCGGGAGCGGCTGCGATGGTCAGGAGCGGAGCTGGAACCGCAACGAGCCAGGGCTGAGCGGACTCAGCGCGCGTCTGCTGGCTCAGGAGACGGCCAGGCAGATCAGGGAGCACACCACCGAGCGCGGCGACACCCCGGCGGGCTGGCAGCGCTGGGCGGATCAGGTGCTGGAGCCGAGGGTGAACTGGCGCCGTCAGCTGGCCGCCCAGGTGCGCCGAGGCGCCGCGGACGTGTCGGGCCGGGTTGACTTCACCTACCGCCGGCCCTCGCGCCGGGCCAGCGCCGTCCCCGATGTGGTTCTCCCCAGCTTGCGCCAGCCGCTGCCGCAGGTCGTGCTGGTGATCGATACCTCCGGCAGCATGAGTGACTCGATGCTCGGGCAGGCGCTCGCCGAGTTGACCGGGGTTCTGCGCAGCCTCGGTGTGGCCCGACGGAACCTGCGGGTGATCGCCTGTGACGCTCGCGCCTATCAGGTCCAGCGGGTCCGCGACCTGGGCGCGATCCGGCTGGAAGGCGGCGGCGGCACCGACATGGGCGCGGGGATCGATGCCGCCGCGGCACTGCGACCCCGTCCCGATCTCGTCATCGTCCTCACCGACGGCTACACGCCGTGGCGCTCCGAGCCACCACCCGGGATCCGCGTCGTCGTCGGCTTGATGGACCGCAGGGGAAAGACGCCGGATTGGGCCGAGACGGTGCTGATCGACGATACGGGGGGCACTCGGGTATGAGCGGGAGAGCATCGGAGCGCCACGAGCCGGACGACCGGTCGTACTTCGACGCCGACGCGTGGGCGAGGGCCGGACTGTCGACGGCAGACGCACTGCCGTGGTTCGAGCGCCGGTTTCAGCCCGCTGAGGCAAAGCGCTGGCTGCAGGCGGGGATCTCGGACCCGCTCGACGCGAGCCGGTGGAAGATCGCCGGCATCGGGCCCGACACCGTGCGTGAGTGGCTCTATGTCAAGATCGATGCCCGCGAAGCGGCCGCCTGGCTCGAACTTGGGTTCACCGTTGCGCAGGCGCGCAGACACAAGGCCGCCGGTCGAACTCCGGTGCAGGCGTACGGTCAGCACCATCGAGCCGACGCCACCGGGCCGGCGCCGCGCGGTCACCTTCTTCCCGGAACTCCGCGCCACCGAGTCGACCCGCGTCACTTCATGGAGGCGGTCCGGCGACGAGACCCTCAAGTGGCGAACACGTACATGCAGCGTCAGTGGTTCGACGACGAGGCGATCGCGTGGGCGCTCCATGGCATCGAGGCAAGCGAAGCCATGGCCTGGAAGGAGCTGGGGCTCACTCCGGTTGAAGCCGAGCGGCAACAGTCGAACGGCATGAACGCAATGCAGACTGTCAAGGCCTGGTGGAAGGCCGGCATTCCCTTCGATGAAGTCGCCGACTGGATCGGCGCCGGGCTGACTCCGGCCGAGGCCGCCGCGCAGCGCGCCAATGGCGTAACCGCCGAGCGGGCCGCGGTGCTGCGCAGCCTGCGGAGTGACCGGTGAACCGGCTCGACCAACGCCGTCAGCGGTCTGCCCTCGGCACCCAGGCCCGGCTCGCTGCCGCAAACGACCCAGGAGCCCTCCGCCGACACGGCCGCTTTCAAGGCCGACATGGGGGCGCTGTGGGAGGGGATCCGCGCTGGGGATGTCGGACCGGCGCTCCCCGGGTTCTTTCCCGAGGCCGCCTACGCCCAGGTCAAGGCGATCGCGGACCCTCAGTCTGACTATCAGCACCGCCTGGTGTCCGAGTACTCGCTGGACATCGCGGCCGCTCACGCCCTGCTGGGCGCGGGCGCCGGCAGCGCGCAGCTGGTAACGGTGGATGTGCCGTCGCCGTACGTCTACTGGGTCCCGCCCGGGGTCTCCTACAACCGCGTCGGCTACTACGAGGTGCCGAACTCTCGGCTGGTTTACCGCGAGGGCGGCAACTTACGATCGTTCGGAATCGCCTCGATGATCTCGTGGCGGGGGGCCTGGTACGTCGTCCACTTGGGCGCGGTCACGCGGGCGGGCGCCACCGGGGTCGTCGATGACCCGACCGAGGGCGCCGGGCAACCCCTTGCCTCGTCGACGTGCTAGAGGGTGGCGCCGCATGCGGCACGCTGCCTGACCGCCGACGGCTGGCGCGGTAAGCGTGGTCCGTGTCGGCTCGGGTGTCCTGTATCACTTTTGCGGATGGCTACAGCAGCGCGTTGATCATCGCGTCGGCGACGTAGTGGCCGTATTCGAGGGGTGTCCAGCCGCGTCGCAGGACGAGTAGTTCGTAGAGCTCGGGGGCGCTGTAGGTCCAGAGGACGTCGGCGGCTTGCTCGAGGGCGGTGTGGGGATTAAGGTGGCCGGCGTCGCGCAGTCGGCGGGCGTTGTCGGTCATGCGTTTGAGGCGGGCGGCGTCGAGTTCGTCGCGGAGCGCGCCGACTTCGGCGTCGGTGGCGGCGACGTCGCGGATCAGCAACAGGATGGGTGAGACGCGGGGGGCGATCTCGGCGACGAACGCGCCCCAGGCGCGGATGATTTCGTGAGGGTCGCGCTCGCGGGCTTGGATCTCATCGGATCGTTGTTCGGCCGGTATGGCGCCTTCGCCGGCGAGCGCGCGGTCGCGGATCGCGCGGATCAGCCCGGGTTTGCCGCCGAAGCCCTTGTAGATCGTGTCCGCCGAGACGCCCGCGGCGGTGGCGATCTCCGCGACGGTGGTGGCGGTGTATCCGTCGCGCAGGAACAGCTCCTCGGCGCGTTCGATGATCCGGGCGCGGCTCTGGCGGGCTTTCTCCTGGCGGCGGGTTGCGTCGTAGCGGCGTTTGGGGTTGACATTCGTGGTCCGGCGGCCCATAATTAGTTCCAGTATACTGGATCGAAAAGGCGCGAGTATGGAAGGGCCGTTGGAGATCGTCGAGCGGCTCGCGCGCGCGGTCAACGACCATGACCTCGAGGCGCTGGTCGGGAGTTTTGCCGAGGACTATGAGAACGAGACGCCGGCGCACCCGGTGCGAGGCTTCAGGGGGCGCGAGCAGGTGCGTCGCAACTGGGAGCAGATGTTCGCGTTCGTCACCGGCCTGCGGGCGGAGGTGGGGCGCGCCGCGCTCGACGGCGATACCGCGTGGAGCGAGTGGGAGCTGACCGGCACGCGCCGCGACGGCAGCCCCCATCACGTGCGCGGGGTAGTGATCTTCGGCGTGCGCGACGGTCTGATCCGCTGGGCGCGGTTCTATCTCGAGCCGGTGGACCTCGGCGCCGGGACTGTCGATGACGCGGTGCGCGAGCAGGTGGTGAGGTGATGATCACGATCGCCGGCGGGACCGGTCGGCTCGGCACTGAGCTCGTGAACCGACATGCGGCTCGCGGCCTCGCGGTACGGGTGATCACGCGCGAGCGGTGTCGCGCCCGGCCTTTGCGCCAGCGCGGGAGTGGAGGTCCTCACCGCCGACGTCAGAGACGGCGCACTAGCACCCGATCGAGCTGTTCGCCGAGACCGTGGAACGCGCCGGTGCTGGATTGCCAGCTCCGCGGACAGGTGCCCGAGATCAATGGCTTCCCGGGGCTTCGGTGTGCCTCGCTGGCCTAGTCACCGACCGGTCTGCGCCCCAGAAACACCATTGCAGGAGTTTCTCCAGAGCGGCAGAAGAGCGGCTGAAGGGACTCGAACCCTCGACCTTCTGCATGGCAAGCAGACGCTCTAGCCAACTGAGCTACAGCCGCGTGGCGCCGGAGTATAGCCCCGCTCGGTGGATGGCAGAAACGCCGATCCGAGGTCGCAGCCTGCGGCGTGGGCCCTAGTCCCCCTCGACACGACGACCCCGGCTTGGCGCAGGAGGATCTAGGACCCGCGCCCCTGCGCCGACTGAGCGGTGGGGCCGGTCGGACGACGATTGGGCACGCCCGCAAGCCGCCGTGCCCTCCGCCTTGCGGGATGAGAGGCCGGCTGTCAGGGTTCAGCGGCGCGATCAGCACTACGAGGAGCGGTGAGTCAAGATGAGCGAGAGCGTTACCAGGTCCCGACCGCTGACCGGCGATGAGTACCTGGAGAGCCTGCGTGACAACCGGGAGGTGTATGTCTACGGCGAGCGCGTCAAGGACGTCACCACCCACCCGGCCTTCCGAAACACCAGCCGTTCGATCGCGCGGCTGTACAACGCCCTGCACGACGATGGCAGCCGGGACGTCCTCACCACGGACACCGATACCGGTAGCGGTGGGCGAACGCACAAGTTCTTTCGCTTCCCGAGGAGCGTCGAGGACTGCGTGGGAGATCTGGAAGCGATCGCCGAGTGGGCACGGTTGAGCTACGGCTGGCTCGGACGCAGTCCGGACTACAAGGCTGCATTCCTGGCCACGCTCGGAGCCAATTCCGACTTCTACGCGCCCTACCAGGAGAACGCGAAGCGCTGGTACAAGGAAGCCCAGGAGCGAGTGCTCTACTGGAACCACGCCATCATCCATCCCCCCGTGGATCGCAACCGGCCGCTCGAGGAAGTCGGCGACGTGTTCATGCACGTCGAGGACGAGCGCGACGACGGGATTGTGGTCACCGGCGCCAAGGTCGTCGCCACCGGCTCGGCGCTCACCCACTTCAACTTCATCGCCCACTACGGACCGATCCCGGTTCAGGACAAGCGCTTCGCGATCGTCTGCGCAGTCTCGATGGACACACCCGGCGTGAAGCTGATCTGCCGTCCGTCCTACGAGATGACCGCCGAGGTGATGGGCAGTCCATTCGATTACCCGCTCTCGAGCCGACTCGACGAGAACGACGCGATCTTCATCTTCGACCAGGTCCTCGTGCCGTGGGAAAACGTGTTCGTATACGGCGACATCGAGAAGGCCAACAACTTCTTTCCGTTCACCGGGTTCATCCCGCGGTTCTGCTTTCACGGGTGCGTCCGGTTGGCGGTGAAGCTGGATTTCCTCGGCGGACTGCTGATCAAAGCCGTCGAGGCGACGGGGACCAAGGACTTCCGGGGCGTTCAGGCGCAGGTCGGCGAGGTGCTCGCCTGGCGCAACCTGCTGTGGGGCCTCGCGAGCGCCATGGCGCGCGAGCCACAACCCTGGAAGGAGGGAGCGCTGCTGCCGAACATGGACTACGCGATGGCGTACCGACTGTTTTCGACGATCGGATATCCCCGCGTCAAGGAGATCGTCCAGCAGACGGTGTCAAGTGGACTGATCTACATCAACTCCAACGCGAGGGACCTCAAGAACCCGGATATCCGGAAGTATCTCGACCGCTACGTTCGCGGCTCGAACGGCATCGAGGCGGTCGAGCGAGTGAAGCTGATGAAACTGCTGTGGGACGCGATCGGAAGCGAGTTCGGCGGCCGGCACGAGCTATACGAGCGCAACTACAGCGGCAACAGCGAAAACATCCGCATGGAGGTGCTGTTCGCGGCGATGGCCAGCGGCCAAGCCGACCGGTACCGGGGGTTCGCCGAGCGCTGCATGGCGGAATACGACCTCGACGGCTGGACCGCGCCCGACCTGGTGAATCCTGACGACGTCAGCTTCCTCGCCCGCGGCACGTCGCTACACGGGCCGGATCGCTAGCAACGGCGACCGCCGGGGGTATGGCGCCGGTGACCCGGCCACGGGGTCGCCAGCACCTGACGCTTCAGTGCCAGCGGCTGGATCTCCGGAGGCTCAGGCCGTGTGGGTTTTGGATCCGGAGCGACCAAAATGCTCCTCGCGCGGCCGGCCGGGCAGGCGCGGACGCGATATCTGGCGGTGAGCGACCAAAATCGCGGCCGCGTGCGCGAGCCCGCGAACGCGGGGAATGAAATGGTCGGTCGCCGCCGTCGTCGCCGGCGACCGGGTGGCCCGTCCACCACCGCTGGATCCTTCGCTGGTTGCCGCACGTTGGTGCACGCGCTCCGGCGGCGGGTCGATCGAGAGGCGGCGCAGGATGCTCGGCATGACGTTGGGTCTCCCTTCTCCGGTCGGTGGTTCGTTGGCTGTGTGCTTGGGTTCAGGCGGTGATCGGCGCCTCAATCGCCTCAACCCCGGCCGCGGGCCTGGGCCGGGCCGACATCGCCGTGGCGGCGACCGTTCCCAGGCCGGCAAAGACGGCGCAGGCCCAGAGCGCCGGCTTGAATCCGGCCGTCACGGTGGTCGGGCTTGTGAGGCCGCCGTAGGTTGCGAAGACGGTGCTGCCGACCGCGACCGCGAAGACGGCACCGAAGCGCTGCGCCATGTAGTTGATCCCGGACGCCTTCCCGATCTCGTGCGGGGCGACGGCGCTCAAGACGGCGGTCGGCACGGTGGGGAGGGCCATCGAGATCCCGACGCCGGCGATCAGGAGCGCGATCACGAGCTCGATCCAGCTCGTGCGCAGAGAGCCGCGCCAGGCGACCCAGACGAACCCGGCCGTCAGCATGCTCAGCCCGGCGACGATGATCGGTCGCCGGCCGAGCCGATCGGACAGAGCGCCGGCGAGCGGCGAGACAAACATCGGAGTTGCGAAGAACGGAAGCAGTCGCGCCCCGGCGCCAACCGGCGAGTAGTGGCGTGCGAGCTGGAACTCCTCCGTGACCAAGAGCCCGCCGGCGAAGATTGCGCCCGACATGAGGAACGTCGTCACGTTGCCAATCGCGAAGTCCCGGACCGCGAGCAGCCGCAACGGAACCATCGGCTCGGGCACCGAACGCTCCCACCGGAGGAAGACAACGAGCAGCACCGCCCCCGCGCCCAGCGTGCCCACGCCCTCGGCGCTCCACCAGCCAACCTGGTTGGCGCGGCTGAGCGCCCAGACCACGGCGACAGCGCCGGCGCTGACGAGCCCGACTCCGACGAGGTCGAGCCGCTCCGGTGCGCCATAGCTCTCGGGTAGCAGCCGAACGCCGAGGAGCACGGCGATGACGCCAATCGGAATGTTGATCCAGAAGATCCAGTGCCAGTCGATGCTCTGCGTGACCGCGCCCCCGATGATCGGTCCCATCGCCACGGCGAGACCGGCGAGGCCGCCATAGATCCCGACGATCATCCCGCGACGCTCCATCGGGAAAGCCGCCGTCAGGATGGTCAAGCTGAGCGGCAGCACTACCGCGCCGCCGAGCCCTTGCACCGTTCGGGCGGCAATCAACTCCGATACGTTCGGCGCCAGGGCGCAGGCGACGGAAGCGACGGTGAAGAGGGCAAGCCCGAGGGTGAAGACCTTCCGCCGTCCGATCCGGTCGCCGAGCGCGGCGGCGGTGATGATCCCCGCCGCGAAAGCGATGCCGTAGGCGTTCAGCGTCCACTGCAGGGACGAGAGGCTGACGTGCAGGTCGCGTTGCATGCTGGGCAGCGCCGTGATCACGACGACCGAGTCGAGAACCACCATGAAATAGGCCGTCGAGGTCAATCCGAGCACCCAGCCGAGACGGCGATTCGTTGCTGGTGTAGCTGTCACCTGTCCTCCTTGAGTCTGTGGGCCGGCTCTTCGGCCGGTTCTGCCTCAGTGACGAATGGACAGACGCCAGACGGACACGCAGGCCAGAAACAGGCGAAGTGTCCGTCTCCAGCCACGCTATTCGTCTAGGAGGCGAACAATCCATCCCTGCGCGAAGGAGAGGTCTTGAGATACGCGCTCCTGGTCTACAACAACGTGGAGGTCCGCGATCGGATCCCTGAGGAACGGCGCCGGATCACCGCCGAGATAGCCGAGGTCCTCTCGCGTCCGAACGTGACCGGCTGGCTCCGCCTCCACGACGTCGAGTCGGCGACGACTGTCCGCTACGAACAGGGCAGGACGCTCCTAACCGACGGACCATTCTTGGACAGCAAGGACTTCCTCGGCGGCTTCATCGTCGTCGAGGTGGAGAACCTCGACGGCGCCCTCGCTGTGGCCGGCGAACTGCAGGAACTGCGGGGCGCGGCCGCGATCGAGATCCGGCCGGTCCATGAGGAGCGTCACATCGGTGCTTGAACAGGTCTTCCGGGACGAGTGGGGCCGCGTCCTGGCTTCGATCGTCGGCTTCCTCGGCGACATCGAGCTGGCCGAAGACGCCGCCCAGGACGCGTTCGCGATCGCCGCCGAACGCTGGCCGCGGGATGGAATCCCCGTCAAACCGACGGGCTGGCTGATCACGACCGCCCGCAACCGGGCGATCGACCGGATCCGGCGCGAACGGGCCCTGGCGATCAAGACCGAGCAGCTGGTGCGCGATATGCGAGACATATCGGAGGAGACGATGGACGAAACGGCGGCCTTCCCGGACGAGCGGCTCGAGCTGATCTTCGCCTGCTGCCACCCGGCGCTAGCCCTCGACGCGCAGGTCGGACTCACGCTGCGCACCCTCGGCGGTCTCTCCACCGAAGAGATCGCGCGCGCCTTCCTCGTCCCGTTTGAGACGATGAGCAAGCGGCTGACACGCGCCAAGCACAAGATTCGCAACGCCGGCATACCGTTCGCCGTCCCGCCCGATCACCTGCTGCCCCAGCGGCTCGACGCCGTCCTCGCGGTCATCTACCTGATCTTCAACGAAGGCTGGGGCGGCGGCCGCATCGACCTGTCGGCAGAGGCGATCCGCCTCGGCCGAGCCGTCGTCGAACTCATGCCCGACGAAGCCGAAGCGCATGCCCTGCTCGCGCTCATGCTGATGGGCCAGGCGCGCAGCGCCGCGCGCTTCCGGGGCGGGGAGCTCGTCCTGCTCGACGACCAAGACCGTGCGCTCTGGAATCAGCGGCAGATCGACGAAGGCCGGAAGCTGCTCGAGCGCGCGCTCACCCTCCACGGGGGCGGCCCCTACATCATGCAAGCCGCAATCGCCGACCTCCACCTCCAACAACCACGCAACTGGGAGCAGATCGCGCTTCTGTACCGAAGTCTCGAGTACTTCACCAACTCACCGGTTGTGACGATGAATCGCGCCATCGCCGTCGCCGAGCTCGAGGGGCCCGAAGCAGCGCTCGCCCTGCTCGACCGCCTCGAACTAGACGACTACCGTTACTACCACTCCACCCGCGCCGATCTGCTGCGGCGGCTCGGCCGAGACAATGAAGCGCGCGCCGCCTACGCACGTGCGCTTCAGCTGACCGAGCCGGGGCCAGAGCAACGGTTCCTCGACCGCCGGCTCGCCAACCTCTCCGACAGCGCCGACCAACACATCGGGTCCTGAAACGTCCGTTCGCCAGCGCCTACGATCAGAGGCGACGACCGGAATCGAACCGGTGTAGACGGCTTTGCAGGCCGCTGCGTAGCCACTCCGCCACGTCGCCGCGGTGTCGAAGGGTAGCGCTGGAACGTTGTACGCCCGCGCCGCCCCGGATGCGTACCCGCTCGTGCCCGCGGGCCGCGCTACTCGGCGGTACAGGCGCCGCCGGCGCTCGCTCCGGGCAGCCGGCTCAGCAAAGCCGCGAGCTGGTCGAGCTCCCCGGGGGTGAAGTGCGCGAGGAACAGCCGGCGAATGCTCGCCACGTGGGTGCAGCCCGCGTCGCGCAGCTTCTCGTATCCGGCGTCGGTGAGCCGCGCGTAGGAGACGCGGGCGTCGTTCACGCACGAGACGCGTTCGACGACGCCGCCGGCGACGAGTCCGTCGACGAGGCGGGTGATTCCCGAGCGGGTGAGCATCGTGCTCTCGGCCAGAGCCGACATCGGCAGCCGGCGGTCGCGTGCCTGGGAGAGGTAGAGCAAAACCTCGTAATCACGGGTGGTCATG
>JAFAXX010000032.1 GCA_019240655.1 Solirubrobacterales bacterium
TGCGACCCCGTCCGGACGGGGCTGGCTGGTCCCAGGGATGCCTCGCGCAGCGAGGCCCCAAGCCCTAGTCGACCGCGCGCAGGCGCCGCTCGCGGGGCGCCTGGAGCACGACCAGGGCGGCGCGTGGCGGCCCGCACGGGGCGATCCGGGCCCGCATCCGCACGCCGAAGGTGTTCCATGGGCGGACGATCGCGCTGGCCGGTTCCTCGGAGCCCGAGGCGGCGCTGGCGATCGCTGCGGCGAATCCGGTCCCCGACTGCGCCTCGGCGTCGGCGGGAACGACCAGCTCCGCTACCGGCCGGTTGATCGCCTTCTCCTCGGCCACCGCGAGCAGCGTCTGCGCCCGGCGGGAGACAGCCTGGACCAGCATCGCGTGGTCGATCACCAGGAACGCGTCGCGGTCGGTCGGCAAGATGTCGCGGCGGGTCTCCAGCAGCAGGCCGAGCCCGCAGGAACGGCACACGCGAGCGGTCGGCGCGGGGGCCTCATCGGTAGGCGCCGGCGCGGCGCAGTGCCCGCAGAACCAGGCCCATTCGACGGCCTCGCTCGCGGTCCCCTGCACCAGCCTCAATGCCGGCCTCGATCGTTGGAACTCACTCATGCCCGCTTTGCATCCTAGCCTCTGGTCTGCGCGCAGGAACCCACACGACGAGATTTTGTTCAGCCTTCCGGGTCTCGGAAACGGAGAGGGGGGGATTCGAACCCCCGAACGAGGTTGACCCCCGTTACGCGATTTCCAGTCGCGCCCGTTCAACCGCTCCGGCACCTCTCCGGGGTCGGTGCTTAGGCTACCGCGGCCCGGCGCTACGACGCACTCAGAGCTGCCAGCGGCCGCCCTGGAGCAGCACGTGCTCCCGGCCCTCGGCGTCGGTTCCGGCCACCGAAACCTCGTCACTTCCGATCATGAAGTCGATGTGCAGCTGGCTGCGGTTGATCCGGGCGGCGTCGCCGGCGGCGGTCACGGCGAAGTCGAGACCCTGGCCGAGGGCGATGTGGCTGGCCGCGTTCTCGTCGAGCAGCGTGTCGAAGAACACCGTGCCGAGGTGGCCGATCCGGCTCTCGCGGTCGACCAGGGCGACCTCACCGAGCCGGGCCGCCCCGTCGTCGCGGGCCGTGAGGTTGCGCAGCGTGTCGGCGCCGTGGTCGGCGTCGATCTCGACCGCGCGCCCGGCCTCGAAGCGAACGCGCAGCCCGGTGACCATCGCGCCGGAGACGAACAGCGGCTTGGTCGCGCTGACGACTCCCTCGACCCGCGCGGGATCAGGAGTGGTGAACACCTCCTCGGTGGGCAGGTTCGGGGCATGGGCGATCCCGTCGACGGTTTCGAGCTGCCCGCACGTCCACCGGCTGCTCGGCAGCAGGCCGACGCGCAGGTCGGTGCCCGGGCCGGCGAATCGAAGCGCGTCGAGCCGCAGCCGCTCGAGCTTGGCGGCCGCCTCGGTCAGGTCGCCCAGGCGGCGCCGCCAGGCGCCGACCGGCTCCTTCTCGTCCAGGCGGCAGACGTGCGCGACCTCGCTCCACAGCCGCGCCAGCGCCTCGGCCGGCTCGAGCTCCGGATGCACGAGCTCGGCCCACCCCGGGCTAGGGCACGGCGCCACTGTCCAGTTCACCTCGCGGGCATTGATGACCTCGATCGACTCGCGCACCGACGGGAGCATGTCCCGCCCCAGCCGTGACGTGTCGACCCCGTCCATCACGTGCGGCGCGACCGGCCCGGTGAGCGAGATCACCGCGCAGCGGTGCTCGCCGAGGGCGCGCACACGCTCGCCATACCAGGGCGGAACGAAGGCGAGCGTGTCCGCCGGCGCGTGCACGGCGCGCGAGCGCTTGAGGTGCATGTCGAACACCGACAGGTCGACGAACTTGGCGCCGTCCCGGTAGGCGGTCTCGGCGATCATCCGGGCCAGCGGCTCCTTCCCCGGCTCGGAGGCGAGCGACACGATCTGCCCCGGGCGGACGTTGGCGCCGAAACGGACGATCAGCTGGGCGAGCTCGCGGATCGTCGACTCGTGGGTGAGGGCCCGGCTCATAGGACGAGCATACGAGGCGGCGGCCGGCACGCGCTTGCACTGAGCGCCTTGGAGGCTCATGCTTTCGACAATCGAGGCAGAGCACGAGGAGGGCGTGATGAGCGACACAGCTCGGGAGGGCGTGATCAGCGAGCGAGCATGCGAGGGCCTGATGATGGACGACTTCCCGCTCTCGTTGAGAGCGGTGATCGAGCGTGCCGAGACCCTCAGCTTTCGCCGCCCGGTGGTGTTTCGCCGGCCCGATGGGTCGATCCACCGGACGACGCTCGGCGAGTGCGCGGCCCGCGCGCGCCGGCTGGCCGCCGGGTTGGCCGCCCTCGGCATCGGCGCCGGCGAGCGCGTCGCCACCATGCTCTGGAACCAACCTGAGCACCTCGAGGCCTACCTGGCCATCCCGCCGATGGGCGCGGTGATCCACACGCTGAACCCTCGTCTGCACACGGACGAGCTGAGCTTCATCGCGGCGGATGCCGCGGACCGCGCGATCATCGTCGACGAGACGCTGCTCGACGTGTTCGAGGCGCTCCGCGCCGAGTGGCAGTTCGAGCACGTGATCGTCGTTTCGCACTCCGGCTCGGCGCCGGATGCAGCGCTCGAGTATGAGTCGCTGACCTCGGCGCACGAGCCGATGGACTGGCCGGAGATCGGCGAGCGGCGGGCGGCCGCGATGTGCTACACGTCGGGCACGACGGGACGGCCCAAGGGCGTCCTGTACTCGCACCGCTCGGTCGTCCTGCATTCGCTCGTGACCGCGCTGCCGGACACCATGGGGGTGAGCACGCACGACGTGATCCTCCCGGTGGTACCGATGTTCCACGCGAACGCCTGGGGGCTGCCCTACGCCGCGGCGTTCGCGGGAGCGGCGCTCGTGCTGCCCGGCCCGCGGCTCGATGCCGAGAGCGTGCTCGACCTTCTGGCCGGCGAGCGGGTGACCGTCACCGCGGGCGTGCCGACGGTCTGGATGTCGGTGCTGCAGGCGATCGAGGAGCAGCCCGACCGCTGGGATCTGAGCGCGCTCAAGCGGATGATCGTCGGCGGCTCCGCGGTGCCCCGCAGCCTGCTCGAGGGCTTCGACCGCCACGGTCTGACGATCCTCCAGGCGTGGGGCATGACCGAGACCTCGCCGCTCGGGAGCATGTGCCGCGTGCCCCCAGAGCTCGATTCCGCCTCCACCGAGGACAGATACGACTTCCGCGCGCGCCAGGGGATCGCGGTGCCGTTCATCGAGCTGCGGGCCCGCGGCGACGACGGCGAGCTGATCCCCTGGAACGACCAGGCGATGGGCGAGCTCGAGGTCCGGGGGCCGTGGGTGGCGGCCGGCTATCACGGCGGCGCCGGCCAGGAGAAGTTCACCGACGACGGCTGGTTCCAGACGGGCGACGTCGTCCGCATCGACGAGCACGGCTGCATCCGGATCACCGATCGGGCCAAGGACCTGGTCAAGTCCGGCGGCGAGTGGATCTCCTCCGTCGACCTCGAGAACCTGCTGATGGCCCACCCGGCCGTGGCCGAGGCCGCGGTGATCGCGATCCCGGATGAGCGGTGGGGAGAGCGGCCCCTGGCCGCGATCGTGCTCCGCGAGGGCCAGGAGGCGAGCCCCGACGATCTGCGCCAACACCTCACCGGGCAATTCGCCAAGTGGCAGATACCGGAGCGGATCGAGTTCATCGAGGAGATTCCGCGCACCGCCACGGGGAAGTTCAAGAAGACCGAGTTGCGAGAGCGCTTCGTCCAGGCGGTCGCGCGGTAGCCGTCTGCGCTCGCCGTGGGGCGGGTAGCGAGATAGCCGCCACGCTTGCGCTTGCCGGGGGGCGGGTAGCAAATCCTCATGCCGTTCGTCTCCACCCGGCAACACGGCACTGCGGACTACGCGACCGGCGCCGCGCTGCTCGCCGCTCCCCGCTTGCTGGGCTGCCGTGACGGGGTGGCCAACGCCGTCCTCCGGGGTGCCGGAGTCGCGAAGCTCGGCTTGAGCGCGACTACCGACTACGAGCTGGGGCTCGTCCGGCGCGTGCCGGTTCCGGTGCATCTGGCGATCGACGCGGCCACCGGTGCGCTGCTCGTCGTGGGGGCGGCACGGCTCAGGCGCCGCCGCGCCGGCGTAGCGAGCTGGCTGCCGCATGGAGTCGTGGGCATCACCGAGATCGCTCTGGCCGCCGTGACCGAGCGCCGGCCGTCCGACCGCTTGCCGGCGGCGAGCCCAGCCGTGAGCCCCGCCGTCAGCCCGGCCGGCAGCCCGGCCGTGAGCCCCGCCGTCAGCCCGGCCGGGAGCTCGGCGGGCGAGGAACGCGCTCCCGCGCCGGCGGCCGCCGAGCCGGCGGGTGCGGAGCCGATCGTGCCCGCTCCGGCGACTGCCGCAGCGCGCGCCGCTGCGGAGCCGACCGTCCCGGGTCCGGCGACCGGCGCTTCGGCTGCGCCTCCCTCCCGGGACGCCCCGGTCGCGCGGACCCCGGACGACGACATCCTGGTCGCACGCGAGGAGGCCGCCGCCGCTGCGGCCGCTGCGCGAATCGGCGGCGTCGTCTCCAGCGCCTCGATCGACGACCCGGCGATGGAGCCGGTCTACCAGGCCGGCGGCGGGGAGCAGGAGGGCTGGGAAGAGACGGAGGCGGCGCTGATCGAGAACGCGACCCACGGCGAGGGCGCGGCGAATCCGGAGACCGACGCCTTCACGCCCGAGCTTGAGGCTGACCGGTCGGGCGCAGCCTACGCCGAGGCCGACAGCCTGCCCTCGACCGAGGTGATCGAGGATCGCGAGGCCGACGAGGACTTCTCCGGTACGCACCCGCGTCCGGACAGCGAGGGCTGACCGGCTAGGCACCCCGGATTGCCACGACAGTCATGGGCGTCGGCCCGTCCGGGGTGGCCGGGGCGAAACTTGAGCTCTCCCTCTGGGTTATCGCCCAGGGATGTCGGTGCTGCCGCGCGGGAGCTGGCGATTGCGCCTTCGATGCTTGGGTGCCCTACTGGTTGCGGTGGCGCTGGCCGGGCTGGGCGGCGTCACCGGGTCGGCGCCGGCGGCTGGCACGGCTGCGGGCTGCATCACGGTAGCCGGCGTGAGCACGGCGGCGCCGTCCGCGTGCTGCCCGCCCGGCAAGCACACTTCAACGCGGAGCGTGCCCAAGGCGCTCGCCGTCCACGCCACTCCCAACCCTGCCTCCGCGGGCCAGGCGGTGACGATCTCGGGGCGCGTCACCGGCGGCGGGGGATGCGGCCGGACGGTGACGATTTGGCGCCGATCCGGGGGCCAGCGGAGGTTCTCCGTGGTGACGCCGACGCTCACCGATGCTTCCGGGCACTTTGAGGTGCAGTTCATCCCCGGTGAGATCGAGACGACCGGAGCGTGGCTGGCGACCGTGCCTCGCCTGCGCAGCCCGGTGGTGACCCAGCCGGTGTACGCCGCGGTGACACTCTCGAGCACGGCGACGTTTGCCGTCGCCGGCGACCGGCAGATGCTTTCCGGTCAGCTCGCCCCCGCCCGGACCGGGGAGTCGGTGGCGCTCCAGCGGCTGGCTGCTGCCGGTTGGCAGACGGTCGCCCGCCCCCGGCTCGACCCGACCGGCAGCTTCGCGGCCTCGCTGGTGCTCGAGGTGGCCGGCCTCGAGCGCTGGCGCGCCGTCCTTCCGGCCAGCTCGCGCAACCCCGAGTCGCGCTCGCCCGAGGTGATGATCCGCGTCGCGCCGGCGACCGGAATCCA
The DNA here is from genome assembly GCA_019240655.1 of Solirubrobacterales bacterium. Classification (GTDB taxonomy): domain Bacteria; phylum Actinomycetota; class Thermoleophilia; order Solirubrobacterales; family Solirubrobacteraceae; genus Palsa-465. Next base: position 5,728 of record JAFAXX010000032.1, read on the forward strand.
CAAGATCCGCCACGTGGTCGTGATCATGCAGGAGAACCGCTCGTTCGACAGCTACTTCGGCACCTATCCCGGCGCTGACGGGATCCCGCGCGGTGCCTGCGTGCCCGATCCGCTCAACGGCGGCTGCGTCGCCCCCTATCACGACTCCTCGGATGTGAACTACGGCGGCCCTCACGGCCAGTCGAACGCCGCCGCCGACATCAACGGCGGGCTGATGAACGGGTTCGTCGCCCAGGCCCAGCAGGGACTCGGCTGCAGCACCACGAATCCGAACTGCAGTCCCTGCACGCAGCAAGCCCAGGCGCAGAGCGGACAGACCAGCCAATGCGTCGACGTGATCGGCTATCACGATGCGCGGGAGATTCCCAACTACTGGAAGTACGCCCGGGACTTCGTCCTCCAGGACCACATGTTCGAGCCGAACTCGTCATGGAGCCTCCCGGCGCATCTGTTCATGGTCTCCGAGTGGTCGGCGTTCTGCACCAATCCACTGAAGCCGTTTTCGTGCCATGGCGCGCTGCAGTGGCCCAATCCCGACTGGCCCACCGGCACGTTCTCGACGATGAGCGCTCCCGCCGACGGCCAGCTCCACTACGCGTGGACCGACATGACCTACCTGCTCCACAAGCAGAACGTCAGCTGGGGCTATTACGTCTTCCACGGGACTGAGCCGGACTGCGAGAACGACAGCGCGATGACGTGTGCGCCGATACAGCAGGTGCCCCAGACGCCCGGCATCTGGAACCCGCTGCCCGCGTTCTCGGACGTCACCGAGGACGGCCAGCTTGGCAACGTCCAGTCGCTGAGCAACTTCTTCGCCCAGGCCCGGAATGGAACGCTCCCGGCGGTGTCCTGGATCGATCCGAACGGGACGGTGTCCGAGCATCCTCCCGCGCTCGTGAGCGCGGGACAGACGTACGTCACCGGGCTGATCAACGCAATCATGCGCAGCCCGGACTGGCCCAACACGGCGATCTTTCTCTCCTGGGACGACTGGGGCGGCTTCTATGACCACGTCGTCCCGCCGGTCGTCGATCGCAACGGCTACGGTCTGCGGGTCCCCGGGTTGGTGATCAGCCCGTACGCCCGCTCTGGCTACGTCGATCACCAGACGCTGAGCCACGACGCGTACAACAAATTCATCGAGGACGACTTCCTCGGCGGCGAGCGGCTCAACCCGGCCACCGATGGCCGCGCCGATCCGCGTCCCGATGTTCGTGAGAGCAACCCCTTGCTGGGCAACCTGACGGCGGACTTCGACTTCGACCAGCCGCCCCGGCGTCCGGTGATCCTGCCCGTCGACCCGGCGCCCGGACCGGCCTCACGCGCCCCGTAGGCCTGGGCGACGCGGCGGATAACCGGCCGGCGCGCGCGGGACGCCGCGGCTCGGTGAGTGCAAGCGCCGCTTCGCGCTCGGGACATCGCAGGCGCCCAAACTTTGGACACGCGGCCAGTGCCGGGGGGTGGGGGGCTTCGGCATGATCCCCGCCATGAACGCCGAGCGTACCCGGGCCTACCGGAGGGTGATGCACACCCTGAGCGAGGCGGGCCCGAGCAAGCTGCTCGACGAGGAGCAGGACCGCCTGCGCCATGCCGCCGACACGCTGCTCTTCAGCCAGCGGGTCCTCGACGACGATGACTCTCAAGCCGCGCTGGCCGACACCGAGCGGTTGTGTCGCTGGCTGGTCGACAGCGGACGCTGGCAGGAGGTCACCGCGATGCGGCTTGCCGATGACGTTGCGGAGTGCGGCCCGGAGCAGCCGGGCGAGCTACGGGCGGCCTGAGGTCCACCGCGAGATCGCCTGAGGCGACTACGCCGGCGGCGGCAACCGCGTCCTCGCCGAGGTGCCGGAGGCCACAACGGCGGGCGACGTCCATCCCGCTCGCGGGGCCTACGAGTGCCACCGGCCAGCGGGTGCCGAGGCGGCGAATCGCGTCGACGTGCGGCGCCAGACGATCCGGCAGCTGAGTGGCGAGCACGATCAGGTCCGGGGCGACGCTTTCAGCAGTGGATCCCAGCGCGTCGAGCGGCGTGGCGGCGCCGAGGTAGGTGATCCTCCAGCCGAGGTGGTGCAGGGCGATGCCGAAGACGATCAGGTCCAGGGGGTGGCGCTCGACGGGCGGGCAGGCGATGAGAGCGCGCGGGCCGAGGCCGCGATCCCAGCCGCGGGCCAGCGCGAGCAAGCGCGAATGCAGGAAGTTCTCGGCGAAGTGTTCCCGGGCCAGCGGCGCGAGAGCGTGTCGCCGGCGCTCGCCGGCCTCCCGCACGAACGGCAGCAGCACCTCCCGGATGACCGCGGTGGCCGAGTAGTCGCTCAGCAGCTCGTGCAGGGCGCGCTCGGCCGAGGACTCCTCGAAGGCGGCGAAGGCGTCCTGGAGCTCGCGGACGACGCGCGCGGCCGCGTGCTCGGGGACGCCGGAGCCGCGACCCGCGCGTACGCTAAGACGGGCCGCCATCGAGAGCTCGGCGGCCTGGGCGGGAGGAATCTGCTCGCTGATGTAGCGCTTCATCAGCCTCACCCGCGCCTCGTCGAGCGCCGAGTACAGGCGGGTGTTGCCCGCCGTCCGGCGCGGCTTCAACAGCCCGTAGCGCCGTTCCCAGACCCGCAGCGTGTCGGTCGTCACGCCCACGCGGCGGCTGAGCTCGCTGATGCGCATCCAGGCCGAGGCAGGCGGCGGCAACTTACCTTCTTCCGTGCGGTTGCGGCTGGCTCGTTCGGCCGGGGTGTTACCCGCGGTATCCGCATCGAAAACGAGACACCACAGGACTCAATCTGGACGGAAGTTGGACATTTCTGTTGTCGAAGTCCAACTGCCGGGTATCGAAGTGCGCGACGGGCAACGACCCACCGCTCCGGGCCCAAGAGCGATCAAACCAAAATACTTGGAGGGAACCTTGAGTACCAGTGAGGCATACGCCTGGAAGGGCCGTGAACTCCATGGCCAGGAGGGCGAGAAGATCGGGACGATCAAGGAGATTTACGAGGACGCCCACACTGGCCGGCCGGAGTGGGCGCTCGTGACCAGCGGCCTGCTCGGGAAGCGCTCGCATTTCGTCCCGCTGGCCGGCGCGCAGCCGGCCGGTGACGACGTTCGCGTCAACGTGACCAAGGACCAGGTCACCTCCGCTCCGAGCATCGACGACGACGACGAGCTGTCGGAGGCGGAGGAGCGCCGGCTGTTCGAACACTACGGCGTGCCGTATACCGACGAGGGATCGGTGACCGCCCAGGGTGGCCCGCAGGGGGCCGGCGGGAGGACGGGTCAGGACGAGTTCGCGACCCGCGGCGCGCGAGGCGGGGCCGGCCGCGAAGCTGACCTGGCGCGCGAGGGCGAGTACGCCGACGAGGGCGAGTACGCCCGCGAGGGCGAGCTTGCCGGCCGCGGCGGCGAAGGTTACGACACGAGTGGTCCCACCACCGACGAGGCGATGACCCGCTCCGAGGAGGAGCTCCGCGTCGGCACGACACAGCGTGAGCGAGGCCGCGCGCGCCTGCGCAAGTACGTCGTGACCGAGGAGGTGCAGACCACCGTTCCGGTGCAGCGCGAGGAGGTCCGGATCGAGCGTGAGCCGATCACCGAGGAGACCGCGGGCCGCGCCATGGAGGGACCCGATATCTCCGAGGAGGAGCACGAGGTCATCCTCCACGAGGAGGAGCCCGTGGTCGAGAAGCGCGCCGTTCCCAAGGAGCGCGTGCGGCTCGCCAAGGACACCGTCACGGAGGAGCAGCAGGTCTCCGGTGAGGTCCGCAAGGAGCGGATCGAGCCCGAGGGCGAAGACATCTAGCCGAAGTTCCCGTGTAGCTCACGAGCCGGGAAGCGGGCTCTGCCGGCCGGAGGGTGTCGGCAGGGCCCGGCTTCGCGCCTGGGCCGAGCATCAGCGGGCCGTGAGCGGCTATTCGACCGCGAGCACGACGACCGTGCCGTCGTCCTGCAGCGGCTCGCGCCAGCAGTCGGTAACCGCCTGCTGGATGGCCATCGCCGTCGATGCTGCGGTCCGGCTCTCGGCCTGCTCGACCGCCTCGCGGATCCCGTCGGCGCCGAAGTGGTTTCCGTCTTCCATGTGGCGTGCGGTGATCCCGTTGGTGACCACGATCAGCCGCTCGCCGGAGCGGAGCCGCCGCCGCGAGGGCGAGAACGAGCGGTCTGCTCCGGCCGCACCCAGCGGCTCGTGCATGGGACCCTCCAGCTCCTCGAAATCGCCATCGGAGCTGACCAGGTAGGCGGCCGGGGCGCCGCAATTGGCCCACGTGAGCGTCGCGGTGGCGGCTCGCCAGCGCGCGACCCAGGCGGTCACGAAGAAGGCCGCGTTGTCGAGCCGGCGCACCGTCTCGTCGATGCTCTCGAGTGCCGAGATGAGGTCCTCCCCGCGGCGACGCGCCGCGCGCAGCGCGCCCAGCGCCGCGGCGCCCAAGCCGGCGGCCGTCGGACCGCTGCCGGCCGCGTCCGCCACGGCGAGCCAGGCGCCGTCGCGATTCTCGACGAAGTCGAACCAGTCGCCGCCCACCTCGTATGCGGGCAGCAGTGCCCCCGCAAGCTGGACCCCGGCCATTCGCGCGACCCGAGGAGGAAACAGGTTCTGCTGGATCTCGGCCGCGGCGGTCGTGGGCTTGCGCCGCCGGGTCGCCTCGATGAAGTCGGTGTATTCGTTCGCCAGCTCGAGCGCCGCGGCCCCCTGCTTGGCGATGTCGGCGAGCGGAGACCGAGGAACGCCCATGCAAAGCAGCAACCCGGTGACGCGGCCCCGCAGCCACAGCGGCTCGGCGACGCACCCGGGCAGCTTTTCCTGGAGGCGCTTGTAGAACGTCGGCAGCCCCTCGGGAACGATCTCCGGGCCGAGCGCCGGCGGCGCGTCGAGCCGGCCGGGAAACTCCTCCGAGCCGGCCAGGCGGAGGAGGTGCGAGCCGTCGATGTCGACCACGTACAGCGCCACCGCGACTCCGCCGGCGCGGCGCGCCTCGGCCACGAGCTGGTCGGCGACCAGATGCGGCGGCACCTCGTCGAGGATTCTGGTGACCTCAAGGGACAGCGGCGCCTGGCGCCCCAGATGGCCCGGGCTGCGGTATGGAAGCGTGGCGACCTCGCCGGCCGGCTCGCGGCCGCGCGTCGAGTCCTCCGGCCGCCCCTCGAGGCCGTCGAGCGCCTGCTCGAGTGCTCGCCGGGTGGGAAAGTGCCGGTAGAGAGTGGAGCGTCCGACGCCGGCCGCAGCCGCGAGCTCGGACATCGTTACCCCGCGGTCCCCGCCCAGCGCGATCGCCGCCTCGAGGATCCGCTGGCGGCTGGCCAGGGCATCGGCGCGCGTGAACGGCGCGCCGGTCTCGACGGCGAACTCCAGGTCCGATGCTTTCGCTGGCTCAGTCACCCTTCACGTGTAGCCGTCCTTGCCGGACGGACGCCCGAGCGGCGACACCGTGCCGGGCGATCTCACCCATCGTACGCAGTCCGCGCCGACGGTGTCCCGTGCGACGTCCCGGATGTCCCGGATTGGGGTCGCGACTGCATCGTGGAGTGCGGAGCGGGGTATCTCCCAGGTGTCCACTCAACCTAGGAGGGAGCAAGCATGCAGATCCCGAAGGATCAGATCGTCAGCCTGCTGCAGAGTCGCGGCGCTGGCGATCAGGCGGCTCAGGCGGCTGCCCAGCTGCCCGACCAAGTCGACCACGAGCAGCACGGCGCTTTGCTCCAGCAGCTCGGCGTCGACCCTCAGGAGCTCGTGGGGGGCGCGGGCGGCCAGCAGGGCGGTGCCGGTCAGCAGTACGGCGGGGGAGGTCAGCAGCAGTACGGCGACCAGCAGCAGTACGGCGATCAGCAGCAGCAGTACGGCGGCGGGGGCGAGCAGCAGTACGGGGATCAGCAGCAGCAGTCCGGCGGCGGCGGCGAGCAGCAGTACGGCGGCGGACAGGGCGACCAGTACTGATCCCAGGGACTGACGGGAGCGCGCCCCGAGCGGATGCTGACTCTGTACCCAGAGCTCCCCGCCCCCCGGGCGCGCGCCGTCAGCCGTGACCTGGCTGTGCTGTTGTGCGTGATCGCCTTCGCGTGGCTGGCGGTCCGCGTCTACCACGAAGTCGATCGCCTCTCCGGTGTCGGCGCCTACGTGACCCAGGCCGGCGCCGGCATCAGTGTCGAGTTCGCCACGTCCGCGCAGGCGGTCCGCGAAGTGCCGCTCGCCGGCGGGACACTGGCGGGTGCGCTTCGGTCCGCCGGCGCGGCCGCTTCCGGCCGCCTCGAGGCGCTCGGCCAGTCGAGCCAGGACAGCGTCCATCAGGTCGCGCGGCTGGTGGGCTGGCTGACCTGGGCGGTTCCCACGGTCCTCCTGCTCGTCCTGGTGCTTCCCGCCCGCGCCCGGCAGATCGGTCGCCTGAGCCGGGCCAGCGCCGCGGCGGCCGAGGACTCGCCGGAGCGCCGCCGGCTGCTCGCGTTGCGAGCGCTGCTGTGCGCACCCGATCGGGTGCTGTTCGCCCACACGCCTGATCCGGCCGGCGACCTGCTCGCCGGCCGCTACGACGCGCTCGTCGCCGCGGCGCTGGAGGACGCGGGGGTTCGGCCGCGGCCGCGGGTGCGCGGCATGCGCCCACCGCACCCGGGGTAGACCGAACCCATGCTCGACAAGTTCGACGAGTTCCAGCAGTCACACCGGGCGCTGGCGCTGCCGCTGGCGGTGATCAGGAAGTTCAGCGACGACCAGGCGGGCAATCTCGCCGCGATCATCGCCTACTACGCGTTCTTCTCGCTGTTCCCGCTGCTGCTGCTGTTCACCACCGTGCTCGGGTTCGTCCTCCAGGGCAACCCGTCGGCACGGGAGAAGATCGTCCATTCCGCGCTGGGTCAGTTCCCGATCGTCGGCAACCAGCTTCAGGCTCATTCGCTCAGCGGCAGCGGGCTCGCGCTGGCGGTCGGAATCGTCGGCACTCTGTGGGCCGGGCTCGGGGTGACGGTCGCGGCCGAGAACGCCTTCAACCAGATCTACGCCGTCCCGCGCCGCGAGCGGCCGAACTTCGTCCACTCCCGTCTGCGCGGTTTCGGAATCCTGGCGGCGCTGGGGGTGCTGCAGGTCATCTCCAGCGCGGCCTCGGGCGCGGTCAGCGGCGGCGTCGGGGGCTTGGCCGCGACGATCGCGGGCATCGCGGTCTCGCTCGCGCTGAACCTGGTCCTGTTCTTCACCATGTTCCGCCTGCTGACCGACGACTCGGTCCCGACCAGCGAGCTCTGGCCCGGGATCATCTGCGCCACGGTGCTGTGGGAGATCCTCCAATCGGGGGGCGGTTTCTACATCAACCACGTTGTCAAGAACGCGTCGAACACCTACGGGACCTTCGCCACCGTTATCGGGCTGATCACGTGGCTGCACCTGGGCGCGCAAGCGGTGATCTACTCGGTCGAGGTCAACACGGTGGTCAGCCTGAAGCTGTGGCCGCGCAGCTTGTTCGGGCCGAAGCGAGAAGAGGACAAGCGGACGCTTACGCGGATCGCCAAGACCGAGGAGCGCTCGCAGCCGCAGCGGGTGCACGTGACTTTCGACGAAGGCGACGATCGTCCGGGCGCGGAAGCGGCCGGCGAGCGCCAGGAAGCGCGAGGCGACCGCGCCGGAGACGAAGCCGCCGGCCAGGAGCAGGTCAGCGGCCGCCGGGGGTCAGGCTCGACGCCGCCCTCGTAGGCACGCGCCCGTGCGGGCGACGTGTTCGCGTTACCGGTCCGAGCCGAACGCGATATCGGCGGCCACGCGGATGACCTCCGACCACTCGGCGTCGAACCAGCGGATCCCCGTCGGCATCAGCACGCCCTCGCGCAGCCCGCCGCAGGGCAGCCGCACCACCCAGTCCTCGGCCGCGGTGTCGTACCAGACGCTGGGGTCCTCGCCGGCCGGCTCGAGCCGCTTGCGAAGCGTCTCGCAAGCCGGACACGGCTGCTCCACGGAGCGACGACTTGGCGCGTGCGAGAACGCGCGCAACGGGAGCGCCACGCCGCCGCAGGTCGGGCACGGCAACCGCAGCCACCAGCCCCTCGACGGCGCGTGGAAGGCGATCAGGCCGACCTCCGCTGCTCTTCCGAGACCCAGCGGAGAACACGTGGCCTGGCGTAAGTTGAGTCGGCGCGGCTTTATCTCAGCGCTCCCTCGTCGCGAGCGCACGGCGCCCGCGCTTGGACTCGGTTGCTCCGGTTGCTGTTGTCCGCTACCCGAATCACGGAGGCGATAACGCACCCCGCGCCGGAAGGTTTCGTCGCCGCGCTACGAACCGCCGCCGTCCGCGCCCGCCGGTATGAGGATCCCACGGCCCTGCAGCCTTCCACCGTCGAGGTCGGCCATCGCGTCGTTGATCGCGTCGAGTGGGTAGGTGCTCGTGTGCAGGCTGACCTTTCCCTGCGCGGTGAGGGTCATCAGCTCCTGCAGGTCGCTGTAGGTGCCGACGAGATTGCCGATGAACGAGATCTCTCTCGAGATCACGTCGATCGTCGGAATGTTGATGTTCTCGCCGTAGCCGATGACGTAGTAGAAGCCGCCGTCACGGATCATCGCGATGCCGTCCTCGATCGCCCCCTTCTCGCCCACGAAGTCGATGATCGCCTCGGCGCCGAGCCCGTCCGTCATCTCCTTGACGGTGTCGACGTGGCCGCCGTCCACCTTCACCGTCTGGTCGGCGCCCATCTCGCCGGCCAGCGCCAGTGCCTGCTCGGAGGGATCGATCACGATCACCTCGGCCGGCGTCATCGCCTTCAGGCACTGGATGCCGATGTGGCCGAGGCCGCCGGCGCCGATCACCACGGCGCGCGTGCCGGCACTCAGCACCGGTAGCGCGCGCTTGACGGCGTGGATCGCCGTCAACCCGGCATCGGCCAGCGCGGCGATGTCCTTGGGCTCGAGCCCGGTGTCCAGCTTGACCACCGACCGCGCCGAGGTGAGCAGGAAGTCGGCAAACCCGCCGTCGCGGTCGATGCCCGGGAAGGATCCGCTGAGGCAGTGCATGTCATCGCCGCGCCGGCAGGGGATGCACAGGCCGCAGGAGATGAACGGATGCACGATCACGGTGTCGCCGGGCTGCACGTTGGTGACCGCCGGGCCGATGTCGTGCACCCAGCCGGCGTTCTCGTGTCCGGGCGTGTACGGCAATTCCACTCCCGACTTCTCCGCCCACTGGCCCTCCTGGATGTGCAGGTCGGTCCGGCACAGTCCGGCAGCGCCGATCCGCACCACGACATCGAGCGGTCCGCTCGCCTTCGGCTCGTTGACCTCGTCGAGCTTCAGTGCCTCGTGGTAGGCGTGCAACCTGGCGGCCTTCATCCCAACACCACCTCCTCAGGATCGTCGACTTCCACTCCCCGATGAGCCCGCAGGAGCGAGCGGCAGATGCCACCGTTGACCTCGAGACTCATCCGCACCAGCCGGGCAGTGCGCAGCCACCGCCTCAGCTCCCCCGCGAGCACCGGCTCCCCGCTCGGCAGGACGAACGCCGGCGCGTCCGGGTCGGCCGTCAGGCCCAATCGCCGCCGCAGCTCCACGCACCGCTGCGCGTCGCGCACGTCCGGCAGATCGGACACGGTCAGGCCCGCCACCTCGTCGAGCTTGGCGCCGCGCCGGAACAGCTCCTCGATCAGGCGCGACTGGCGCCCCACCAGCGCCTTGCGCAGGAACAGCTCGCGCAGCGAGGCCAACTCGTCGTCGGCGGTCTCGCCCGGAAACGCCCCGGTGAACCCATCCCCACGCCCCAGAGCGGTGTTGATCTCCTCGCCCGTGTAGTGATCCTCGAGCCGGATCGTGATGTCCCGCACCTCGGGCAGCCGGCGCACGACCTCGCGCGCGTCGGCTGCCATCAGGAACGCGAAGTTGGGCGCGCACTGGGGCGTGGGCAGCCGCAGCGCCACCGCCACGTCGCCCTCGGGACTGACCTCGCACGAGGCAACGAACCCGAGCCCGGTGATCGGTTCGTCGAGCTCGGGGTCGTAGACCTCGGCGAGCGCGTCCAGCACGCTCGCCGTCGTCGCCGTCATCCGGACTCGACCAGCTGCGCGTCCTCCCTCGCCGCCGGGGTCTCGTCGCGCAGCCGCAGCTCCTCGGGCACCGGGATGTCGTAGAGCGCCGCCGCGTTCAGTCCCATGATCTTCTTCTTGGTCGCGGTCGTGACCGCCGGGTAGTCCGAGTACTCCTCGGTGCCGGGCATGGTCCAGTCGATGAATCCCTCGACCTGCCACTTCGGCTCCCAGATGCCGTAGTCGCTGCCGAAGAGCATCTTGTCCTCGCCCACCCAGAACAGCAGCTCACCCATCACGCGGTTGAAGAACCGCGGGCGGGCGTGCATCAGCCCGCCGATCACCACCGCGAGGCCGGCGTAGACGTTGGGCTCCTGTGTGGCCATGAAGCAGAAGTCATCGATCCGCGGCAGCCCGACGTGCTCGATGATGAAGTTGAGCTCCGGGTTTCTGGTCGCGGCGATGTCGACGTCCTTGATGTCGAAGGCGTCCTTGTCGAGCGGCCAGATCGTCGGGCCCTTGTGCGCGTGGACGTTCTTGATCCCGAGCTCCTGGCACTTGTCCAGGAACACCTGGGCCTCGGGATCGCTGAGGGACCACCCGCGCGAGCCGTTGTACCACTCGGCCGTGTAGACCTTGACGCCCTTGAGGTTGTAGCGCTTGGCGTCCTCCTCGAGCTGCTTGAGCCCCGCCTCGCCCTCGCGCGGGTCGAAGCGGCCGTTGACGATCACCCGGTCGCGATTCCTCTCCATCAGGCCGGCGTTCTTCTCGGTCGTGTTGAAGCCCGTCGTGTACCACGACCTCAGATACGTCGACTGGAGGATCGCGGCGTCGGCGTGCCCCTGTTCGAAGACGTCGCGCTCGTAGTCCTCCGCGGAGTACTTCATGAACTTCTCGAGCGGCCAGTGGGTTTCCGGGGGCCCAAGGCCCATGTACGCGTGGAAGCACTCGATCCAGCCCTTGGCGTACTGCTCCTGCCCCTTCACCCAGTTCTCGGGACTGGCGTCCCAGAAGTGAGTGTGCTCGTCTACGACGAAGTACTTCTCCCCGCCCCTCTCATACATCCAATACTCCCCTCTCTCGAGAATGGCGATGCGGTGCGGAACTCTACACGCCGGCGGATCGTGAGCCGGGCTGGTCCGGTTCAGGCGGACGTGCGCTCCGGGTCCTGCGGCGTCGGGAAGTCGCGGTCGATCAGCTCGATCCGGTAACCGTCGGGGTCGCGGACGAAGCAGATGCGGCCGACCTCCTCCCGGCCTCCCGGTGAGTACGGTGGCTTCTCCGGCTCGATCCCGTCGCGGCCGAGTGTCGCGAGCAGCCCGTCGAGGTCCTCGACCACGAGCGCCATGTGGTTGTAGCCCTCGCCGAGGTCGTAGGGCTCTTTGCGGCCATGGTTGACCGTGAGCTCGAGCGTGTCGCCGTCACCCGGCAGCCCGAGGTACAGGTTGTAGGCGGTGTCGAAGTTGAGCCGACCCCGGCGCTCGAAGCCGAGGGCGCGGTAGAACCGCTCGGAGGCCTCCGGGTCACGGACGCGAAGGCACGTGTGGACGAATCGCATGCGGCCGAGCCTATCGCCCGGCGGCGATCACCGCCGCCGTCGTGCCGGCCGGGCGCGCCGGCGTAGGTCAGGCCCCGATCTGGCTTTCGCCCAGATAGCTCGCGGTCAGCAGCGCGCGGTCGGCACGAAGGCGTTCGGCCCGGTCGCCGGCGACCAGCTCGCCGTGGGAGAGCACGTAGCCGCGGTCGGCGATCTCGAGCGCCAGATGGACGTGCTGCTCGACCAGAAGCACAGCGGCCTGCTGTTCGTCGGCAAACCGGCGGACGACCGGCAGCAGGCGCTCGACGATCACCGGGGCGAGGCCGAGGCTGAGCTCGTCGAGCAACAGCAGCCGCGGCTTGCGCTGCAGGGCGCGGGCGATCGCCAGCATCTGCTGCTCCCCGCCGGACAGCAATCCGGCCCGGCGGCCTCGGAGCTCCCGCAGCGCCGGAAAGTGCTCGAAGGCGCCGGACGCGGCATCGTCGTCGGTCACCCCGTCGAGGCGAAAGTGCTCGGCCACCGTCAACCCGAAGAAGATCCCTCGATCCTGTGGCACCTGCACGATGCCCCGGCGGACGCGCGCCGTGGCCGACCACTTGGCGATGTCCTCACCGTCGAGCCGGATGGTCCCGGCCACGGGCCGGATCAGGCCGGAGATGGCCCGCAGGGTTGTCGTCTTGCCGGCTCCGTTCGCGCCCATCAGCGCGACCACCTCGCCGGCCGCGACCGAGAACGAGAGATCCCGGATCACCGGCGGCCCGTCGTAGCCCGCGCTGAGGCCGTCGATCTCGAGCGTCGAAGTGGTCACGGTGGACGCGCTCATCGTGCCGCCACGACTCGCCGGAACTCACGCGGCGGACAGCCGTAGGCGCGGCGGAACAGCCGGCTGAAGTGCGGCGCGCTCGGCAGGCCCCAGCGACTGGCGATGGCCGCGATCGGCTGATCGGCGAATACCGGGTTGAGGAGGTCGCGACGACAGCGCTCGAGCCGCGCCGCCCGGATCCAGTCGCACACGCTGAGGCCCTCACTCTCGAACACGCGGTGCAGATAGCGGGTCGAGATGAAGCAGGCCTGCGCGACCTTCTCCGGGTTCAGCGTCGGATCGCTCAGCTTCGCCTCGATGTAGGACTGGGCTCGCAGCAGCAACTCGGCCCGGGTCCGGGGCTGCGCCGGATGGGTCGAGGCGCCGAGATCCAGATACAGCCGCCGGACGAGGTCGATGATGTGCTCGGCCAGCCCGACGTCGTGGCGAGCGATGCTGCCGTCGGCCAGTCCCGCCGCGGCTCCGCAGAAGAAGCGCGCGGCGAGCCGAGGCAGTCCCGCCTCCCCGGGGATCTTGATCGCGGTGAGGCGGGAGATGGTCGAGGCGTGCTTGCCAAGGGTCGCCTTGGGCAGCTTCAGTACGAGCAGATCGAACGGCTCCGGGGCGCGGAACACCGCCGGATGCGACGTGTCATAGGTCGTGATGTCGCCGGGGCCGAGCACTGTCTCACGCTGCTGCTGGGCGCCCTTGAGCCGTCCGCGCAGGAGGATCGAGATGTGCAGGGCCTCGGGATCTCCGATCGCGATGTCGGTGTGGCTGCGGCTCATGGTGTTGGCGGCCGCTGCGACGCGGAAGACGCCGATCGAAGCGAGCCAGTCGCCCCACATCCGCGCGGAGAAGGGCTCCTGTGAGTCCGTGCGGATCTGCAGAGGGTGATAGACGTCGCACGACGACTTGGCCCAGAACTCCACACGGTGCGGCGCCGGCACGACGCCGGTATCGATCAGCAGGGTCATCGCAAACTGAAACGATCCGTCAGGACCGTGGCTGTTGCCTCTCCCGGGGCGACGCTGAAAGCGGTTTACCCCATCAACGCCTCATATAAGCGTCGAGACGGCGCGGCCCCGCCGGAGGGAGTTGCCGCTGGGCGCACACCCCCGCACGCCAGTTGCGCGCGAGCGCACTCGTGCACGGCCGCCGCCAGGCGGCCGATCGGGCCGCTCGTAGCATCGGCGCTCGCAGGCTTTTGCGTCAGGCGCCGCATCTTCGAGTTGGGCGCAGGGCGCGGGAGGGAGTGGACATTGCAGCGGATCCTCGCGACTCATACCGGCAGCCTGATCAGGCCGGCTGACCTGCTTGCGTTTCTCTCGGCTCGGGAGCGCGGCGACGCCTACGACGAGGACGGCTATGCCGGGTGCCTGCGCCGGGCGGTCCGGGACGTGGTGAGTCGCCAGGTCGAGGCGGGCATCGACGTCGTCGACGACGGCGAGATGGGCAAGGCGAACTGGATCACCTACCTGTACGAGCGGGCGAGCGGCCTCGAAGCGCGACTGACGACACTCGAGGGCACGAGCATGTTGCCGCCCAGCCGGGACCGACAGGCGTTCCCGGGCGCATACGCCGCGCTCGACGCGCCCGACGAGGCGGCCAACCGGGAGAGCATGGGCGCCTCCGACGAGAACGCCCGCGAGGAGGCGCCGGGCGCAAACCAGGGCGTCGAGTGGGTCTGCACCGGCCCGATCGTCTACGACCGCACGGCACTCGACCGCGACATCGCCAACCTGCGCGCCGCACTGGAGGGCCACCGGGTGCTCGACGCGTTCATGCCGGTGGTGGCCCCTGCGAGCGCCTACTGGCTGCGCAACGAGCACTACGAGAGCGAGGAGGAGTTCATCTTCGCGCTGGCCGACGCGCTGCGCGAGGAGTATCGCGGAATTGTCGACGCCGGCTTCCTGCTGCAGGTCGACGACGCCGTGCTGATGCACGAATGGGACACGATGCTCAGCCGCGGGCAGACCGACGCCGACTACCGCCGCTGGGCGCGGCTGCGCGTGGACGCGCTCAACCACGCGCTGGAGGGACTGCCCGAGGAGCGCGTGCGCTACCACGTGTGCTGGGGCAGCTGGCACGGGCCGCACGCCTATGACCCGCCGTTGCGCGACACCGTCGAGCTCATCCTGCAGGTGAAGGCCGGCTATTACGCGATCGAGCAGGCGAATCCGCGGCACGAGCACGAGTGGCGGGTGTGGGAGGATGTAGCCTTGCCCGACGGCAAGAAGTTGATTTCCGGAGTGGTTACCCATCACACGAACGTCGTCGAGCACCCCGAGCTCGTGGCGCAGCGGCTCACGCGACTGGCCGCCGTGGTCGGGCGCGAGAACGTGCTGGCCGGAACCGATTGCGGGTTTGCCCAGGGCGCGTTCATTCACCGCGTGCACCCGGAGATCCAGTGGGCCAAGTTGGCCGCGCTCGCCGAGGGCGCGCGAATCGCCTCGCGGGAGCTGTGGGGCGTCAAGGCAGCAGTCTGAGAGAGGAGACACCCCAGAGATGAAGATTCGCAGGCATCGGCTCGCCCTTACGGCGCTCCTGGCGACGGCGATCGTCGCCGCGGGCTGCGGCTCGAGCAGCTCGGGCACCAAGAGCCCCGCTTCGGCCACCAGCGCAACCACGACCGGCGCCGGCGCCGCGAGCACGCCGACCAGCACCGCGCCGAGCACGTCGGGAGGCGGTGGCGCCGGCTCGGCCGCGGTCACCAACTACCTCACCTACGTGCACGGCAAGGGCGGCACGGCCAGCGGCACGCCGGTGACGATCGGCTGGATCAACCAGCAGGGCGGCCAGCAGCAGGTCGGCCCGCTGGCCACCGCGGGAGCGGAGACCGCTGTGAAGTACATCAACGCGGAGCTGGGTGGAATCGGTGGCCATCCCCTGGCCCTCAAGGAGTGCTTCATCCGTACCGCCGAGGAGGAGGGCACGACATGTGCCCAGCAGATGCTCGCCGACAAGGCGATCTCGGTGGTCGACGAAGGCGCCGTGGCGATCGGGATCCAGTCCTTCTACTCGACCCTGGCCGGGGCCAAGCCGGTGATCGTCGGAGTGTCGGTCACGCCGATCGACTCGGTCCAGAAGAATGCGGTGATCTACTTCGGCGACCCGACGCACATCCTCGCGCCGTTCGGTACCTACGCCAAGCAGGTGCTGCACGCCAACAGCGCGTCGCTGATCTACCCGAACATCGCCGGATTGACCGATGGCGCCAAGGCGATCTCGCAGGGGATGAAGAGCGCAGGGGTGTCGCTCAAGGAAGTGTCCTACGACGAGTCCAATCCGGACCTGATCGGGCCGATCAGCAGCGCGGGCGCGTCCAGCGCCGACCTGGTGATTCCCTATACCGACTCCTCCGGCTGCGTGAACCTGGCCAAAGGGCTCAAGCAGGTCGGCATATCCGAGGCCAAGAAGATCGTCTCCGCGCCGCTGTGCCTGAACGGCCAGGTGGCGGCGGGCCTCGGGGGCGACTTCCCGATCTGGACGTACGCAATCGCCAGTTCGCTGTACGGTGACACCACCGATCCGGGCCTGGCGCCCTATACCAAGGTGATGGCCAAGTACAGCACCCCGGCCGACGCGCCCGATCCGTGGAATCTCGTCGCCTTCGCGCAGGTCCTGACCACCGCCCGGCTCTTGAATCAGATCGGCTACGGCAAGATCGCCCCGACGGCGATCCTGACCAAGGCCAAGGCGTTCACCGGACCGATCGCGCTCGGGGCCCCGCAGCTGCAGTGCGGCAAGTACGCCGCCGCTCCGGCGGTCTGCAACGACCGGACGCAGTTCTTCGAGTATCACGGCAAGCACATGTTCACGAAGGCGGCGAGCTGGCTGCAGCCGCCGTCCTGAGCCGGCTTGCATGGGTGGCCGAGCCGCCCCGGCCTAGTCGAGAAACGAGCTGTGGCCGTGTCTCGACCAGGCCCTCATAGGGCGCGCCGGCGCGCGCGACCTGTAGCGTCGGCGCGATGAGCCCCTATCGCTACGACCCGGTGGCGTTCCGGGAGGTCTTCGAGCATCACTTGACCTACCTCGCGGGGGTGCGGCGCAACAGCCGGCGGTTCGCCTCGCGGCCGGCTCTCCACGATCCGGCGACCGGCCGCCGCTGGACCTACGAGCAGCTATGGGCGGACGCCGGTCGGCTCGCCGCCGGCCTCGCCGAGGCCGGCGTCCGGGCCGGGGAGGTGGTGGTCTTCCAACTGCTAAACGGTCCCGAGTTCGCGCTGCTGTGGATCGCCGTCCAGCGGCTGGGCGCGATCGCGTCCCCGATCAACTACCGGCTGGCCGCGGGTGAGGTAGCGCATGTGCTCGGCGACAGCCGCCCCGTCGCGTTCGTCTTCGACGCCAGCGTCGCCGAAGTGGCTGAGGATGCGCTGGCGCGGTCGGCGCACCGGCCGGCGCTGCTCGGCGAGGTCGGCGAGGGTGGCGTCCCGGGAGCCGCGCCGTTCGCGGAGATGCTGCGCGACTCCGCCGGCGATCTGCCGGAGCTGCCCGGCTCCGACGTGTACGCCGAGACCACGCGCCTGTACACCTCCGGCACGACCGGGCTGCCGAAGGGTGTCTCGCTGAACAGCCTGGTCGAGGTGCTCACGGCCCATGACGTGATCATGCACTTCCCGCTCGCGCCCGAAGACCGCACGCTCAACATGACGCCCTGGTTTCACCGTGGCGGTCTCTACTCAGGCGGCCCGAACCCGGTGCTCTACGTCGGCGCGGAGGCGGTCTCGCTGCGGCAGTTCGACGCCGCCACCGTGCTCGACTGGGTGCAGCAGCACCGGCTCACTTTTCTGATCGGCGCCCCTACCAACCTCGCCCTGCTCAGTGCCGAGCAGCAAGCTCGATCGCGGGATCTGTCGAGCCTGCGAGGCATTGTCACGATGGGCGCGCCGCTCGAGCGCGAGGCGTGCCTGCGCTACCAGGAGCTCCTCACCCCGCGGATCTTCAACGGGTACGGCACCACCGAGGCGTTCTGGAACACCTTCCTGCGGCCGCCCGACCTCCCCGCGCACGCCGGCTCGGCCGGGCGCGCCTGCACCGATGACGACGTCGCCGTCGTGCGCGTCTACGAGGACCGGGTAGCCGATCCCGGCGACCACGCCGCCCAGGACGGCGTCGAGGTGGGCGAGGTGATCGTGCGCTCGGTCAAATCGGGCTATGCCTACGTCAACCACCCTGAGGAGCAGCGAGCCCGGTTCCGGGACGGCTGGCTGTACATCGGCGACCTGGCCACGTGGGACGCCGACGGCTACGTGACGATCGTCGGGCGCAAGGACGACATGATCATCTCGGGTGGGGAGAACGTCCACCCCACCCAGGTCGAGGCGGTGCTCGGCGAGCATCCCGCGATCGCCGACTCCGTCGTCGTCGGGGTGCCGGACCCCCAATGGGGTGAGCTCGTCGTCGCCTACGTCGTCCGCGCCGACCCGGCGCTCGACGCCGCCGCCTGCGAGGCCCACTGCCACGGGCATCCGATGCTCGCCGGCTACAAGCGTCCACGCGCCTACCGCTTCATCGACGCGATCCCGATGACCGCCACCGGCAAGAAGCTCCACTACCAGGTGCGGGAGCAGGCCCGGCGCGACGCCGCCGACGGGCAGCTCGAACGACCGTGACCCTCTCTCATCGCCAGGCCGCGAGCCCGCGCACCGGCGTCTCGCTCTCGCCGGCGTATCCAGACGGCGAGAGCAGCGCGGTCGGGAAGTCGCCGATCGGCTTCCATCCGGTGGCGGTCATGGTTACCGCGGTGTCGAGCGCGGTGACGTTGTCGGCCCAGTCCCAAGCGTAGATCGTCAGGCGGTAGCGCCCGGGCGCGAGCGCCGTCGGCAGCGGTGGCGTGAGGCCGCCCGCCACGCGGTACACCCAGCGGGGGACGCACACCAAGCGGCTGGCAAAGCACGAGTATCCCGGCGCCTGTGCGTCCGGAGCGTAGATCAGCGAGCGGTCGGCCCACGGCAGCAGATGGGTGCCACGGAAGGCCCATTCCAGGGGCGTGAGCGCGGTTCCGCGGTCGGTGGACAGCCGGTAGGCGAGCGCCGCCGGCGCCAGCACCGGCGTCACGTACGTCGTCTCGCGCACGAGGGTCTGCGGACTGTAGGCGGCCACGGTCGCCTGCCCGTCGGCGGTGAGCGACGGCGGCCCGATCACCGGAGGGACGCGGTTGACATAGGGAACGAGCACCGTCCCGCCGGGCCGCAGAGGATTCACGTAGTTGCCGGTGTAGTCCAGCTCCGAGAAGGCGACGTGCCCGTAACCGGCCATCACGTGGCCGACGACGGTCTTGAACGGGGTCACCAGTTGGCCGGTCTCGACGGCCGGGTTGATGTGCCAGTAGACGTAGTTGCCGACCTCCACCCGGGCGTCCGGCCCCGATCGCACGAGGACCTCGGCCACCCCGGGCTGGACGGCATAGACCGCGGAGCCATCGGGCGCCTGGATGTCCAACGCGACATGCAGCGACCCCGGCCGGAGCTCGTTGAGCCCGGCGCGCAACGGATGCTGCTGGTGAAACGGTCGCAGCGGCCACCCGAGCTCAGCTCCGTAGGGCCGGCAACCGGTCGAGCAGCTCAGGCCGTCGGCGTACAGCGACGGCACCTCGCCCCGGGTGGGGGCGCGGTCGTCCCGGTCAGGGGGAAACGGCAGTGTCGCGTACGGCGAGCCGCCAAGCAGGCGGGCCGCCGCGGGCCGGCGGACCACCGATGCAGAAGACCGGCGCGCGGCCGCGTGCGGCAGGGCCCGGCTCGGGCGGGCGGTCGTCGACTCAGCCCAAATCCCGAGTGTCACGGCCAGCGCGGCGGCGGCGGCCAAGAGTGCGCCGACGGCCGCGATCCGCGCCCGCCGAGGCACGCTCGTGTCGATCGTGGTGATTGCCGCCTGTGGCATCTATGGACCGGGCGGACCCGTTCCGGTGCTCGCACCGGATACGGTACCTACACCGACGGTTCTTCGCCGCGGTTTGCGCCGATCCTCCGCCGCGGGTGCTCCGGCCCACCCGGGTCTCGTCATGGCCAGATCAGGAGTGGGCGCTTGGCGTGGGTACGAGCGGTCCGCGCGCCGCCGCCCGCGCCCGCCGACGCGGGAGCCTGATCCGAACGTGCTCGGCGACCAGGTACGAGCCGACCACGAACGCCAGGACGAGGATCGTCTCGAGCCTCTCGCGGAGCACGAGCAGCCCGCTGTCGAGCACGACCGCCCCGTGGCTCAGGTTGGTGGGAGCTCCGCCGGCCGGTCGGCGACTGGACGCCCGCCGCGTGGCCAATGCCGCCACACGCGGAGCGCGTCAGCCCTTTACAACGCCGATCGGCCGCAGCCGCGCCACCCGGGCCGCCAGGCCCGCGCGCTCGACCACGGCGACGACGTTGTCCACGTCCTTGTAGGCCTGCGGCGCCTCCTCGGCGAGCCCGCGCGATGACACCGCGCGCACGACGATTCCGTCGGCTTCGAGCTGCCGGCGCAGCGCCGCGCCGTCGACTGATTTGCGCACGGCGGTCCGCGACTGTCGTCGCCCCGCGCCGTGGCAGGTGGTGCCGAAGGAGCGGCGCATCGAGCCCTCACGGCCGGTAAGCACGTAGGAGGCGGTGCCCATGCTGCCCGGGATGAACACCGGTTGTCCCACCTCCCGGTAGGCCGCGGGAATCTCGGGATGCCGGGGCGGAAAGGCGCGCGTCGCGCCCTTGCGGTGCACGCAGAGCCTGCGAGCACCATGCTCCTCGAGCTTGGCCACGTTGTGGGCGACGTCATACACCTGCCGTGTCTCGCGCGCCGTCGCCACTCCGAGGACCCGCGCCACGCCGTGCCTGACGCGATCGGCTATCGCGGCTCGGTTGGCCCAGGCGAAGTTCGCCGCGGCGGCCATCGCCGCCAGGTACGCCTGTCCGTCGGGCGAGCCGATCGGGGCGCATGAGAGCTGGCGGTCTGGCAGCCGGATCCCGTAGCCGGCGAGCTTGGCGTCCATGCGCTTCACGAAGTCGGTGCACACCTGGTGGCCGAGGCCGCGGGATCCCGAGTGGATCAGCACGGTCACCTGTCCCGGCTCGAGCCCGAAGGCGGCGGCGGCGGCCGCGTCGTAGATCCGCTCGACCGCCTGCAACTCGAGGAAGTGGTTGCCGGAACCGAGCGTGCCGATCTGGCTGGCACCGCGCTCGCGGGCCCGCGCCGATACGGCCGCGGGGTCGGCCTCGGGAAGGCGACCGCCGGACTCGGTGAGCTCGAGGTCGGCCTCGGTCCCGATGCCCAGGTCCTCGAGCAACGCCCGGGGACCGAGCGAGAGCACCCGCGCGAGGTCGGCGCCGGCCACTCCCTCGCGCGCGCCGCGGCCCCCGGCGCCGACCGGCACCCGGCGGGAGAGCTCGTGCACCAGTGGCTCCCTGCGCGCGCCCAGGGCGTCGACGTCGAGCGGCAGCGCCAGCAGCCGGACGCCGCAATTGATGTCGTAGCCGACGCCACCGGGAGAGACGACGCCGTCCGGCTCCTCGGTTGCCGCCACGCCGCCCACCGGGAAGCCGTAACCCTGGTGGATGTCCGGCATCGCCAGCGACGCTTCGACGATCCCCGGCAGGGTGGCCACGTTGCCAAGCTGCTCGAGCGAGTGGTCGCGTTCGATCGCGGCCAGAAGCTCGGCGTCGGCGAACAGCCGGCCCGGCACCCGCATTCCCGGCACCGACCCGATCGGGATCTCCCAGAGCTCGTTGTCAAGTTGCCTCAGCGCCAGCTCAGACATCGAGCACCACACGAGCGACATACCCCGGCCCGCCGGGCTCGAACATGAGGCCGTGGAGCGTGACCGCCTTGACCAGCGGTGGCGGAGCCCCGAGCACGCCCTCGACGGTGGCGCTGAGGCCGTCCGGCCGCAGGTCGGCGTCGGCGAGGCCGGTGGCCACGAACCCCTCCGACTCGCCGAGGAACACGAGCTCCTCGAGCCACCCGGCCAGCAGCGCCGCGCGGTCCCGGCGAGGGCCTGCCGGGGGGCAATCCAGGACCGGCTCGGGCGGCACGGTGACGGTTCGCCGCACGGGCGCCGCATCACCCGCGGCGCGAGGCCCGCCCAGCAGGTCGGTCAGCGCGGCGAGGGCGTCGGCGAACACCTCGCGCTCGCTGTGCGCCTCGATCTGGAGCTCGACCTCGGCGGTGTGCTCGGCCCAGCGGTACACGTCCTCACGGTATCCGGCGTCACGGTACCTGGCGTCACGGTACGCGACCTCACGGTACCCGGCCTCACACGCGGCCGTTCGGGTCCGTGCGCAGCCTCACAGCGCGGTGCTCTTGCCGCGGTCGCGCGTCGCCGATAATCGATGGGTGACCACCGTCTCGCCATGTTCCCGAAAGCGCCTTCAGGGACGGCGTCCGCCCGCGCTCTCGCCGGCGACGCTCGCGTTCGTCGTCGTGCTGCTCGCCGGCGCCGACTGGGGCGCGAGGGTCGCCGGCGACACCGTGTTCCCTGGCGGTCCGCTCGATGAGCTCGCGCATCTCCTGACGACGGTGGTCGTGTTCTGGGCGCTCGGGTCGCGGGCCTGCCGGCGGTTTCTCGTGCCGGCCATGATCGCATCGGTGGCGATCGACCTCGACCATGTCCCCGGTCGCTTCGGCGTCGACTGGCTGACTGCGGGCACCCCGCGGCCCTACTCGCACTCGGTCCTCGTGGTGGCCGCTGTTCTCGGGCTTGCGGCCCTGTGGCCGCGGCGGCGTGATCTGCTGCTCGGGGTGGCGATCGGCTTGGCGATTCACTTCTGGCGCGACATGGGCGAGGGCGGGGCCGGCGTCTCGCTGCTCTGGCCGGTCTCCTACCGCGCGTACCAATATCCCCACGGCGCGTATGTCGCGGTCATCGCGCTGTTCGTTGTGATCGACGCCGCGCGCTGCGTGTTCGGCGGGCGAGCAATGAGCGAGCCGGTCGGAGCGGCACCGGTGCCCACGCCGCGCGGCGGCCGGCTCCGGGTCGCCGCCCAGCCGAGGCTCGAGCCCGGTTACAACGCGACCTGTGAGCCCATCATCACCGTGCGCTCGGCGGGCAGCTTGAACTGATCCATCGGCGTGGCCGCGTTGCGCGCCATGGCGATGAACAGCGCCTTGCGCCAGCGCGCCATGCCGGAATCGGCGGACGGAGTGATCGTCATCCGCGAGACGATGTACGCCGCGTGCTCGAGGTCGAGATTTCGGCTCAGCAGGCCCTGCTTGCGGGCCAGCGCCAGCGCTGCCGGCACGTCCTGACTGTCGCGATAGCCGACGCGGATGGTCACGTGGATGATCTTGCACAGGCCTGTGCCCACCGTGTCGGTGACCAGGCGGTCCGAGGGCTCGACGTGAGGGACGCTGACTGGATCGATCGAGACGATAAGCACCTTCTCGTGCATGGCGTGGATGCGTTCGACCTCCGCGCGCAGCGCCAGGGGCGTGGTCTCCCGGCCGGGGTTGAGGAATACCGCGGTGCCCGGAACGCGGGAGATCGGCGACTGGCCGGTGCGAAGATCTTCGAGGAACTCGGTCAGCGAGCCTTCCTCCTCGATGCGGTTGCGGGTGACGATTTCACGGCCGCGCCGCCAGGTGATCATGACGAAGGCGAAGACGAGGCCGACGCACAGAGGCAGGTAGGCACCGTGCTCGACCTTCGACACGTTCGCGCTGAAGAACGCCACCTCGACGGTCAAGAACAGACCACCGAGGATGGCGAGCCGCCAGCGGGGAGTGCGCCACAGAGAGCGTGCGACGGCCAGGAACAGAATCGTGTTGAGAATGAATGTGCCGGTGACCGCGACCCCGTAGATGTCGGCCAGCTTGGCCGAGTGGCGAAAGCCGACGATCAGCGCGACGACGCCGGTGGCCAGCAGCCAGTTGATCACCGGGACATAGATCTGGCCCTCGGTCTCGGAGGTGTGACGTACCCGCAGGCGCGGCAGGAGACCGAGCTGAACCGCCTGGCGGGCCACCGAGTAGGAGCCCGTGATGGCCGCCTGCGAGGCGATGATCGTAGCCATCGTCGCGAGGATCACCATCGGGATGAGCAGGGCGTGCGGGACCAGCAGGAAGAACGGGTTGGCGATGTCGGCGGGATGGTGCAGTATCAGCGCGCTCTGGCCGAGGTATGACAGCAGCACCGCCGGCAGGACGACGAGGAACCACGTGAAGCGGATCGGGCCGGCGCCGAAATGGCCGCGGTCGGCGTACAGGGCCTCCGCTCCGGTCACGCACAGCACGACGCCGCCCAGGGTCAGGAACGCCGCCACGCCGTGGTCGACCATGAAGCGCACCGCCCAGGTCGGCGACAGCCCTTGGACGACGCTCGGATCTCGCGCCACCTGGGTCGCCCCCAGCACGGCGATGATGGTGAAGAAGAGCAAGATGATGGGCCCGAACAGCCAGCCGACTGCCCCCGTGCCGTAGCGCTGTACGGCAAACAGCAGCACCAGGATGGTCAGCGAAATGGGGACGACGAGATGCGAGAGGCTCGGACTGACCACGTTGAGGCCCTCGACGCTCGAGATAACCGAAATGGCCGGGGTGATCATTCCGTCACCGAAGAACAGGCCGGCGCCGAAGATGCCTAGGATCACCAGGGCCCCGGCGTGCGGGACCTTGCGGCGTTGGACCAGCGCCGCCAGCGCCATGATCCCGCCGTCGCCGCGGTTGTGGGCGCGCATGATGAAGCCGGCGTACTTGAACGAGACCTCGATCATCAGCGCCCAAAAGATCAGCGACACGACGCCATAGACGCCCGCCAGCGTGGGCCGCGCGGCGTCGGCGTGCTGCCCGAAGATCGTCTGGACCGTGTACAGCGGGCTCGTACCGAGGTCGCCGTAGACGATGCCCAGCGCGCCCAGCGCGAGCACCAGGCGGCTGGCGTGGGCGACGACGTCGCGGTGGTCGTCGCTGCGGAAGTCCTTTGGCGCCTCCTTCGGCAGCGGCGCGGGACGGACGGGCCAGGCCCCCAGCTTGTGGGCGGCCTCGTTGAAGCTGCGGGGTGCCCGCGGCGCGGCTGGGCTCGGCTCGGCGTCCGTGCGCCGCTGTCCGGCCGAGGGACCGCGCTCTCGGGTCGCCGAGAGGCCTCGCCCCGGCTCCGCGTCGGAGCCGGAGTCCTGCCGTCCCGCGCCGGCCCCTTCCGGCGCCGGCGCCGGATCTGGCTGCGGCTCCGCCGGCGAACCCGACGCGGGCAGAACGCTTCGGCGTTGGTCTGGTGCGGTCATGTCTGGTGCGCGCCGAGAAGCCCGATTCTACTCACCGTTGGGCGGTCGGGTGCACGGTGCTCGACGACTTCGCTCGCTGCTCGCGCGCTGGCAGTTCACTCGCGCCTCGGAGGCGCTGGCGCGGCGCGGCGCGAGCCGCTGTCGCTGACCGACCGGCGCGGACGGCCAACCGGGGTCAGACGTCCTCCGAATCGGCCTGCTCGGCGCGGGGGTCGACCCCAGGGTGATTCAAATCGACGATCAGCAGCTCGCCGTCCAGGCGAGCCGGCCGTCTGACCGACGTCGAGGTGTCGATTTCGTAGTAGCTGACGAACGCGGAGCCCGAGATCAGCCAGGTGGCGTGATTTTCGACCGGCGCCCGAACCTGGTAGGCGTGCTCCACGGAGCTGTCGGCCTTCCGCAGGCCGACCAGCCGCGCGTCTGCGTCGTATAGAAGTTCGACGAACTCCGGTCCCTGCAGCGCGTCGAAAGAAGCCTTGTTCAGCGAGATGACGCCCTTCTTCTGGATCGTCACGAAAGGCTGGCGTCCCGAGCGCCGCTGGCGCGTGAAGGTCTCGAACGGCATGCTGGGGATGCTATTGAAAGACAGCGCGGCGCGCCCGTCATTGCCGTTTGGTTGATGATTGGCGTGGTTCGCGCGTAGCGAGACGTCGACCCCCATCGGGAACCCAACGCGTGTCAGTACTTCGATCAGAGCGTCGAACCGGGGACGTGTGCGTCGGCGTGATCGCGAATCCCGCCTCCGGGCGGGACGTTCGCCGCCTCGTTGCCGGCGCCTCGGTGTTCGGCAACGCCGACAAGGCGGCCATGGTGCTCCGCCTGATGGCGGGGCTTGGCGCCACCGGGGTCGAGCGAGTGCTGATGCTGCCGGCCGGCGATGGGCTCTCGACGACGCTGCACCGTTACCTGCGCGCCGCGCCGCCCGGGCTCCCGGCGCTCGAAGAGCTCGAGATGGCGCTCGAGGGCACCGCCCGTGACAGTACCGTCGCCGTTACGCGGATGCTCGCCGAGGGGGTGCGGGCGATCGTCGTCCTCGGAGGCGACGGTACGCACCGCGTCGTCGCCAAGGCGTGCGGCGACGTTCCGCTTTGCGCAATCTCGACCGGAACGAACAACGTCTTCCCCGAGATGCGCGAGACCACCGTGGCCGGTATGGCGGTGGGGCTGGTGGCGACCGCACGTGCGGGTCGCGCGGCGCTGCGTCGCGAGAGCGCGCTCGCGGTATCGGTGAACGGGGCCGAGCCCGAGCTGGCGCTCGTCGACGTTTCGGTGAGTGCGCAGCGGTTCGTGGGCTCGCGCGCCGTGTGGCGACCGGACGGCGTCAGCGAGCTGTTCGTCACGTTCGCTACGCCCGCCGCCGTGGGGCTTTCGGCGATCGCCGGCGCGTTACAGCCACTGCCACGCGGCGGCGGGCGCGGGCTGCACGTCCGCCTCGCCCCGGACGGGGAGCGGACCGTGCTCGCTGCGATCGCGCCCGGGTTGATCGCGCCCGTTCGCGTCGCCTCGCACCGGGTGATCGAGCTCGGCGAGCTGGTCGAGCTGGCGGCCGGCACGGGCGCCATCGCGCTCGACGGCGAGCGCGAGCTCGAACGCCCGCGGGCCGTTTCGGCGACCATCCGGCTTGTGCCGGGGCCGTACACTATCGACGTCGACGCGGCCATGGCGATCGCCCAGGCCCAGCGCCGGACGACATAGCTTGCGACAAGCACAGGAGGAAGGGAGGAGGCCGTGTCCGCAGTGGCGCACCCCCATGTGGGGGACCTGTCGAAGGAGCAGCTGCTCGACGCCTATCGGGTGATGCGCACAATCCGCGAATTCGAGGAGCGCCTGCACCGCGAGTTCGCGACCGGTGAGATCCCCGGCTTCGTCCATCTCTACGCGGGCGAGGAGGCGATCGCGGCCGGCGTCATCGGCCATCTGCGCCCCGACGACTACGTGGCCAGCACGCACCGCGGCCACGGACACGCGATCGCCAAGGGCTGCGACGTGCCGGCCATGATGGCCGAGATCTACGGCAAGCGAACCGGCCTGTGCCACGGCAAGGGCGGCTCGATGCACATCGCCGATCTCCATCAGGGTATGCTCGGGGCGAACGGCATCGTCGGCGGCGGTCCGCCGTTGATCTGCGGCGTCGGCCTGACGGCGAAGGTCAAGCAGACCGACCAGGTGGCGGTCTCGTTCACGGGCGACGGCGGCTCCAACCAGGGGACTTTCCTCGAGGCGCTCAATCTCGCCAGCGTGTGGCAGCTGCCGTGCGTCTTCGTGGTCGAGAACAACGGCTATGCCGAGGCCACGTCGAGCATCTTCCACCAGTCCGGGGTCGACGTCGCCAAGCGCGCCGACGGCTTCGGGATGCCCGGGGTCGTCGTCGACGGCTTCGATTTCTTCGCCGTACACGAGGTCGCCGGCGAGGCGATCCACCGCGCGCGCGGCGGTGGCGGCCCGACCCTCATCGAGTGCAAGGTGGGCCGCTACTTCGGGCACTTCGAGGGCGACCAGCAGACGTATCGCAAGGCGAACGAGGTGGAGGACCTGCGGCGCGAGCGCGACTGCCTGCAGGCCTTCGCACGGCGGGTCACCGAAGCGGCGATGATTACGCGCTCCGAGCTCGAGGCGATCGACCGCGCGACATCGGAGCTCATCGACGGGGCGGTCGCCGAC
>JAFAXX010000158.1 GCA_019240655.1 Solirubrobacterales bacterium
GACCGTTTGAGCTTCGGTCTGGAACGATCTCATCAAACAGCTCGCTGTCGATACGAAGCTGGGCGCATCGGCTGGAGACTGAGCTGATACGGCTCATCGCCTGCGATCGGCGCATTCTGCCCGTCGCAAATGGCGAGGGCGTGTCGAGTGGCAAAGCACGAGCGCGACTGACGGGCGCCGGTCGACCAGCCTCCGGTTGCTCGGCCGACCATCACGATCGTCCGTATCGCGGCGACGCTCAGTCGTGCATTCCGAAGCCTTCCATGATTCGGTCCTGCACGCGCTCGATGCGAGCCGCGCGTGTCGCTGATTGCTTGGCGCCGTTAAAGTGGAGCAGGTAGCCACGTTGGCGACCGGGTGTCAACCGCTCGAATGCGTCGCGAAAGGCAGGGCGTGCCTCCATGAGCGCCGCCAATTCGTCCGGGTAGTCGCGGTGGGTCGGCGGTGCAGCTTTCTTCACGCGCAGTCCGGCCTGTTGTACGCGTATGGCGTCGGCGACAAGATCGCGAAGTGCGCTCTTCATGCTCGTCACATCGGCAACCGACCGAAACTCGAGCCTGAGCGATGAGCGACTGTTTTCGCCTTGTTCACGCAGCAAGGCTTTGGGGTCATTCAGCAACGCACCCTTGAAGAACATGAGTGCGCACAGGTCGTTGAACGGCTGGAAGATGACGATGTTCTTGCCAGCATACGTGTAGCAGGGTTTGTACCATTTGAACGCTTCGGTGAGTTCGGTGTCCGAGAGGATCGTTCGCAGTGCTGCGAACTCGTCGCGCCAACGTTCGAGGCACGCAGCGTATTCGTCGACTCGGCTGTCACTCATCGCGCAGCGAACCTTTCGCGAGCTCCACGATCAGGACTGACTCTATCGTCGGGCGTAAGGTCATACATTCCAATCGTCCCGTTCCCACTTGCCCTGGTTGGGGCGCAAGGCCTGTGGTCGTGCCTGCCCTGCCCTTTGCGCGAGCGGGAGCGGCCAGGGCCGGACGACGTCGTGGTATTCGGCGCGCAGTTCGACGAGCGCCGACACATCCCGCGGATTCACGTGCCGCCAGACGAGCGCGCTGGAGCGGCTTGGCCGATGCATCGCGGCGGGAGCGCCGCAGGGCGATTGCAGCGCCGTCGAGCCTGTACATCAGCGAGAACGGCAGGTGCGCCCCGACCTTGATCTCAGCCGGAGCTTCAGCACGGGGCCGGCCCCAAGACGACCGCGTCGAGCTAGGCGCCGCTCGAGCCGAAGCCGCCCGCGCCCCGCTCGGAACCGGCCAGCGCCTGGACCTCCACGACCTCGGGCAGCTCGATCCGCACCAGCACGAGCTGGGCAATCCGGTCACCGGCGCTGAGCGCAAAGCCCACGGCGCGGTCGGTGTTCAGCAGCAGCACGCGAATCTCGCCGCGATAGCCAGAGTCGATCAGTCCCGGGGCGTTCACCAGCGCGATGCCGTGGCGAGCGGCCAGCCCCGAGCGAGGCAGGACAAGGGCAGCGTGGCCAGGCGCGATCTCGACCGCGATCCCGGTGGCCACGGAGGCACGCTCGCCGGGACCGAGCCACGCGTCCTCGAGCGCGTACAGATCGAGGCCGGCGTCGCCGGGGTGAGCGCGCCCCGGGAGCCGGGCGCGGCCGTCCAGCCGCCTCACCCTGAGGCTCATAGGGCGGGAGTCGACAGCGAGAAGCGCGCGTAGCGCGCGGCCACCGCCGCGGGCACGCGTCCGGCGACGCGGACCCCGTCCGGCCGCTCCTCGCGTTCGAGCTCGCCGACGAGGTCGTGGAGCTCGGCCAGCCGCGCCCCGTCCTCGTAGGGAATCAGGAGATCCACTTCCTGCAGGGTGCGGGCGAACTCGTCCTGGATGCGAGCGATCAGCGCGTCGATCCCCTCCCCGGTGAGCGCGGACACCACTACCGCACCGGGATGGCGGTGCTCGAGCTCTAGCCGCCGCTCGGCGTCGAGCTGATCGGCCTTGGCCAGAACCAGCACCTGGGGCGC
The DNA here is from genome assembly GCA_019240655.1 of Solirubrobacterales bacterium. GTDB lineage: Bacteria > Actinomycetota > Thermoleophilia > Solirubrobacterales > Solirubrobacteraceae > Palsa-465. Next base: position 1,986 of record JAFAXX010000158.1, read on the forward strand.
CTCGCCGGCGCCGATCTCGCTCAGCACGTCCTCGACCGCGTGGGTCATCTCGATCAGCTCCTCCTCCGCGACCGAGGCATCGACGACGTGGACAATCAGGTCGGCCAGCCGGGTCTCCTCGAGCGTGGCGCCGAACGCCTCGACGAGCTGATGGGGCAGCTTGCGGATGAAGCCGACGGTGTCGGTGACGAGATAATCCCGCCCGCCGGCGTGCAGCACGCGGGTGGCGGGATCGAGCGTGTGAAAGAGGCGGTCGCGGACGCCCACCTCCGCGCCGGTGAGCGTGTTCAGCAGCGTCGACTTGCCGGCGTTGGTGTAGCCGGCCAGCGCCACCGAGGGCAGACGCGCCCGCTGGCGTTCCGCGCGCATCACCGAGCGGCTGGAGCGCACGTGCGCCAGCTTGCGCTTCAGCGCGCCGATCCGATCGCGCGCGAGGCGGCGGTCGGTCTCGATTTGCGTTTCGCCCGGTCCGCGGGTGCCGATCCCGCCGTCCATCCTTCCGGCCCCCAGCCGCTCCAGGTGCGACCACAGCCCGCGCATGCGGGCCAGGTTGTACTCGAGCTGGGCGAGCTCAACCTGGAGCTTGCCCTCGGCGCTGTGGGCGTGGGCGGCGAAGATGTCGAGGATGATCGCGGTGCGGTCGATCACCGGAAGCCCGAGCAGGTTCTCGATATTGCGCTCCTGACGGGGTGAGAGCTCGTCGTCACAGGCGATCAGGTTCGCATCAGAGCGGGCCAGCTCGGCCTTCAGCGCTTCGAGCTTGCCGGCGCCCAGGTAGGTGTTCGGATGCGGGCGCTCGCGCCGCTGCACCATCTGCCCCACGTCCGCCACGCCGGCGGTCTTGAGCAGCTCCCGCAGCTCGGTCAGCTCCTCGTGATGGTCGTCGGCGACGGCCGCGATGAGGTACGCCCGCTGGCGGGCGCGCCCGCGCGGACGCTGCCCGTCGACGGAGAATCGAGTGCGCCCATCGCGGCTTCGCTGCACCGATGTGATGGTAGCCCGCACAAGCTCGCCGCCCCACCAGCTGCCGCACTCCCGGACCGTCAACGGCTACCTTGGCCGGCTTCGGCCGGACGCACACGCAGGCGGCGCGCTCTGCGCGCCGCCTATAAAACCGATTGGAGGTACGGATGCTGAGTAGGCGAATGCGCGTGTCGATCGTGAGCGCGCTGGCGCTCGGGGGGGTGCTCGCGGCGGGCGCGGTGGCGCTGGCCTCGCCGCTCTCCGCGCCGGTGCTCCGCTCCCCGCACCAGGGCTCACGGGTGCACGCCGGCGTGATCACGCTCGTGGTCAACGACCCGGGCGTGCCGAAGTCGGTGCAGCCCGTCTACGTGACGATCTCACCGCGGCGGAGCCTGGACCGGGACGGGCGCCTGACGATCGACAAGAACTGCGACTCACGCTGCGACTTCGTCGCCCTGAGGCCGTGGCAGGGACATCCCGGGATGTGGATCTTCAAGTCGCCCTTCAACTTCCCGGGGTACTGGGCGGTCACGCCTGGTAACTACTACTGGCAGGCCAACCACGTGGCGCCGGGCTGCGTGCTCAAGGGCTGCGAGGCCGTGAGCCAGATTCAATCCTTCGCGGTCCTCGGCTGATCGCCGGAAATGCGCCGGCGCAGCGCGGGGCGGGGCGGCCGGCGCTCACCCGCCCGCTTCACCTAGACGGCGGATCCGCTCGACCGCCTCGACCAGGCGCTCATCCGGGGTGGTCAGCGAGATCCGGAAGTAGCCCTCGCCGCTGCGGCCGTAGGCGCCGCCGGGCGAGATCACCACCGCGGCGCGCTCGAGCACGTGCTCGCAGTACTCCGCCGCGGAGGCGAAGCCGGCCGGGATCGGCGCCCACACGTAGATCGTGCCCTTCGGTGGGGTGACCTCGACTCCGGCCTGCGCCAGGGCGTCGCACACGAGGTCGCGGCGGCGCTCATAGACGGCGTTCATGGCCCGCACCTCGACATCGAGCTTGGGCTCGAGCGCGGCCGCGCCGGCGAGCTGGACCGCGTCGAACAGGCCGGAGTCGACGTTCGACTTCAGGTGCCAGTAATGCGAGATGGCCTCGGCGTTGCCGACGATCGCCGCGCAGCGCCACCCGGTCATGTTGTAGCCCTTGGACAGCGAGAACACCTCAACCCCCACCTCCTTGGCCCCCGGCGTGGCTAGAAACGACGGCGCGACATAGCCTTCGAAGGTCGTCTCGCTGTAGGCGCTGTCGTGGACGATCAGGATGTCATGGGCACGCGCCAGCCCGACCAGGCGTTCAAAGAAGCCGTCGGGGACGATCGCGCCGGTCGGATTGTTCGGGTAGTTGACGAACAGCAACCGGGCCCGCTCGAGGTGCTCGGCGGAGATCGCGTCCAGGTTGGGGACGAATCCCAGCTCGGGCTCGAGCGCCATCAGCACCGCCTCGCCGCCTGCAAGCAGCGGGCCACCTGTGTAGACGGGATATCCCGGGTCCGCGGCCAGCGCCACGTCACCCGGGTCGAGGAAGGCCAAGTTCAGGTTGAAGATGCACTCCTTGGCGCCGATCGCCGCCATCACCTCGGTCTCGGGGTCGAGCGGCACGCCGAAGCGACGGTCGTAGAACGCCGCCACCGCCCCCAGGAACTCGGCGCGACCGCGGTTGGTCGGGTAGGTGTGGGTGCTCGGGTCGGCCACCGCCCGCTGTGCGGCGGCGAGGATCGGCGCGTAGGTGGGCGTGTCCGGGTCGCCGATGCCGAGGCTGATCACATCCACCCCGGCGGCGCGCTTGGCGGCGATCTTGGCCTCGAGCTGGGCGAACATGTACGGCGGGATTCGCTCCAGGCGCCTACTGGGTCGCATGCAGCTCCTTCACGAAGTCATCGGCGAGCGTCCCGCGGAAGACCGGGACCGCCCAGCCGCTCAGGTTGATGTGCAGATCGTCGCCGACGCCGACCTCGAGCTCGCCGCCGTCGAGCACGACGGTGACCGGCGAGTCGCCGCCGTCGAGGCAATGGGCGACCGCCGCGCCGGTGGCGCCCGTGCCCGAGGCCGAGGTCTCCCCCACTCCGCGCTCAAAGATCCGCGCCCGGATCCGCGTGGGGCCGAGCGACGCGTACCACGAGACGTTCGTGCGGTGGGGAAACATGGGATGATGCTCGATCTCAGGGCCGTAGCGGGCGAGCTCGATCCCGGCGAGCTCGGCGGTGTCGTCCACCCGGATCGCGCACTGGGGGTTACCAACCTGCACGTGGCGAAAGCGCCACGCGCGCCCGCCGGCGCTCAGCTCGCCGATGCCGTCGGGTCCGCCCGAGGGGTAGTCGTCGCTCTGCAGGCGAGCCTCGCCCATCTCGACGGTGCACTCGGTCGGCGAGGTGATCCGGGGGCGGATCGCCCCGGCGGGCGTCTGGATCGTGAACGTGTCCTCGGCGCTCCAGCCGTGGCGGCGGAGGTAGAGCACCGCCTCACGGGCGCCGTTCCCCGACAGCTCGGCCTCGGAACCGTCGGGATTGAAGATGCGCAGGCGCGCCACGTGGCCCGGCTCGTCGGGCGCCGAGAGCAGCAGGATGCCGTCGGCGTGGACGCCGGTGTGCCCGGCGCAGATCGCTCGGATGCGCCCGGGGGTCAGTTCGAATCGGAGCCGCGAGGCTTCCACGATCAGGTAGTCGTTGCCGAGGGCCTGCCACTTCTCGAAGTCCACCGCGCGGCAGTCTATGTGTACCGTCGCGGCGGGCATGGTTGCGCGGGTACGAAACCGGGCGCCCCGGCCGCAGTGGCTGCCGGTGGCGCTGTTGGCGACGGTCACGGTGCTTTCGGTGGCCGCACGGGCCGCGTGGCTGGGCGCCCCCTGCCGCAGCCCATGCCGAACGGCGGCCGACCACGTGCTGATCTTCGACGAGGACTACTACGTCAACGCCGCGCGGGTGATCGCCGGCATCCGTCCCCCCGCCGGTGCGCCGTACGCCCACGCGCCGCTGGGCGACGATCCGAATGCCGAGCACCCCCAGTTGGCCAAGCTGGTCATGGCCGGCTCGATCGAGCTGTTCGGCGACGGGCCGCTGGCCTGGCGGCTCGGCAGCATCGTCTTCGGCACGGCCGCGATCCTCGGGATGTACGCGCTTACGCGCGCGGCCGGCGGGAGCCCGTGGCTGGCCCTCGGCGCGGCGGCGCTGATGGCCGCCGACAACCTGATGATCGTCCACGGTCGCATCGGGACGCTCGACATCTATGCGCTGGCAGCGATGGTCTGGGCGGCGGCGCTGTACCTCCGGCGGCGTCCGGTGCTCTCCGGGGTCGTGCTGGGCGTGGGCGCGTGCGCCAAGGAGGTCGCCCCGTCCCTGCTCCTCGCGCTGATCGTGTTCGAGGCGCTTCGCTGGGCAACCACGCGCCAGGGAGGCAGGGCCCGTCTGGTCTCCCTTGGTCTCTGCACCCTCGCCACCGCGGTCAGCACGATCGTGCTGCTGTCGGTGCTCTATCGCGTCGCCCCGCCATACGCCGACGCCGCGGGCCAACGCGTGACCGGAGGCGCGTTCGGGCACATCAGCCACATCCTCGACTACGCCGCCCACCTCACGAGCCCGCAGGGGCCGCGAGGGATCGCTTCCTATCCGTGGTGGTGGCTCGGCGATTACAAGCCGATCACCTACCTGAACATCAACCCCTCGAGGCCGGCGCCGGGCCTGTCGGACATCCATCCCGCCGTTCATTTCCTCGGCATGATCAGCCCGCCGATCCTGCTCGCCGGCCTGGTCGGGCTGCTCGTGGCCGCCGGCGGCCTCGGGGCCGCTCGCCGGTCTGGCCTGGGCGAGCTGGGCGCGCTCGCGCTCGCCTGGTTCCTCGGCACGTTCGCCCCGTTCGCCCTGAGCAGCCTCCTGCTCGATCGGACCAGCTACCTGTACTACATGCTGATCGTGATGCCGAGCCTCTACCTGGCCGCCATCTACCTCCTCGCCCGGCTGCGACCACCTCGGCTGATCACCGCGGTCTGGCTCGTCACCGTCCTCGCCGCCGCGATCGTGATGTATCCGCTCATTCCGATCACCCTCTGAGCCGGCGAACTCCGGACGTGCACGCTCACGCCGCTCGCCCTTCGAGCCACCGCGCCAGGGCCGCCTCGGCGGTCTGCGCCGCCGTCCAGCCGGTGGTGTCGAGGACCTCGACGGCCGCCAGCTTGCGCATCCAGGTGAGCTGCCGGCGGGCGTAGTTGCGAGTGCGCCGCTTCATCGCCTCGACGTCTCCGATCAGGATCTCATCGAAGCCGAGCGCCCGGCGGGCGGTGACCGAGGCGCCCGCGGCGCTGGCCCGGCGGACCTCGGCCTCGGCGCCGGCGGCGACCATCGCCTCGACCCGGGCCTCGATCCGCGCGTAGAGTTCGGCGCGCTCCATCACGAGGCCGACCAACAGCGTGGGATGACGGAACGCGTCGGTCCACAGCTCGGAGTCGCCGCTCGGCGGCTCGAGCTCTCCGGCGTCGAGGAGCTCGAGCGCCCGGACGATGCGCTGGCGGTCGCCGGGGTCGATCCGGGCGGCAGCCCACGGCGCCCGCTCGCGGAGCACCCCGTGCAACCCGCCGGGGCCGCGCAGCGCGAGCTCGCTCAGCCACCGCTCGCGCACGCCTGCGTCCGGCGGTGGCCGCAGGCTGAGGTCGGTGAGCGCCGCGCGCAGATACAGACCGGTCCCTCCCACCACGATCGGGCGCTCGCCGGCGGCGAGGCGGGCGTCGATCTCAGCGTGCGCCAGCGCGGCGTACTCGCCGGCGCTGAAGCGGGCGTCCACCGGCAGGAACGAGATCAGCCGGTGTTCGAGCGCCGCCCGCTCACGCGGACCGGCGACTCCGGTCAGGACCTCGAGCCCCTGGTAGACCTGAAGCGCATCGGCGGACACCGCCACCGGCCGCTCGCCGAGCTCGCGCAGGCGCCGCGCCAGCTCGATCGCCACCTCGGTCTTGCCGACACCGGTCGGGCCGAACAACGCGATGACTTGCGCGCGCGGCATGGCGGGAGTATCGCGGCCGCTCCCGAGAGCACCAGCAGCGGCCCGGATACACTGGCGCGCCGTGAGCCTCCTGAGCGGCACGGTCCTGCTCACCGGCGCGAGCGGCGGCCTCGGCCACGCGATCGCCCGGGCGATTGCCCCGCACGGCGCGACGCTGCTGCTCAGCGGCCGCCGCACAGAGGTGCTCGAGCCGCTCGCCCGTGAGCTCGGCGGCCGCGCCCTCGCCTGTGACCTCGCCGACCGAGGCGACGTCGAGCGCCTGATCGCCGCCGCCGGTGACGTCGACGTGCTGATCGCAAACGCGGCACTGCCGGGCAGCGGCGTGCTCACCGCCCTCTCGCAGCAGCACGTCGACCGCGTACTCGAAGTCAACCTCCGGGCGCCGGTGCGCCTGGCCCGGGCCCTCGCGCCGGGGATGGTTGACCGCGGCCGCGGCCACCTGGTGTTCATCTCCTCGCTCGCGGGCAAGGCGGCCTCGCCGGCCTCCTCGCTCTACTCGGCCAGCAAATTCGGGCTGCGAGGCTTCGCGCTCGGTCTCCGCGAGGACCTCCGCTCCCACGGCGTGGGCGTTTCCACCGTGGCCCCGGGATTCATCCGCGACGCCGGGATGTTCGCCGACGCGGGGGTGAAGCTGCCGTGGTTCGTGCGGACCCGCGCTCCCGAGGACGTCGCCGCGGCGGTCATCCGGGCGGTCGAGCAAGACCGAGCAGAGCTGGAGGTGGCGCCCGCGCCGCTGCGCCTGGGAGCGACGTTCGCGGCCGTCGCGCCGGGAATCGCGGCCGAGATCAGCCGCCGGCTCGGCGGCGAGCGGATCGCCAACGCCCATGTGGAGGGCCAGCGCGAGCGGCGATAACGGCGATCACGGCGATCACGGCGATGAGCGGCGCCGTCGCGGCGGCGGGGCGCTTGTGGGTCAGCGCTCATGCCCGACCGCGGCGTGCTCGCCGGTGACGCTGGAGAGCGCGAGGATCACCTCGTCGGCGAGATGCGCCCCGTCTGTGGCCCGCTCCGGAGTCGCCTGCACACGGACCACGACATCGGCGCCGTCCAGCTCCTCGAGCAGGACGCTCGCCGCCGCCCGCGTCGGCGTGGTGATCTGGTCGTCGAGGATGGCCTGCACATGACTGGGGCGGACACCGGCGCCGAGACGGACCTTGACGTTGATCGGTTCCGGTTCCCTGAGCGGGACCACCGCCGCCGCGAGGACCACGTTGTTGGGGATCAGGATCTGGTCCTCACCGTGGGCCAGCGTGGTGTAGAGCAGGCCGAGCGAGCTGACAATTCCCTCCACCGCTCCGCCGACCGCGCCGGCCTGCAGACGCACGCGCTCGCCGACCCGGAAGGGACGCGCGGTCAACAGCACCATGCCGGCGAACAGGTTGCCGAGGGTCTGCTGGGCGGCGAGACCGAGGACGACGGCGGTGAACGCGCTTCCCGCGATCAGCGATCCCGTGTTGACCTCGGCGACCGAAAGCGCGATCAACAGCGTGATCCCCATGGTGAGAAGACGGATCAGGAACCCGACCGTTCCCGCGGTCGCAGGGTCCATCCGGCGGAAGAACGTCGGCCCGGCCGCGCGTCCCACGTCGCGCGCGAACGTCCAGCCGATCGCCAGCAGCGCCACCACGGTTATCCATTCGACCCAGACGTTGGACTTCGGCAGGCCGAGGATCTCCTTGCTGTGGTAGTAGACGACCAGCACGGCGATCAACAGGGGCAGGAGCACGAGGAGCTCCCGCTGGGCCCGGCGCACCGTTCGATGGCTGGCATCGACGGCCAGACCCACTCGCTCCCATGCCTCGCTGCGGGTCTCGAACATCCGCTCGAGATATAGGTCTTTGCTGGTTTTCAGGCGTTTTCGGTTGATCACATGACTCCCGGTCGGCGTTTCGCTCGCACTTCTACCTACCACCGCCGCGCGATGACAGTTTCACTGAAGACCCGCTCAGAAGAGTCTTTCCTGACCGGACGTGGACCGGGGCGGCTCACGCGCCGGTGGGGACTGCATTCTGCCGCGCACCCGCTCGCCGGGGGCGAGATCGGGGCCCTTGACCATCGCGGCCAGCCTTCGCCGCTCCTCGGCCGGCGCGTAGGCGCCGCGACGGTACAGCTGCTCGTACCGGGGCAGGAGATCCGGACGGTGCTCGCGCAGCCAGTCGAAGAACAGCCCGCGTACCTGCCCCCGCAGATGCAGCGCGATCCCGCTCACGTACGCCGCCCCCGCTTCCGTGGCGCGCTCGAGGATCTCCGCCACCTGCTCGGGGGCGTCGTTGACCCCGGGCATCAGCGGCGCGACCAGGACACCGGTCCGGATGCCTGCTCGGGTCAGCTCGGCGACCGCGTCGAGCCGCGCCCGCGGGTTCGGAGTGTGCGGCTCGGTGGCCCGCCACGCCCGCTCGTCGATCGTCGGGACCGACAGCGCGGCGCTGAACTCCGTCCGCGCCGCGATCTCCCTCATCAGCCGCAGATCGCGCAGCAGGAGCGGCGACTTGGTCAGCACCGAGCAAGGATTGGCGGCATCGCGGAACGCCTCCCAGATGCCCGGCATCAGCCGGTAGCGACCCTCGACCCACTGGTATGGGTCGGTGTTGGTCCCGAGCGCCACGTGCTCGCCCTGCCAAGACGGACGCGCCAGCTCGGCCCGCAGCCGCTCCGGGGCGTTGACCTTGACCACGATCTCGCGTTCGAAGTCACGTCCGGCGTCGAAGTCGAGGTAGGTGTGCGTTGGCCGGGCAAAGCAGTAGACGCAGGCGTGCGAGCAGCCGCGGTACGGATTGATCGTCCACTTGAACGGCACCTGCGATGCCTCCGGCACCCGGTTCAGGATCGACTTTGCGCGCACCTCGTAGAACCGGGTCCTGACCGCGTCAGGCGCCTCGAAGTGCCGCACCACGGCGCCATCGGCGTAGCCCGGCAACCGGGCCCGCTCCTCCGTTTCCGTGCTGAGATTGCTCCACCGCATTCGAACGAATGTTCGCACAGTGCGCGGACGGGTGATCTCTTGGATCGCGTGCGCTGCGGCCGAAGGCCGCGGCTAGGACGGTGCCCCGAGGCCGATCGCCTCGGGCCTCAGCGGTCAAGGCTTCGAGCCCGCCACGATCAAGGCGGTGAGCGCCGCGACAAACTCGCCGCGTTCGGCTTTGGCGCGTAGATCGGTCCACCACCGTTCGACCTCTTCAGGCGTCAGGACGCCTTCGCCCTGGATACGAACGAGGTGGCCGCCGAGTAGCAGCTCGTAGAACTCGAGGGTCAGGAAGAGAACATGCGGCACGACGGTCACGTCGGTCAGCCCGTGCTCGCGGAAAAAACGCGGCAGCTGCCGGCCGATCCAGCCATGTTGGAGCCCGTCGCTGAACGAGCGCACGACCGTGCGCGTCGTGTCCTTGTGGAGGCTGTCGACGATGTGCATGTCCCAGTCGAAGTCGAACACCGCTACCCGACCGCCTCGGCGGGTGACGCGCACCATCTCCGCCAGCGCTCGCTGCTCGTCGGGGACATGCATCAGCATCCGCTCCGTGCGGCAGGCATCAAAACTGCCGTCGTCAAACTCGAGCTCCTGCGCGTCGCCGATCCGAAACTCGACCGGCAGCTCGGTGTCGCCCCAACGCCGGCGAGCCTCAGCGATCAGCGCCTCGCTCACGTCCACCCCAACGACCCGTCCATCAGAGCCGACATGCTGCGCGATGTCGATCACGTCGGCCCCAGTTCCGCAACCGAGATCGAGCACGATTTGACCAGGGGCCAGGCGCAGTGCCTCGAGGATCAGCGGCTTGCCGGTCCGCGCGAGCTCGTTGGCTTGGTCAAGAAAATGGGTGAAGAACCCGGGATCCTTGGTCCGGTCCACGGCGGTGAACAGGGTCACGTCGCCAACGGGCGCCGATGGCTGCAAGTTCGACATGTCCACTCCGATCCGCTCGAACCAACGGCAGCAAACCGACCCTACATCACGCGGACGCCCGGTCGATCAATCGAACGGTCGCTCCTGGCGATCACGATGCGTTGATCGACCTGGTCCATTCCGCTTCTTGGTCGCTTACTGGTCCAGGGTCGACCGGCCGCGGGATCCGCCGTCAAGCCGACGGCGTCATTCGCCCGGTCCGACGCCGGCGGGCGCTGTGCTCAGCCGCCGGGGCTCGGAGCGGCGGCGTACTCGTCGTCGGTTACGTGCCGGCCCCACGTCACCGGGCTGCCGGACTCGTCGGTCTGCTGCATCGCGACGTGAACCATGAAGCGGTTCGGCGCGGCGCCGTGCCAGTGGTTCTCGCCCGGCTCGAAGAAGACGCGGTCGCCGGGGCAAATCACCTCCACCGGGCCGCCCTCGCGCTGGCACAGCCCGACGCCCTCGGTGACATAGATCGTCTGACCGTGCGGGTGCGTGTGCCAGGCGGTGCGAGCGCCGGGGGTGAAGTGGACGAGCGCGGCCGCAACCGTCGAGCTGCCGGCGGGGGCGGCGACCGCGTCGATGTACACGTCGCCGGTGAACCATTCCTCGGGGCCCTTGGCGGTGTCGACGGTGCTGCGGGTGATCTGCATCTCAGGAAGTGCTGTTGATCGGCGGTGGTGGGATCTTCGCGCGAGGCGATGTCGCCGGCGCCATCCAGGTAGACAACATACCCCCATCCGGGGCACCACAGGGGTGCCCTGTCAGGACCCCTCTCACACCTCCCTCTTTCACTGGGCGCGCCAAGATGGCCGGTGCTCGGGTCCGTGTCAGGAGCCGCGAAGTAGCGTCGTCTAACCGGCGTTAGCGGTCAAACCGTATCGTTGCCGACAACGTCGGCGTTGCCCGAGTATGCTGCCGTCGAATTGTGGGCCCAGTTCTCCGGGGTCGCGAACGGGAGCAACGGGTAGCGATCGTCATCAATGCGGCGTATCGCGGCGCGTGTCCTCCACCGGGGGACCAGGATGAAGAGCCTGCGGCACGCGATGTCGAGCCTCCGGAAGTAGCGCTCACGCACCGCTTGAGCCGCGCGCTGCAGCGATTGCTCATCGCGCAGGCTCGTGCGAACGGCTCGGGCTACCGGAGTTTCTTTTGCTTTCGAGGGCCGCGGAGGGCGACGGTATCACCGCCGGGGACGCAGGCCGTTCCCCTGGGCCTCAGCTCGAGCACCATGGCCGGCCCGTCGGCCGCCTCGAAAACGACGAGCTCGTGCGGCGCCACCCCTCATCCGACCGACGGTCGACTGCTCCTGCTCAAGGCGATGGCAAAGGGTCCCACGATGGGCGAGCGCACGCTCGGGCCGATCTTCGCCCGAACTCGCCCGAGAAGCTGGCACGCTGCGAGCCGCAGAGCGGGCGGCGGCCATACTCCGCGCGCTTGCGGCTCTACTTGCTGGCGGCCTTCACGACCTTCTCCGTTGCTTCCTCACTCTCTCTCGCGGCGCAACGCATTGCCCGAGCGGCCTACACGCACGTTTGGCATTGCACCAACTGGCCGCGAGGGTCGTGGTGTTGGGACCCACCGAATGACAGCGGAGGTATTTACCATAACTGGAAGCGCGGTGAGGTGCAGAACCTAAGCTACATGTGGAGGTTCCAATGTCTCGCAGTGCACGACAGAAGCGGCCAGTGGGGCACCCATAACTGTGCAAATTACACGGTCTATCAAGACGGTACGTTCTACTGGAACTGGCGCGACCTGTTCGATTCCGCACTGGCCGATCGCCGGAGGCGCCTCACAGACCATGTCCAACAGCTTCAGTAGCTTCTGGGTTTTGTTTGCAGATGACTTGCCCATGCTCACGCGCATCTGAAGGGATCGAACCGTGACGATGAAGTACCGTTGGCTCATCGGGGCGACCTCGGCGGCGGAAGTCGGTTCTGGCCTTATCGTTGCGACGGCGCTTGGCGCGTTCGCCGGACCGCGAGCCGTCCGCGCGTTCGCCGGACAACAGACACCGCAGGTCGCAAGCGTTGGCACAGGAGTAGCGAGCGCCGACGCGGCTCAGGCTGAGGCATTCCCTGCGTTACAGCGTGCGCCTCGACCGGAAGACGCGGGTGCAACTGATCCGGCGCTACTACAGGGACTTGCTCGAGCGCAGCAGCAGTTTGAGGTGAATCCAAGCCTGGGCCGAGCGGTCCTTGCGGACCCCTCCACCCGCTTGTACATCTATCCGGGTCGTGGAGTTGTTTGTTTTGGAGCGGTGAGCTCCAAGTATGGGACGACGGTCGGCTGCAACGCCACATCTGAGGCGCTCAGGCAAGGCCTCGGATCGCAAATCACCATCGCCACGGCGAGCTTCATTTCCGGAGTGCTTCCTGCTGGCGCGCACGATGTCGCGGTCACTGACGGCTCGGGTGCCCGGACGCCCGTGACGCTGACGAGCGATGGGGGCTATTCACTCCAGCTAGCGGCGGAAGGGCGGCTTCTCACTTACGTCGCTGGCGACGGAACACACCGCCAACAGGAGCTGCACTAGCTCTACCAGTGGAAGGGCATCGATGAACAGAGAGGAGGGCGCCGCGCGCGGCGCCCTCGTCACGGCGAGACGACGGCGCGTCGGAAGCGGCTTCCGGATAAGGCTGCTAAGTCCCCCTAGAGGACGGCTCCATCCGGGGGTTCGTCTACTAATGCTCTCGTGACCGCATCAGAACGGCGGACATCCGCGTCTACTAACAAGCGCCGAGCTGCGGTCGATGTCGTAGAAGCTGCGGTCGCCCGGCATCTGAAAGACCTCGAGCGGTCGCCGCTGGCCCCCGGACGAAGGATGCGTACGGCCAGCAGGTCGGTGCTTATCGTGCCTGGCTGGGCAGACGGACCGAGCCGTCGATCACCTCAACCGATTCCTCAGGCTGGGACCCGCGAACGTCAAGCGCGAGCCGCTCGCGCAGGTTGCCCCTCGCGCGCCGCCCGGGGCATCAGGGGGGCCAGGAGGCGCCGGCAACCGTCGAGCACTACGAATCGAAGGACGACTTCGACGACGGACGGTGCCGAATGGAGCCGGCGGCGGTCACGCCACGGGCACGTCGACCAGGATCCCGGAAGTCCGTCGGCGCGACCCGCGCCGGCGGGATGGGGCGGCGGGCGGAGCACGAGATCCAGCCGCTGCGCTACGCTACGCGCCGGCTGCGGTTAGCATCGCGGAGGATGTTCACGCGGCACACGAAGATCATCGCCACGCTCGGCCCGGCGACTGATGTACCTGGAGTGCTCGATGCGCTCGTCGCCGCGGGGATGGACTGCGCCCGGCTGAATTGCTCGCACGGCACCCACGAGGACCTGCGCCGCCGCGCGGGAGAGGTCCGGGCCGCCGCCGCGCGCGCTGGGCGGCCGATCGGACTTCTGTTTGATCTTCAGGGGCCGAAGCTGCGCCTGTCGGTGGCCGTGGTGCCATCCACAGTGCAGGCCGGCGAGCTGGTGACGTTCACCTGCAACGACGACGATGTCGGGGAGCGGCGCGTTCCGGTGGATTTCCCGGAGTTCCCACGACTGGTGACCGAGCGCTCGGAGATCGTGGTCGGCGACGGTGTGCCGCGACTAGTGGTCGAGTCGGCGGGGCCCGGGGAGGTCGTGGCGAGGTCGATGTCGGCGGGCGAGCTCGTTCCGCGCAAAGGGATCAACGTCACGTATGCGCGGCCGGAGCTGCCGGCGATCACCGATAAAGACCTCGCAGACCTCGCGCTGGCGGCGGAGGCCGGCGCCGATTTCGTCGCGCTGTCGTTTGTCCGCTCGGCGGCTGACCTCGAGCAGCTTCGGACGCGGCTCGACGAGCATGGCTGGCACGGACGAACCATTGCCAAGATCGAAAAGATCGAGGCCCACGAGCACCTCGATGAGATCATCGCCGCTGCCGATGGCGTCATGGTCGCGAGAGGCGACTACGGCGTCGAGGCCGGCGTTGCCCGTGTGCCGCTGATGCAGAAGGACACCATCTACCGCGCCACGCAGGCCGGCAAGCTGGTCATCACCGCGACTCAGATGCTCGAATCCATGATTCACGCGCCGGAGCCCACGCGGGCCGAGGCCACCGATGTCGCGAACGCGGTGATCGACGGCACCTCGGCGGTGATGCTCTCGGCGGAGACGAGCGTCGGCCAGTACCCGGTGGAGGCGGTCAGAGCGATGTCACAACTCGCGGAGGCGGCCGAGGAGGCCCCTGAAATCCATGGCCGCGCCCGCGCCGGCGTGCGCGACACGCCCGCTGCTTCGGTGATGCACGCCGCCGTGGAACTGGCCGCCGAGCTCGACGCCGCCGCGCTACTCGTTCCGACCTCCGGCGGAGGATCCCCACGGGCCTGCGCCAAGTACCGTCCCCGTCAACCGATCATCGCGCTTCCACAGACGGAGGGCGTCGCGAACCAATTGACACTCGAGTGGGGCGTCTACTCACACGCGATGGACGTCAGCGGGTCGGTCGATGGCCTGATCGAGCGAGCATTGGCGACCGCGAAGGAGTTCGCCGGGTTCGCGAGCGGTGCGCGCGTGGTGATCACCGCCGGCCAGCGAACCGGCGCCACCGGCGCGACGAACCTGATCATGGTCCGAGACATCCCATGAGCTCGACATTCAGCTCGTCGTCGCGGCGGCGGGCGCAGCGCCGGTGAACCCGGTGAGCGTGACACGGGGCGCGCCTTCTTCGATTTGGCGATCGCCAACGTCCGGTCCGCCGAGGTGCCGGTCGGCATCAGCGCCGCCGCGCTCGGC
>JAFAXX010000190.1 GCA_019240655.1 Solirubrobacterales bacterium
GGGTGAAGCCCCTGACCTGACCCCACCAGTGGGGAGATCTAATGGCCACCAGTGGGGAGATCTGATGGCCACCAGTGGGGAGATCTGATGGCCACCAGTGGGGAGATCTGATGGCCGTAGTTGGGGAGAAACAGATGGCCATTGACAGACGGCATTGGCGAGACCCGCTTCTGTCGCTCCGCGGTATTTCGCCGGCAGTGCCTGAGACGCTCGCTTTGCGCGCGGGAAGCGGGGACCCGCGAGTCGCGGCTAGCCAGCACCATACCGGTCGACTGACCAGCTCTTAACTCGCATCGGACACAGCGCGTCGCGAAGGTGATTTCGGGGATCTGGAGCCGGAGTGTTCGCACGCGCAGGTTCCTTGGCTGAGCCCGACCGGGAGCGGCCCCCGCCCCGATGGTGGCACGCCTAGCGGCGTGCGGTCGGGGCGCTTGACGGCCCGCACCCGGCGGGTCCCGAGCGAGAGGAACCGAGTCATGCGCAGCAACCGACGACTTACCGATGTCGAGCGCGAGCAGCGCCGCGAACGCGACCGCCAACGTCTCCATCAGGCCGCGGAGCAGCTCCTCAGTTCCGATGGTTGGCGGCGTTGGGTTCGAGTGCGGGCTCGCAATGGGCTGTCGCGGTATTCGGTCAACAATCAGCTGTTGATCGCGCTGGCCTGCCCGGAGGCGACCTTTGTGTGCGGGTTTCGCGCGTGGCTGCAACTCGGGTATCAGGTCCGCAAGGGCGAGAAGGCGATCTGGATTCTCGCCCCGCTCACCGTCAAGCGCGCCAAGGACGCCGACGAATCGGCGGACGAAGCCGGCGAGGAGCGCCGTGTCTTCTTCCGCGCCGTGCCCGTCTTTGACCGGTCACAGGTCGCCGAGATCCCGGGCGGCACGCCGACCGCGCTGGAGTCGCCGTGCGAGCCGCTGACCGGCGACAGCCACGCCCACCTGACCGCACCGCTCGTTGCCTTCGCCAAGCTGATCGGGTTCTCGGTCGCGTTTGAGGCCATCCGCGGGGCCGTCGGCGGCTGGTGCGACCAAGGCGCAAAGCGGATCGTCGTCGACGCCAGCCAGTCGGTCAACGCGCAGGTCCGGATCCTCGTTCATGAGCTCGCGCACGCGCTCGGGGTCGGATACCGCGAATATGGCCGTGGCAGGGCCGAGGTGATCGTCGACACCGTGACCTTCATCGTCTGCGCCGGTGCCGGGCTGGACGTCGGCGGGGAGTCGATTCCATATGTCGCCGGTTGGGGCGAGGACGGCGCGCTGGAGGCCGTCACCGAGTTCGCTGGCGTGATCGACAGCGTTGCCCGGAAGCTCGAGGCGGCCATCGCTCCGGCTTCGAGGGATCAGCCAGCCGACGCGATCGCCTCGTAGTCCTCTGGTCAGGCGGCGGCCTCGATCGCCGCCGCGACGTCAGCGATGAGCTCCTCGGCGCGGCGCAGCGCGGACTGGATGCGCACGATCTCGAGTTCGCGGGCGGCGATTTGTCCTGCCGGCTCACCATTTCCACGCGCGCGCGTGAGGCTGCGCTCGTGGCTGGCGAGCATCCGTCGAAATACCGGCGTGGCGCTCTTCTTCGGTTGCGCGTGCCCGCACCCGAGGCAGACCAGTCCGCGGGCGCAGTGCTCGCCGGTCGGTAGCGCGCAGAGGTGGGTGCCCATGTCGCGCATCGAGCAGCTGGCCTGAAACTCTGCCCACTCCTCGCGGGTCGGGTTGCGCAGGCTGTCGGCGCCGTGGTGGTCGGTGTAGACCGCGCGGACGGCCTTGCGGTACTCCTCAACCAAGGTCGACGGGTAAAGCTTGGCGTAGACCATCACCGTGTCCGGGGACGCGTGGCCGAGCAGCGCCTGGATCACGTGGATCGGGGTGTTGTTGTTCAGGTGCTCTGGCGCGAACGCTCGCCGACAGTCGTGCGGGCGCACGATCAGCGACGACCCGTCCGCGCTGCGTGCCTCCGCCAGTCGCGAGAGCCGCGCTAGCCGAGTCCTGATCGCCGCTAACGCGAGCGGGCTCGGGTGCCGGCATCCCTGCAGCAGGTAAGGCGCTCGCGGCAGCGCGCGCTTCTCTCCAGCGTCGTAGTGATCGCAGTGGGGCACCCGATCGGTGCCGTAGAACGCCTTGACCTGGCGGATGATCTCGGCGATCACCCGCCCCAGCCCGTCGCCGATGGGGACGACGCGCGCGTGATCGAATTTCGAGGGCTTGACGTGCAGCATGTAATAGGTTCGCCCGTCCGGATGGCGGCGTCGCAGCACGTCCAACGTGGCCAGTTCGCTGGCCTCCTCGATCCGCAGTCCGCTTTGCAACAAGAGCTCCAGCACTGCCCAGTCCCAGAACGCCTCGGTCTCGGCCTCGCGCCCGGCGCGGACTCCGGGCTCCTCGGCCAGCGACTGCTGCGCCTGATCCCAGCGGCGGATGGCGACCGCGCGGATCTTCGGGATCTCGCGCTCGAGGTCGATCACGGCCTCCACCGAGCGGGCCTTAGCGCGCCGCCGGACCTTGTCGAACCCGAGGTTGCGCAGGTCGTGGCGCTCCAACGGCACCGCCGCCGGGGCATGCGGCTCAAACGGCGAGCCGGGCTCAGCGCCCCACGTGCACACGTCGGCAAAGAAGCAGCGTAGGTTGGTCAGCCACTGCATCGCGGTCGAGCGGTCCTCGCGCTCGCCGGCGCCTGGACCTCGCTGCACCCGCCGCGCTAACTCGATCGCCTCCGGGATGAACGCCCGCGCGTGCGCCGGGCGGACGTGCGCGCAGCTGCGCACCTCGGGGTAGCGCTCATCGATGAAGCACCAGAAGTGCTCAAGCGAGTTGTGCTTGTGCCGCGTCGTGGCGTACACGTCAGAGACCCGCTGCTGATACTGCTCCAGGTAGAGCACGTGGACCGCCCGGAACCGCTCCGGGATCTTCGAGCGCTCGGCCAACTCTGCCGGGGTCAGGCGGCGGTTGCGCATCCGCCGCGCGGCGCCGCGCAGTGGTGTGCGGCCGAGCACCCCGAGCGAGCACAACGCGGCGTCGAGGACATCGCTGCCGCTCGACACCGTCACCGGCACCGACCGCAGGTCCGCGTCGGTGATCTGCTCAAGCGCGGTGTGGCCGGCGACCATCATGGTCCGCAGCCCGTTCTTCAACGCCTTCTCCTGTAGCCCGATCGAGCTCCACGCCACCGCCTCGACCGCAGGCCTCAACCGCTTCGCGGCAATCTGCAACGGTGCGTCGTCGGGCAGCTGCTTGACCCACTTGCGGGTGTAGGTGCACTCCAGAAACGGCCAACTCGGCCGCACCGCCTGCGCGGTGACCAGCAAGGCCACACCGAACGACCAGCGACGATCCGGAGCGCGGCCGAGCCCCCGCAGCCACTCCGGCCACACCCCCCACTCAAACGCGCGCTAGCGATCCTGCAACGTCTCACCCGGCAGCCCGTCCAGGATCACCCGTCACTCCCGCGTCGACAGCAGCGTCATACGGCGACGCTCCGCGTTCATCGGCGACCGCCCGACAACCGCCTCCAGCTCGGCCAAGAGCCGGCCGCCGTCGAAAGCTCGATCCACCAAGTCCGCCGGAGGCCAGCCCCCGTTCATCGGCCGGGCTCCTCACCCGCCGCGGCCTCGAGCTCAGCCAACGTCGCTTGGTCATAGGGAAACACATAGCCGCCGGGCTCATCGGCAGACGAGCTGGTCGCGGCCTGAAGATCAAATAGATCGCGGGCACGCTCCACCGCGGCCACCATCGCCGGCTCATCAACACGCGCGTAAGTGTCGGCGGGGGTGGAAACGTGCGCGTGGCCGAGCATCTCCTGCGCGACCTTCAAGCCCGCGACCTCGACCACCGCCTGCGCGAGCGCGTGACGAAACATGTGCGCCGTCACCCGCACGCCGACCCGGCGCGACAGCGCCCGCAACGCACACTCAAACGCCGCGTACGACAGCGGCCGGCCCTGCCCGCGTCGGAACATGACCCACGCCGGATCCTCAGGCTCACCCAGCCCGCGCTCCCGCCCCAGATAACGAGCGAACACCGGCCAGAAGTCATCGCTGACCGGCACCCGATGCTCGTCTCGCGCCCCCTTCAGGCGCACCACCACCGTCCCCGAGCGGCGGTCGAGATCCCCCAGGCACATCCCGAGGATCCCGTGCTGGCCGTGCACGCCGCTCCAGTCACCGACTCGCTGACCGCTGCGCCACAACAACGTCAACAACGCCCGATCGCGCTCCGAACCCGCCGCCGCGATCAACCGCACCGCGACCTCCGGCTCGACGCGACGCGGCAACCGCCGGGGCACCCGCTGGCGATACTCAGCCCGTCGACCGTGTCTGACCGCATCCCGGCCCGGCATCCCGTGTGACCCGTCTATCAACGAACCGCCAGTCGGAACCGGGCACGGCCGCCCGGCCCACAAGCCACCGCCGGCCTCGCGGTCGCGCCGCTCGAGCAACCCGAAGAACGTCGCCAGCACGCACAGCCGGTGGTTGACCGTTCGCGGCTGGCGCCCCAGCGGCAGCCCGTCCTCGGCACCGGAGCGAAACGCAACCACGTACTCAGCGATCACCCGCCGATCTACCGCATCCAGCTCCACGCCACCACGGTCCAGCCAGCCCAAGAAGTGCGCCAGCCCCAACGCGTACGCCCGCTGCGTGTAGGAGCCGCGGCCGCGAGCGGCCAACCACGCCAAGAACGCCGTCGCCTCCGCCGCCGCCGGACTCGGTCCGTCGACGACAAAGCCGCCGCTCAAACGGCCACCCTGCTCAGCACCGAAGCGACCGCGAACGCGCCCACGACACCAACCACCGCCTTGCTCGAACCTGACGCACAACCTACGGATCCAGGCGGTCGAAACACGAGATAAGACCAAGACCAGGTCTCCCCGCTCCCGCCGCCCGCCGAGCCGGCCCCGCTTGAAGTTCCGATCCGCGGCGTTGACGGCGACGAGCTCGCGCCGATCATCCCCAAGCTCGACGCGCTCGCGCACGCCCTCGGCTGCCAGGTCAAGGAGGAGTCGATGAGCGACGGCTGCCACGGCTACTACGAGCTCGATACCGGTCGGATCGCAATCGATGCCAGCCTGTCAGCCAACGGCAAGGTCAAGACCCGCTGCCACGAGCTCGCGCACGCGCTGATCCGCCGCGAACGCCAGGATGGAGACCCGGAACTCACCTATGCCGGCGAGGAGCTCGTCGTCGAGTCGGTCGCGTTCACGTGCGTGGGTGCGCTCGGGATCAAGACCGACGGCTACTCGGTGCCCTACCTGGCGTCGTGGGCCGAACAAGCGGATTTGGCGGTGCTCGAGCAGACCGCCGCGCTGATCGACCGGCTGGCCTCCCGGATCGAGGATGCCGTGCTCGAGACACCCGCCGGGCAAGCAGACGACTCTGCATCAGAGAGTCTGTAGGAGCGAGGCGGCAGTGGCGGGGGGGAGCGGGCCCGCCCCTGAACGCCTGCCACGCCCGGCGCCTGCCGTCAAGCCGATGAAAGCCCCACCGGCCTGCGGCCGGCGGTACGACGAGAGTCCGGATCATCGGCTTGACCGCCTCCGCCGATCGAGGCCTGGCTGGGGCATGCCCACCAACCCCCACCACCAGGAGGCCTCGATGACCAGCACCCCCAAGCTGGTCGACCGGCCCACCCGCCGACAGCTCGCGTACCTGCGATCGCTCGCCAACCGGACCGGCCAGACATTCACCTACCCGCGCACCCGCCGCCAAGCCAGCCATGAGATCCAACGGCTCGAACAGGCGCAGCCGAGCACGCGCACCGAGCGCGCGATCGAGCGCAAGGACATCGCCGACGCGATCGCCCGCGGGCCCGAAGACGCCTGCCGCGTCCGCTCAACGGAAGTTGCCGGCTACGGAACCGCCACCTGGAATGAGCGCTCATGACCACCCCGACCGTCACTGAGTTCGTCCGCAACGGCAATCGCGTCGGTCAGCGCGTTGAGCTGGCCCGCTACACCATCCCCGGAGGCGAACGCGTCCTCTACGGACAACGCGTCGACGGGGTGGTGCGCGTCACCGACAACCCCGCCAACGGCCGGGGCCGTGCCTACCTGATCGAGCGCGAGCTCGAGCGCGACGGCAACGCGGCCCTGCATGCGCTCGTCGCAGACTACGTTGAGCAGGCGCAGCGCCACGGCGAGATCCCCATGCACGTTCCGCTCAGCCGCTACCTTGCGCACGTCGAGGAGTAAGCGGTGAGCGCCCCGTACAACCCGAACATCGATCTACAGGTCGCCCGCGGCCACGGTCTGCACCTACAGATCAACGGCCAGCCGGTCCCGGACAGCTACGGCGCGATCGTCATGGCCGAGCTCGCGCAGCTGTGCGACTTCCCCGACGTCCAGGTCGAGGTGCAAGTCCGCGCCAAGGTGCGGCCAGCTCCAGCTGAGATGGCGAAAGCGATCGCGACCGAACTTGGCCGGAACGAGATCTGGGACTGAACTCCGCGGCCGGTCTCGCTATGGGTCTCTGCGCGGCCCGTTCGTGACGGCGGGAGGGTGCGGGCCAGCTCGCTCTAACCGAGGCCTCAGCCGGCGCCGAAGAGCTCCACAAGGTTCCATAACGACCGCTCGATAATTTGCATTATGTCCTCTTTACCTGCAAATGAGCCCTTTGGTGGCCGACGCGATCGACGCGATCTGCCAGCACCAGGATCCCGTTGAAGTCGTCGCCCAGCCACCCGGGCCGCCGCCCATGGCGTGTGAGTCCATTCCGGCTGTTGTCACCTTGTCTCGCCGCTATCAACCACTGGGGCCCACGCTCCGTCGACCCGCACATTAACGGCTGTCGCTGTCGCGATACGCTGCGCATGGCGCACGAGTCGGTTCTCTGGCCAAGACAACCCCTCGCCGCTCGGCGGCGGTTTCGACCACGCGACGGCCAGCCGGTCGGCTGCCAAACGTCCCGGATAGCGCCAACATCGCGGCAGTGGCGCCAAGACAGCGGCCAATGCCGCTTCGCGTTGACTCCGGCCAGCCCAAAACGGCGGTCGGTGTGGCGAGGGATCCGGGGTATCTAGCCTGCGCGATGCCCTCGATGTCTTCGAAGCTGATCACGCCCGTCGTTCTCACGGCCGCCCTCGGGCTGGCGGGGTGCGGTGGCTCGAGCTCGCGTTCGAAATCGCACGCGTCGGCGCCAAAGACCGGAGTACGGGGGCACATCTACCGAGTGAGTCTCACCGGCAAGGCCGAGACTCCTCCGGGGCCGCCGAACGGTGCGGGCAGCGCCGTGATCGCGCTCCACAGCTCGCTGAAGGTCTGCTGGCGCTTCTCTCACCTCCACGGCTTCACCGACGCGACGTTCGCCCACATCCACCGAGGCGGCGCCGGAACCGGAGGCCCGATCGTGATCCCCCTCTCGACCACCGGCAAGCTCCAACACAAGGGCTGCGTTCCCACGAGCGCCGCGATGATCAAGGCGATCGAGCACGACCCTACGCGCTACTACGTGAACATCCACAGCAAGCAGTACCCGGCCGGCGCGGTGCGGGCTCAGCTGTGATTGTCCGTTGCGTGCGGGTCCGGTCCAGCGGCGCGTGGCGGTCTAGTCCTGCGGCGCGGTCGCTGTCCGGCGACACGAACTTGGCACTGCTCGCGACACTCGTGTCAGCGGAGCGGCGCTTTGCGGCGCAGGTGCGATCGGGGGAATCGATCGTCTCTTCTGATCCGGCGGGAAGCGAGAGCCCGAGAGCGTGCGGAACCAGCTTCTGCCGCTCCTCCCAAGCAGCGGCCGGCGGTCGCCCCGATCCCGAACATGGAAGAGGACGCGCCGCTCAGCGGAGGTCAGGCGCTCACAAGGTTCCTATTGCACATTTCCGGCGTACCTTGGCCCTACCCCTACGGGCGGCGGGCCAGCGTCGCGACGGCTTCGTGATCCAGGGCGGATGTTCGCCCCGCGCCGACCCAGCCGAAGCGGTAGGCCAGCGCGGCGGCGAGGAACATCACGCTCGGGAGATGGTCGACGGTTGCCCCGCCGCGGCGGCCAACGGCCCGTAGCACCAGTCCCGTGGCGGTCAGCGCGCGCGCGGCCGCCAGCAGCCTGCCCGGGCGGCCCTCCTCGAGCGCGCGGCCGGCGATCCCGAGGCGATGCTCGTTGATCGCCGACAGGACCAGTTCCCCGGTCATCGCGACAGACTCGAGCGCCGCCAGGCCGCTGCGAGTTGGATGCTCGCTCGGGGTCCCGGTGGCGGCGAGCGCCAGGCGTGTCACCGCCGCGCCGCTCGCGCTCGCCGTGCAGATGAAGATGGGCGGCAGGAAGCGACGGCTCCGGTTCCACACGGGGACCGCGGTGGAGGCCAGTAGAACCCCGGTGTAGGAGCCCAGGTAGGTGCCGAGCGCGGCGGTGGCGACGGTCAGTCCCTTCGCGCAACGGCGCCATCGGAGCAGGTCGGCGGCCACGGCCGCTGCGCCGGTGTTGGAGAAGGCCATCAGGCACCACGCGCCCATCGACATCGGAGAGCGGGTCTTGAGGATCCGGAACATATGGAGGAACCGCTCGGGGCGGCCGAGGTCCAAGATGAGCAGTGGACCGCCCGGACCCACTGCTCCGATGGCCACCATGCGCGCGACCCGCGCCGACCGCTCGTCTCCCGCGGCCTGGCATCCGAGCGCGGCGAAGGCCGCGCCGGTGGCGATCCCTCCGAACCAGAAGTAGAGCGGGACCTCCCATGTCCACACGTTCGGCCGGATCACGGGGCCCTTGACCGGGACGGGCACGTGGGGGTCGCCGCGCATGCGCCGCGCCGCCGCCGCCACCTCGCCGTCGACGCTGGGCGCGGCGGCGTAGCGAGTGCTGTCAGCTCGATACAGGAACGACCAGCGGCCATCCTCGAAGCGCGGCTTGAAGCCGCGTACGCGGGCGCCCTCGACGGCCCGGCGCCACCCCCCCGGCTCACCGCGGCGCCCGACGGCCGGGGTCGTGTCTCGGCCGTCGATCACCCCCTCACCGCGCTCTCGGATCTTCTGCTCGGGAGGCGGTCCGTGACCGTGGCTCACCGGCGTGCCCTCCGGTGGGCGAACACGAGCGAGACGACGGCGGCCGCCGCGGCGGTCACGCCGGCAGCCAGGCCGGCGGCGGTGGCGGCCGGCATGTTGGCCTGTATCGGCGAGTCGGCCTGGGCGGGCAGTCCGAAGCGCTCAGGCGGCTCGGTCAGCAGGAAGAACGCTCCGAGTCCGCCGGCGAGCTGGTCAGCTCCCTCGTCGCCGGCCCCGTACAGATACGCCGTCTCCAGTCCCCGGGCGTGGAGCTCGGTCACGCGTCCCTTCGCTCGCTCCACCAGCTCCTCGTAAGGGCCGAACTGGATCGAGTCGGTGGGGCACGCCTTCGCGCAAGCGGGTTCCAGCCCGTCCTGCAGGCGGTCGTAGCAGAGGGTGCACTTGGCGGCGCGTCCGTCGTAGGGGTCGCGGTCGATCACACCGAACGGACAAGACGGGACGCAGTAGCCGCAGCCGTTGCAGATGTCGGGCTGCACGATCACCGTCTCGAACTCCGTGCGGATCAAGGCGCCGGTCGGGCAGGCGTCCAGACAGCCTGCGTTGGTGCAGTGCTTGCAGACGTCGGAGTCGAACAGCCAGCGGTCGATTTCAGCTTCGGGCAGCGCGGCACCGTCGGCCATGGCGAGCAGGTCGACGTCCTCGCGCACCGCCGCGAGCGCCCCGGTGGCGGGGATGTTCGGCAGCTGCCCGCCGGCGCCCGCCCCCAAGGCGGCACGGGCGGCCTCGCGGTCCGGCTCGTGCGGAGCGGCGATCTCGACGAAGTGCACGTGACGCCAGCTGCTCGACGACAGTGAGCCGGTGTGATCAAGCGAACGCCTCCCCTTGCCGAAGGTGTATCCGTCGGCGGGCAGGTCGTTCCACTGCTTGCAGGCGACCTCGCACGACTTGCAGCCGATGCAGACGGTGGTATCGGTGAAGAAGCCCAGACGCCCTGGAGGCTGACCGCTGCGATGGACGGCGACTTCGGTCGGCGCGTCGCTCATCGGCTCTCCGGTGGCGGTTGGTGGCCGCTCTGAGGCGTGTGGAACACCTTGTCGGGGACCTCGGCGTCGTGGTCGGCGGACGCGTCAATGTCGGCATCGCGCACGCTCGCGAGCTCCTGCGTCGACTCTCCGTCGCGGCGCCCCGCGCGGACCTGGCACGAGAACGTCTTGTCCTCGATCGAGGTGTTGGGATCACCGGACAGCACGATCAGATCGTTCATCGAGTCGCCCGTGACGCCCTGCTCGGACGTCGTGTAAGTGCCCCAATGCCAGGGTACGGAGATCTGGTGCACGAACTGCCCGTCGATCCGCAGCGGACCGACGCGCCGGGTGACCATCGCCCGAGCTTCGACCTCGCCGCGTTCGGTGGCGATCACCATCCAGCCGCCATCCTCGATGCCCCGGTCCGCGGCCAGCATCGGATCGATCTCCGCGTAGAGCTCCGGCTGCAGCTCCGCGAGCCAGGGCAGGTTCCGGCTCATCGGCCCGGTCGTGTGGTGCTCCGTCAGCCGGAACGTCGACACGATCACGGGGTAGGCGCCGCTCTCCATCGGGTTTAGCGGGTTCTCTCCGCGCTTCCACGTGATCGCCGCCGGGTTGGCGCCCACGTCGGGGTACAGCGCGTTCTTGACCGGCGACTCGATCGGCTCATAGTGGGTGGGCAGGGGACCGTCGAGCAGCCCGGTGGGGGAGTAGAGCCACGCTCGGCCGTCGGTCATCATGATGAACGGGTCGCTGCCGGAGATCGCGTCCATCCCGCTGGCGTCGTGTGGCGCGACGTAGTCGGGACGCTTCTCACGCGGGAAGTCCGGCACGTCGTAGCCGGTCCACTGGCCCTGCTCCTCGTCCCACCAGATGTACTTCTTGCGCTCCGACCAGGGGCGACCCTGCGGATCGGCGGAGGCTCGGTTGTAGAGGATGCGGCGGTTGCTCGGCCAAGCCCAGCCCCACTCGGGTGAGACGTCGCCGCCCTCGGGATCGGTGACGTTGCCGGGCTCCCGCCGACGGGCCTGGTTGACGCCGTCGCCATACACTCCGGCGTAGATCCAGCATCCGCACGCCGTCGAGCCGTCGTTGCGCAGGTCCGCGAACGAGTTCACCGGCCGCCCCGAGGCGATCTCAAAGCCGTTGATCTCCTTCAGCACCGCCTCCGCGCTCGGCTCCTGATGCGGTCCGTGCACCGGATAGTCCCAGGCGAGATTGCGGATCGGCCAGTCGCGCGGCTCGGTCGAGCCGGCGTAGTGCGCCTTGATGCGACGGATCAGGTGATAGAAGAAGTGCAGCTCCGAGCGCGAGTCGCCGGGTGGCTCGAGCGCCTTGTCGCGCCACTGGACCAGCCGCTGGGTATTGGTGAACGAGCCCTCCTTCTCGACGTGGCCGGCGCACGGCATCAGGAAGACCTCGGTCTCGATTTCCTCCGTACGGAGCTCGCCGGAGAGCACCTCAGGTGAGTCCTTCCAAAAACGTGACGTCTCGATGTCGGCGAGATCGCGCACGACCAGCCACTTGAGCTTCGCCAGCGCGCGGCGCATCAACCCCGCGTGCATCGTTCCCACCGCGGGGTTCTGGCCCAGGACGAACATGCCGTCGATGCCGCCGTCGAGCATCCGCAGCATCGTGGGGAACTGTGAGTGGTTGCCCGAGATCTTCGGCAGCGACGCGAAGCCGTAGTCGTTCTCGACGGTCGCGGCGTCGCCGAACCACGCCTTCAGCAGCGAGATGGCGTAGATGTCGAAGTGCGACCACCAGCCGCGCTTGCTTCCCCCGGTGGTGCAGTAGTCCTCAAGGCTGAGGTGGCCCTCGCGGGCTCGCGGCATCGGCAGGTAGCCCGGGAGGAGGTCGTAGAGCGTCGGGATGTCACTCGATCCCTGGATCGTCGCGTGCCCGCGCATCGCCATGATGCCGCCGCCCGGGCGCCCGATGTTGCCGAGCAGCAATTGCACGATCGCGCCGGCGCGGATCGTCTGCACGCCGGTGGAGTGCTGCGTCCAGCCGACCGCGTAGGTGAGCATCGTCGTGCGCTCGCGGCCCGAGTTGGCGATCAGCGTGTCCGCGACCTTGCGAAAGAGCTCCGGCGGGATCCCGCACACTCGCTCGACCATCTCGGGCGTGTAGCGCTCGTAGTGGCGCTTGAGGATCTGAAAGACGCAGCGGGGGTGCTCCAGCGTCGGGTCGCTGCGCATGTCCTCGGTCTCCATGCCGGCACCGGTGCGGTCGGAGAAGGCCTGGGTGGAGTGCTCGCGCTCGCCCGCCTGCGCGGCGCTCCGCTCCCCCTCGTAGCGCCACGAGTCGCGGTCGTAGGTCCCCGTTTCGGGATCGAAGCCCGAGAAGTACCCGTGGAGATCCTCGGTGTCGCGGAAGTCCTCGTTGATGATCGTCGCCGCGTTGGTGTAGTTGACGACGTACTCCCTGAAATACGACCCCGTCGCGATTATGTAGCGGATCAGACCGCCGAGGAAGGCGATGTCCGAGCCGGCGCGGATCGGCACGTGGATGTCGGAGACCGCGCTCGTCCGGGCGTAGTGCGGATCCACGTTGACGATCACGGCGCCACACTCGCGCGCCTTCATGACCCAGCGGAAGCCGACCGGGTGCGCCTCGGCCATCGATGAGCCCTGGATCCAGACGCAGTCAGAGTTCTGGAAATCCTGCTGGAAGTTGGTAGCGCCGCCGCGCCCGAGCGATGTCCCCAGACCGGGGACGGTGCTCGAGTGTCATATGCGGGCCTGGTTCTCGATCTGCACAGCGCCCAGCGCCGTGAAGCCCTTCTTGATGAGGTAGTTCTCCTCGTTGTCGATCGTCGCGCCGCCCAGCGAACAGAAGCCTAACGTGCGGTCCACGCGCCATCCGCGCTCGTCGGTGTCCTGCCAGCCGGCTTCGCGCGCGGCGATCACGCGCTCGGCGATCATGTCGACCGCCTGCTCGAGCTCGAGCTCCTCCCACTCAGTCCCGTGAGGGCGGCGGTAGAGGACCGTGGTGAGACGACCGGGCTGCTGGATGAGCTGGCGGGAGGCGGAGCCCTTCGGGCACAGCGTCCCCTGATTGATCGGCGAGCGCGGATTCCCCTCGATGTTGACCAGCTCGCCGCCGCGCGTGTAGACGACCTGGCCACAGCCAACGGCGCAATACGGGCACACCGACTCTGTGACGTCGAGGCCGGCGATGCGGGTGCCGGCTTCCCGAGTGCGCTTCGAAACGGCGTGCGGGCCGAGGCCCCAGTCCGCCGCGCGCCCCACGACGGGCAGCCTGCGGAGCCGGTCGAAGGCCTCGGGACGGTTGTGCTCGCTCACCGGACATCCTCCGGTACCGTGCTGTCGGTGTACAAGTCGACGCCGGTGATGATCAAATGATGCCTGATCTGTTCTTCATCTCATTGGTCGGCCAGCGCCCGCAGGACGACCTGCGGGAAGGCGACGATCACAAACGCGAACAGGCTGACGATCCCGACCGCGTGCGCCCACGACGCGTCGGCGACGTTAAGCAGGACGGCACCGGCGATCAGCAGTGCTGCGGCGAGCCGCGCGCCGAGCGGCGGCGCCGGTGACCCGGTCGACGGTCTGGACTCCGGCCTCTCCGGGCGCTCGGATCCCTCGCGATCGTGGGCGTGAGTGTCGAAGCGCCCGGTCAGCACCAACCGGAACAGCCACGCGAGGGCCGGGAACAGCAGCGCACCGCCGGCCAGGACGGCGACGATCAGGGTCACCAGCGTGTCATGGGAAGCTGCCGCCTGCCGTACCGAGAGGCCGGGGAGCAGCGTGGGATAGCGGGCCAGCGCCCAGCCCGCGATGATCGCCGCCACTGCGAGCGCCGCGCTGTAGCGGGCCGCTTCGAATCGCCGCCGCCACACGAGCGCGAGCGTGGCGGCGCCGGCGAGCAGCGAGACCACGACCGCACCCAGCGCACTGCCGTCCAGCAGCTGTTCAAACAGCGAATGAGCGTCGGAGTGCAGTACGACGAGACCGGCGAGCGCCACCGCCCCAGCGACCACCGCAGTGCCCAGCGCGCGTGAGCGGAACGCGTCCTCGACCTCGTGGTCTCCAGCTCGCGCCGCGTCGGCGGCGAGGTAGACGGCGGCGAGGTAGGCCGAGCTGGCGACCGCGCACGCCGATCACAATCGAGGTGGGGTTCAGCCAGCTCGTGAAGCGCCCAGCCCGCCTCGGTCGGCGCCGGGCCAGCGCTCGCGAGCATCGGGGCGATGAACCGGGGGAGCTCCTCGAGTGCCGCGTCTGGCACGCGCGAAGGCTACGCGACCGTCTCGCGCCAACGCTCGATAAAGAGATTATGTGCTTTTGTCCTGAAATACCAGCACTTTCGCCGCTGAAGCCCCGGTCAACAGGGCCGTCAGAAATAGGTCAGGACCGGTGCAGGCGCTCGGCGAGCTCCGCGCGCTGGCGCTCGCTCAGGCCGCCGAACGTCTTGCTCGGCACGACCCGGCAGCTCTGCAGAATCTTGGTTGCCTTCACGCGCCCGCACTTGGGGAGGGCCAGCAGCATGTCAAAGACCTTCGCGGTCTCCAGGTATGGGGGCGGGTCGAGCAGCAGCGAACCGATCGACAACCTGCCAGCCTTGAGGTCCCGTTTGAGCTGCGCGCGAAGCGCACGAACCTTGTTGGCCGCTCTGAGCGCGTCCATGCGCTGATCCAGCTTGCGCTCAGGTGTCACCCGGTGCTCGAGCGGGTCCGGGTGGGGGACGATATCCGGGCCGAGGCTACACGCGCGCCTAGCGCCCCCCGGCTCGAGACGCCCGCGCCAAAGGCGCGTTTCTCAAGCTGGACGTCACTGCGGTCGTCGAGGTTGCAAGCCAACCCCTTGCGCTCGCGACTATCACCACCGCCGCTTAGACCCCGTTTTGCGCACCAAGTCGGCATCCTGCATAAACCCCGCGGCCAAACTACCAAAAGCTAATAAAAGGTCTATAACGTCGGCGTCTCGAACGTTCTTCAACCGGCGGCGTCCTCACCCCACGCCCGATAACAACGTTATGTAGAGAAGCCCTGCAAACCGCCCGGTTTCCTTTATGGAAGGTCTTCAGCGAGGCAAGCGCTTCGCGCCAGGATCTCGGCTGTCCGCTCCTAGATGGCTGCCACCCGCTTAGCGGTCTCCGGCGTACCGTCTACCGGCGTTTGTGAGGGCGCGGTTTTCCTCATCGGTCACGGTCAAGATCAACGATCGGACTTCGGACGCCGGCCTTCTTGCCGTGCATCAGCCCGAAAGACACGTCAGCCGACCACTCCGGATGCTCCGTCGCGGCATGGACATACGCAATCCGCTCGGTGGCCGCGCGCTGTGACTCGACCGCGGCGCCCGGCGCGTCGCCAATCCGCTCAAACAATGCCGCCGCGACCTGATGCGCATGCACCGCCCGTACATGTCCATTTAGGGCTCCAAGCCACAACCGACGCGTCCGGTCCACCGACACGGAGACCAAGCTACCGAGCCGAGCGAAGACCACAACGGCTTTGAGGCGAAGCGGTTGCTAAGCAACCCGGACGCATCCTGTTGATCGAGATCCAGCCGTGTCCGCTCGACTGAGCCGGGACCAGGTACGTCGTCACCCGCGTCAGCGCGCTGCTGCTCCACGATTTCCGAGCGAGAGCGCCCGGCGAGCGCTGGCGACCGAGCTGCGGTCCCGGCACCGGCACACGCTTTACTCGTCAGCCCCAGAAGATGCAGATCGGATCGCGGTCGATCTCGTCGAGTAACTCGTCGATCCGACGGGTCGCGCTGAGCAGCGGGTAGCGCTCCCAACGCCCCGTATGCCGGTGGTAGTACAGCGTCCAGAGCCGAGTCGAACCCACGTACCGAAGCCGCGCGATCGGCATGCGCGTCCACTCCGGCCCATAGTCCTCTCTCCACGGCGGCCGGCATTCGACGATCGTGACGGCCTGTCTGCCCTCCTCGAGCTCGACGCGCACCTCGTTGCGGGCATGGTCCGGAACGCGCTCGGCACAAAGCTCGCCGATTCGCGCAACGTCGGCTTCGGGCAACACGAGGCGGATCGTAGATCCAGCTTCGGCTGGATTTGAAGGACATGCTGGAGTTTGACGTCGCGGCCCGCGTTATCGATCTGAGCAACCCGCGCCGAATGCCTCCCGCCTTCCAGCGGGGCGGGCGCGGTCTGTCGGCCGGCGCGGGTCGGTCAATGTCCCCTTCGCCCGGATGGGGTGATGCCCACGAGCGGTCGGCGCGTGCGTGCGGGCAGAGCCGCACGCTGGCGCCCCCTCCGATCGCGGCGACCGACAAATCCCGATTTCCGTCAAGCGGGCTTGGTCTGAGCTGAGACGCACGGCGGCGGATTAACGTCACAGAACCCTCGCTATGGCGCGAGCGGGCGCCGCTGACGCAGAAACGGTTGAGCGTGAGGAGCCCGGATAGGGCGTGGCCGGAGTGTTGATAATCCGGTTCGGTGACGCTCGTTGAGCTCAGCATCGTCTGGCGCTTGAGCAGCTGCGTCGTGCTGGTGAGCGGCCGGTGTCGCTCGCAGCGTTGCGCGCGGCTGGGCTTGACGCCCCAGCGGCCGTGATCAGCGAGCTGGAGCTGAACGGCCACGCGATCGAGCGAGTGTATGAGCATGGGCGACTGGTCGGCCTGCGCCTGATCGAACCGAATGACGCCGACACCGAAGCCAGGCGTCGCCGTCATTGGTGGTGGTCCCGGCGGCATCAATAGGGTGGCCGCGACCGCCTCAGACCGCGTGGCGCCGCGCCGCGGAATAGGCGCCGGCGCTGACACGAGGCCGAAACCCTCGGAGACAGGCGACGGTAGCCATGCTCGCCGATACCGTAAGCGTCCGCAGGGCCGGCCTGAACGATGACCGGGCCCGATCCTCGATTGGTTTCCTGGCGAACGGCACGCTCGACAGCAGGAACGCCGCCCACCGCGGCGAAATTGGCTAACTCGGCGCGCTCCGTTGCGCCCCCGACCGAGCGCGCTACCGCGGCCCTTGCGGAAACGGAACTCCGCAGGGCCGCTCGCCGTGTGAGGCCAGTCGCTGCTGACAAACGCTGTGCTGGTGACGCGCGCGTGAGAGGAGCTCAAGGGGCGCCCGCAGCTTCCATAATCCACGCTCGA
>JAFAXX010000186.1 GCA_019240655.1 Solirubrobacterales bacterium
GAGCACGGCGAGGAGGCGGAGGCCGAGACGCTCGAGGGCGGCGGCGGAGGCGCCGAGGGCGGGGCGGCCGACGGCTCTCTGGGCATCGGCAGCCTGCGGGGAGAGGCGCGATGACCGATCATCTCCTGCGGTCGCTGGCCCCGATCAGCGACGCCGGCTGGAAGCTGCTCGACGACGAGGCGCGGGAGCGGTTGACGCCGGCGCTGGCCGCCCGCAAGCTGATCGACTTCTCCGGGCCGCACGGCTGGACGTACTCGGCGAGCAACCTGGGCCGGACCAGCCCGATTGCCGCGGCACCCCGCGACGGGATCACCGGCGCGGTGCGCCGGGTGCTTCCGCTGGTCGAGATGTGCGCCGCCTTCGAGATCTCGCTGGCCGAGCTGCGCGACGGCGACCGGGGCGCGGTGGACGTCGACCTCGAGCCGCTCGACCACGCCGCGCACCGGATCGCGGTGGCCGAGAACATCGCGGTCTTTCACGGCTGGCATGGCGCCTTCGCGGGGATCGAGGAGCTCTCGCCGCACGAGGCGGTGCCGCTGGGCGACGCGGTCGACGACTTCCCCAGCCCGGTCGCCGCAGCCGTCGAGCGCCTGCTGTGCAGCGGGATCACCGGGCCCTATGCGCTCGCGCTCGGCGGCGAGCAGTACCGGCGGGTGGTCGAGACGGCCGAGCATGGCGGCTACCCGCTGTGGGAGCACCTGCGCAAGATCCTCGACGGGCCGATCGTCTGGACGCCCGGTATCAAGGGCGGGGTGGTGCTGAGCCTCCGAGGCGGCGACTTCCGGTTCGAGTCCGGACAGGACCTATCGCTCGGCTACGACGGCCACGATGCCGAGAGCGTGCGGCTGTACATCGAGGAGAGCTTCAGCTTCCGCGTGGCCACGCCCGAGGCGGCGGTCGTGCTGCGCGTCTAGACCCTGGCAGCGCTCGCTGCGGATAGACTTCCGCGCGCCAATACCGCGGAGAGGGAACCTATGTTCAAGTCGATCGTTTGGGCGTCGGACGGCTCACATCACTCCGAGAAATCGCTGCCGTACGTCACCGAGCTGGCGCGAAGGGACGACGCGACGGTCACAATCGCTCACGTTGTCGAGCGCATCGAGGGCGCCGGCGTGACCGGTCCGCCCCGGCGCGCCGACGAGGGCGACGTCCAGGCCAGGCTGCGAGAGCTCACCCAGAGGCTCTCGGACGAAGGCGTGAACGCGTCGCTGAGGATCTGCGGCGAAGTCGGAGTCAAGCCGGCGCAGGAGCTCGCCAAGATCGCCCGCGAGAGCAACGCCGACCTGATCGTGGTCGGCACGCGGGGCCGCTCGGCGATGGCCGGTGTGCTGCTGGGCAGCGTCGCCTACCGCCTGCTACACGTCGCGCCTTGCCCCGTGCTGGCCGTCCCACCCGATGCCGAGGAGGCTTTGGAAAGGCTGAGCTCGGCCCGCGACCGGGCGTCGACCGCGTAAGACGGCGGCACCGGCCGTCAGGTCCCCGGGGACTTGGGGGTCAGTCCAGGCCGCGAGCGCCGGCGCGGACTCGGCCGCCAGCCCGACCGCGAGCGCGAATCGCCCGTCTACGCCGGCGCGCCGAGCTCACGTTCCTCGACGAGCATCTCCTCCGCGGCAGCCTCCAAGGCCTCGTTAACGCAGTGAGTCGGCTGCGAGTAGCGCACGGCCAGGTAGTAGATGGCGAAGCTGAAGGCGGCGATCACCGCCATGTCCCACCAGAAGGGGATCGTCTGCTTGGCCAGCAGGACGACGCCGAACGTCCAGCTCGACGGGGCCGTCGCCTTCGACGGGAACTGGCCGAGATACGAGATCAGGCCGAGTCCGATCAACCACGGCGGGATCCATCCCGCCGACCGCCAGTTGAGGCTCAGCTTGGTCCGCGCTGTCGCCTGGTAGATGGCGAACACGATGATGCCGAAGATGATGATCAGGTACAGCCAGAAGATCGTGTTCCAGCCCGACCAGTAGACGATGAGGTTGGCGAAGAAGAACGACATCGGGGCGAGGAGCTTGGCGAACGGCAGGCGGTAGGGTCGTGGGCGATCCGGGTCGGTGCGGCGCAGCGCGGCCAGCGACGGTGGCGCCATCGCGTACATCAGCACCGTGGCCGAGGTGACCAGCGAGACCAGCCCGGCCCAGCTCGGGAAGGGCAGGAACATCAGCAGGCCCACCACGAAGCAGAACCCGATCGAGATCAGCGGCACGCCGCGATCGCTGATTGAACCCAGCACCGGCGGCAGATATCCATTGCGCCCCAGGCCGTATGACAGTCGGGACGAGGTCCCGACGTAGAGCAGGCCGGTGCCGCCCGGGGAGATGACCGCGTCGATGTAGAGCAGCGTGGCCAGCCATCCGAGCCCGGCCGACGTCGCCAGCGTCGCGTAGGGCCCGAAATTGCCCTTCCCGATCGGATGCAGCCAGTTGTGCGCGACGTTGCCGGGCTGGATCGCGCCGATGAAGGCAATCTCGAGGAGCAGGTAGACGATCGTCCCGATGATCATCGAGATGATCACCGCTCGGTGTATGTCCCGTTGCGGGTTTCGCGACTCCCCGCCGACCTGGATCGCCTGCTCGAAGCCCTCCAGGGCGAACACGACGCCGAGCGGCAGCGCCGCGAAGATGCCGTGCGCACCATCCGGGGCAAAGCCGCCGCCGGCGGTGAAGTTGCCGGAGTGGAACCTCGCGATCAGCAGGGCGACGATCGTGACCGTCGGGATCAGCAGCTTCCAGATCGTGGCGATGGTGTTGGTCTCGGCCAGCCAGCGCACCCCCATGACGTTGACGACTGTGAACACGAGCATGAAGGCGCAGCCGACGGCGATCCCGAGGCCGGTCAGCGTCCCGTTGGTGTTGACGAAGCCGGGATTGAGCGAGGTGGAATCGATGTAGCCGAGCGAGGCCTCGACCTCGATCGGGGCGATCGTCACCGCCTGCACCCAGGCCATCCACGAGCCGGTGAAACCGCCGAGCGCGCCGAAGGCCAGGAACGGGAACCGCGCCGTGCCGCCGGAGACCGGATACGTCGAGCCCAGCTCGGCGTGCACCAGGGCGAGGAGGGCCAGGATCAGCCCGGCGATGATCCAGGAGACGCTCGAGGCGGGGCCGGCGGTCTGCGACGCGGTCAGCGCGCCCAGCAACCAGCCTGAGCCGATGATCGAGCCGAGCGAGATGAATAGCAGTCCCCGCAGCGCGATGTCGCGCTTCAGCCTGCCGGCGCCGAACGTGTCCGGGCTAAGGGCTACTACGTCAGTTGCCGCGCCTTCCATTTTGATCTCCTCGGTCCCCTCTGTCGCCACTCGGGCGCACGCAAATTGCGTGTCGCGGCGGCAACGTAGCGCCAGCGCGGCCAAGATTCAACTGCTTGCACGTCTGGCAGCCCGCGTTCACCCGCCGCGGGCAACCGGCGCGCCGGTCAGTCGGTGCACGACCGGCACTCGCCGTGGAGGACGATCTCGTGCTCGGCGACGCGCATCGGCACGCGCCGGCTCAGGTCTCGGATGGCGCTCTCGAGCCGGCTGTCCGAGAACGGGATGACCGTGCCGCAGCTGTCGCAGACCAGGTGATGGTGGTGCTCATCGCCGCCCCGGACGGGCTCGTAGCGGGTCATCGCCTGACCGACCTGGACCTTCTGGATCAGTCGCAGCCGCTCGAGCTCATCGAGGATCCGGTAGATGCTGGCCCGCGCCACCGGCCGCTCGCTCGTCCGCAGCGCATCCTCGATCTCCACCGCCGAGAGCGCACAGGGCTGCGAGTCGAGCAGCTCGAGCACCGCCCGGCGGGCGGCTCCGGTATGGTGGCGGCTCGCGGCCAGGACCCGATGGGCGTGAGCGGCCCAGCTCTCTGCCTCGCGCGCCATCACCCCAGTCTAGTTCTGACTTCGGTGACGCCGGCGCGCTCGAGCAGGAACGCGCCGAGGTAGAGCATGGTGGCCGCCCCGATCACCGCGGCGCTGGCCGGCAGGCTCGGGACGAGGTCGCTCACGATCAGCCCGGACCACATGGCGACCAGCGCCAGCGCACCGGAAACGGCGAGGCCGCGGTACGGATTCGCCGTCAGCCGCTGCGCGGCGCCGGCGGCGCCGGGGAACGCCAGGACCGACAGCGTATGCCCGGCGAAGCTCTCGCGCCGAAGCACCATGAACCAGCCCACCACGGCGGCCATCACCGCCACCACCGTCCCGGCCTCGAGCGCGTGGACCATGAACGGAAACGCGGTCAGCTGACGGTAGTCCGCGACCGGATCGAGGCTGAGTCCGGCGCCGGCGAGTCCGCTATGCATGGTCGTGGCGGTCGGAATGGTGAGCCGGCGCCTCGGGGAGGCCGACGACGACCAGGCGGCCGTCTGATGCCTCGAGCACCTCGATCGCGGCGCCGTACAGGCGGCTGAGCGTGTCGGCGGTGATCACCTCCCGCGGGGCACCGGACACCGCCCGCCCGGCGCCGAAGTAGACCACCCGATCGAGATACGGCAGCAGGGGGTTGACATCGTGGGCGACGAGCAGCACAGTGACGCCCTGCTCGCGGACGATCCGGGCCAGCAGCGACGCGGTGGCGGTCTGGTTGGGCAGGTCGAGACTGTCCAGCGGCTCGTCGAGGATCAGCAGCCGCGGCGAGCTCACCAGGGCCTGGGCGATCAGCAGCCGCTGTTGCTCGCCGCCGGAGAGCCGTCCGATCGGCCGGCTCGCGTAGGCCGCGGCGCCGACGAGCTCGATCGCCGCGTCGACGCGTGCCGGGCGTCGCCGCAGCGGAATCCCCCACCGCGCCCCGTCGAGCCCGAGCCGGACCAGATCGACGCCGCGGATCGGCATCCCGGCGTCGAAGTGGCGCCGCTGGGGCAGGTAGCCGATCGCGCGGCTGCGGGCGCCCGCGGGCTGGCCGAGCACCGCCACCGATCCGGCGCTGAGGGGAAGGTCGCCGAGCACCACCCGCAGCAGCGTGGTCTTCCCGGCCCCGTTGGGTCCGAGAATCGCCGTGAACTCGCCGGGCGCGACGGCGAGGTCGACGTGATCCCAGATCACCCGGCCGCCGAGGCGGGCCTGGGCGCCCGCGAGGCCCACCGCGGGCTCGATGCGGCCGGCGGCGGACGCGAGCGAGTCGGGCCCCGAGGCGGCGGATCGGATCATCGGCCGGTGGCTTCCTCGAGGGCCCGCAGCAGGCCGGTGAGCTCGGACACCTGCCATTGCTGGAAGCTGGCAGACGCCGGCGCGAGCGTTTCGGTGATGGCGACGATCGGAATGTGCGCGGCGCGCGCGGCCTGATTGGCGCGCTCGACATCCGGGGTGGTGTTCTGGCGGTTGTAGACCCAGACATCGATCTCGTGGTTGCGGGCCTGCGCCTCGACGGTCCTCGTGTCACCGGCGCTCACCTCGGTGCCCTCGGCGATCGCCCGCGCGAACCGAGCCGGGGTGAGAAGGCGGAGCCCCAGCGCCCGCCCGAGGGGCTCGAAGATGCTCTCGCTGTAGCCGACGGCAACGCCGTGGTACCGGCCGCGGATCAGGGCGAGCATCCGCCGGTAGCCGGCGAGGCCGCGCTGCTCGATCTCGATGCGGCGCCGTTCGAAGTAGGCCGCATCGCGCGGGTCGAGGCGCTCGTAGTCGGCCGCGATCGCGGTGATCACCCGCTCGACGCTCGCAGGGGAATACCACTGATGTGGATTGGCGCCTTCCCGCAGGCCTAGGAGATCGCCGACATCGAGCACGATCGGGGGGCGCGGGGCGTCGGCGGCAAGGAGCTGCGAGGACCAGCGGTCATAGCCGATCCCGTTGACGATCGCCATCTCGGAGCGGGCGAGCCCCACCGCGTCCGCGACCGTCGGGTCGTAGGCGTGCGGGTCGGTGTCAGGGTTGACGATCAGGCTGCTCACCACCACGCGGTCGCCGCCGAGCTGCTTGGCCAGGCTGCCCCAGAAGTTCTCGGCCGCCACGACGCGCGGCTTGCCCGGCGCCGCGGCACTCGCGGGGAAGCTCGCGCCGCACCCGGCTGCCAGCGCCGACAGCGCGCCGCAGGCCGCGAGCAGCAGCGCCGGCGCCGTCAGCGGCCGCCGCGACCGCGCGGTCAGGGCCCGCCGCGACCGCGCGGTCAGCGCCCGCCTTGCCCCCCGCGAGCGTGGGTTCGACGACATGGTCTCCACCCTACCACAGGAATGAGATTCAGTCTCATTACACTGCCCGCTTGGACTTCGAGAGCATCGCCGACGCACCATCAAGCACGGCCTCGGCCAGCCGCGCCGCTCAGCCCCGCCGATCCCGGGTAGTGGGGCGGGATGGCGCCAGAGTTCGAGATCGCGGTGGTCGGGGCAGGGATCGTCGGCCTCGCCACGGCGCACGCGCTCCAGGACAACGGCGAGGCGGTGTGCGTCTACGAGCGCGGCGTGCCCGGCAACGCTCAGTCCGGCGGCGAGTCGCGGATCTTCCGCCACATCCACGCGGACCCCCGCCTGATCGCGCTGGCTCGCCGGGCGCGCGATGTGTGGCGGGAGTGGGAGAGCCGCTTCGGCTGCGAGCTGCTCTCGCACGACGGCGTCGTGGCGATCGGCGCCGCGGTCGAGCCGCGCCTCACGCTGCTCGAGGCCGACGGCGAGGTCGTCGCGCGCCGGCTCGATCCCGATGAGCTCGCCGCCCGGCTCCCTGTCCTCTCGCGCTGGGAAGGGCCGGCGATGCTCGACGAGGCCGGCGGGGCGATCCGCACCCGCGCCGCGATCGGCGCGCTCTCCCGGGCGCTTTCGGGACGGCTCCTCTTCGACGAAGTGCTCTCGGTCCGGACGACGCCCGCGGGAACGGTCGAGGTGCGCTCGGCGGCGGGGACGCGCGAGTTTGCCCGGGTGCTCGTGTGCGCCGGGCGCGGCACGGCGGCGCTCGCCCGCGGCGCCGGCCTGTCGCTGCCGCTTCGCCACGCCGCCCACGTGAGGCTGACCTACCCCGTGCGCGCGGCGCCAGCGGCTCGCCTGGCCTGCCTGCTCGACGGCAGCGGCGAGTTCGGGGAGGCCGGCGCGTATGCCGATCCATTGCCGGGCAACGCCGCCTACGCGGTCGGGGTGGGTGAGGTCACGGCGGGCGAGGACGGTAGCGTCGCCGACGCCGATGGCCTGCACGCGGTCGCCGAGCGCACGACCGCGTACGTGCGCCGCGCCCTGCCCGGCCTCGAGCCGAATCCGAGTGAGGCGCGCCATTGCTGGGTCACCGAGCTGCCGTGGAGTCCCGACGGCTTTGCCCTGTGGCGCCGGGATGCCGTGCTCGTGTTCGCCGGCAACCATCTGTTCAAGCACGCGCCCGCGCTCGGGCGGATGCTCGCGGCGGCGGCGCGCGAGGACGACGTGCCGGCGAGCCTGCGGCCGGAGGCGCAGCTTGGAGCGCCCGGGCGAGGGTGGCTCTACGCGCCGACCGCCGCAGCCAGCGGGTCCTCGCCGCGCGAGGTGACCTGAGCCCGCATGTTCACCTCCATCATCCGCAGCGCCGCTTCGGCCAGGTCCGCGTGGATGTGGGCGACCGCGTCGCGCGGGATCACGACATCGAAGTGGCGGACGTAGGCATCGAGCGCCGAGTAGAGGATGCACTGCTCGGTCACCTGACCGGTGAGGATCAGGCGCTCGATGCCCTCCTGGCGGAGCAGGTACTCGAGCTGCGTCTGGTAGAAGACCGAGTGGCGGGCCTTGACCACGAAGGGGATGCCCACCGGTGGCAGGATCGGCTCGACCAGCGACGGCGCGCTGCCGCGCATCGCATCCCCGGAGAGCTCGCGCCGTCCCGCGCTCCAGTCGCCGTGGTTGTCGTTGACGTAAACCGTGAGCGTGTCCGAGCGGCGCGCGAGGTCGATCAGCCCCGAGATCGACGGCAGCGCCTCGGCCACCGAACGCGTGAGCGGCTCGGCGTCGTCGTGGTCGTAGGAATTCAGCATGTCGATGACCAGCAGGGCGGCGCGCATCAGCACGACACCCTACCCCGCCGCCGGGACCGTACTCACGGGAGCCGCTTCTCGCCTGAGAAGCTGGCCGCCGTTGAAGTTGCCCACCGCAACGTAACCCTCGGATTCCTGGAGCGCCCGCGCGTGGGGCTGGCGCGGCCCTTGCGGTCGGTCAGCTGCCCTTGCGGTAGGTCAGCTGCTCTTGCGGTCGGTCAGCTGCTCTTGCGGTCGGTCAGCTTCATCCCGCGGTGATCACGGTGCTCAGCTGAAGCCGACGAGCCCGACCTGCGCGTCGGTGGGGGCGCCCGTGCCGCTGAGACTGACGTGGGCTCCGAGCTGGTTTCCGGCCGCGCCCGCCAACAGCCGTCGGCCCGCCGACGTGAGCGAGAAGGTCAGATACCCGGCCTCCCCCGGGCCGAGGAACTCGGCGCCGGTCCGGGCGAGGGCTGTCCGCCCCGCGGAGATCGTCGTCCGCGCCAGGCACGACGAACTCTGGGGACAGTAGGCGAGAATCCCCCCCACGCCGTCCGCGGAGACGAAATCTGTCAGGCCGAGCAGCCGCAATCCGCCGGTCTGCGTGACGCCGCGCCTCGGGCCTCGCCCGGCGGTCGAGAACGGCACCAGGTTGAAGTTTGCGCCGGCGGTCGGCCCGGACGCGTCGGCGAGGTCGATCCGCACGGCGAGCCGCCGGCTCCGTGCACCGCGCAGCAGCCGCTGGCCTGTGGAGGAGAGCTGGAAGTACACCACGCCGGCGCTGTTTGGCGCGATGGCCTCCCTGCCGCTCCGTGCGATCACCGTTCGCCCGGCGGACACCGTGGCGGCGATGTGGCAGCGATGACGGGCAAAGCAGCTCGCCGGCACGCCGGCGAACCCCGTCCGGGCGACGAACACGCTCCGTCCGTACAGCGCGATGTGCGCCGGCGTCGCCTTCGCCGGCGAGCTCGCGAGCACCTGGTCGGAGGCGCCGAGCGCCCGGACCGCGAGGTACGGGGCCACGGTATGTAGCATGACGTCGGTCTCGAAGCCGCGCTTGCGGCTGCGGCCGACCGGGGCCAGCGCGGCTGGGCTGGACCCGGCGAGGACCTGCCACGCGGCCACGTCGGTGGCGCCGTTCCAGCTTGCGTACAGAGAGAGCGAACCGTCGGAGTTCGGCGAAACCGCGAGCGACGGCGCGGTCAGAGGCTGGGAGCTCCAGGGAAACCGATAGGCGCGGTATGTGGAGGTTGGGACGTTGAAGTGCGCATCGAATATCTGCTGGCCGGCGGCGGTGTCCTCGGAGAAGTATGGCTGCTGGCCCCAGCCGAGGAACACGTTGCCGGTGGGCAGCACCTGTGCGCTGCCTTCGAAGTTCGCCGAGATCGGCGGCGTGTGGTCGTACTCCCTGACCAGCGTCGCCGTCAGGTGCCGGGTGTCGATCCGCACTCGCAGCCCGCGCGAGTACGGGTGGACCTGCGGTGGACCGCCGCCGTCGTCGAACATCGTGATCGTCCCGTCGGGCTGTGGGATCGCGTCGTGCTGACCCCAGGAGGACGTGGACGGTCCCATCTTGAAGCGGGGGCTCTTGCCGCCGAGCGTCCAGATCACGGCGCCGGTCGAATGGTTGATGTCGTACACGGCGGAGGTGTCCCGCATCGAGACGACCAGGTTCCCCGAGGCGTCGGGCAAGATTGAGTTCACGTGATAGGGATCGAAGATGTAGCCGGGGCTCTTGGGCGTGAAGTACGACTGGCTCGTCGGTACGTGGTCGAGGGCGTGCCATTCGAACAGGACGAGGCCGGTCTGGATGTCGATCTCCTGAATGACCGAGTCGATTGTCGGCTTGGCGACGCCCGGGAGGGTGACCGGCGAGGCGGCGGCGATGTACGCGTCGCCCTGAGGAGTGACCAGGAACTCGTGCAGGTCGGCGTCGAGGCCGTTGGCGGCCTTGACCGTGGTGATCAGGCGGTAGTTCCGATCGAAGATCACTCCCTCCCCGTGCCCGAACCCGGAGTTCGAGTTGCCCTGCCACCACGTCAGCACCGGTTGGCCGTACAGGTTCTGCACGCGGAAGTCGCTGATCAGCGTGCTGGTCGCGACCGGGTAGGGCAGGAACCACACCAGGTTGCCCTGGGGATCGAGAATCATCGGGCCGTTCTGCACCGGTCCGAACTGGGGCGTGACGAAGATGTCGCCCTCGGACGCCGGCGCCGAGTTCTCCGTCACTGTCAGCGCGGCCGGCTGCAGGTCGGCGCGGGAGCGGAAGCGCTGGACGCCGTTGCTGCCGGCGGATACGAGCGGAAGCTTTGCGTATGGGATCGGCGGCGCGGAGTGGGCGATCCGAAAGCTGAACCTGCCGCCCTTGCCCCCGAGGATGTTCAGCCCCGTCGACACGGTGACCGTCTCCCCCGCCGCGAACGGCTTGTCAGGCAGGAAGCTCGCGCCTTGGCCGTCGGAATCGGCGGCGATCCGGCCCGTGTGGGCGCCGGTGACCGAGCCGACCACGGTGAGCGCCCCGATCGCCGCCGGCGCGACGCCCCGGATGGCGATCTGGGTCCCGGCCAGGTTGTAGCGGGTGCCGGGCGACGGGAACACCGAGACCGCTGTGGCAGCGTCGGCTGGATTCGGCAGCATGCACGCCGCCAGGGCGACCACGGCGAATGCGGTCGCGAGCCGGGCCGGGTGCAGCCGGCCGTGACGTCGGGGATGGGCGGGGAGCGCGTTCGTCGTCTTCATGTCAGTTCTCACTACCGCCGCCGATGGCGGCTGTCAGGCTGGATGCGGCAGGCTTGCGCAAATCGCAACCCGCTGCGATCGGCACAGTTGCGCGCGCTGGATCTGGGTAGGTCCGTATTCTGACCACACCATTTCTGAGGCGATCGT
This sequence comes from Solirubrobacterales bacterium, assembly GCA_019240655.1. Classification (GTDB taxonomy): domain Bacteria; phylum Actinomycetota; class Thermoleophilia; order Solirubrobacterales; family Solirubrobacteraceae; genus Palsa-465. The sequence continues at coordinate 10,754 of JAFAXX010000186.1, forward strand.
GACCGCTGGTGGCGGGGCTCGAGGCCTCTTGCGCAGACAGCCGCCCAGGCGCATGTCTCGGGCCGATCTGCGGCCTTGCCCGGGTCGACCCACCCCTGGTCGCCACCCACGCTGCCCCGCCACCCCGGGCGGCGCGGCCCGAACGCTACGATCGAGCCCGATGGAGTTGGTGGCGCTCCTCAGCGGCGGGCGCGGCGCGATTGGCGCCGGCGCCTGGATCCTGCCGCGGGTCGCCGGGCGCCTGTTCGGCGTCGACGCCGAGCGCAACCCGCAGCTTCCGTTCGTCGTCCGCCTGTTCGCTGTGCGCGACCTCGCGCTCGCGGCCGGGCTCGCGCTCAGCGGCCGGGGGGGCCGGCGCGCGTGGCTGCAGATGGGCATCCTCAGCGACGGCGCCGACGCGCTCGCGGCGCTCCTGGCCGCCCGTGCGGGCATGCTCTCCACCCCGGCGACGATGGCGGTCAGCGCCTCCGCGCTGGGCGGCGTCGGCCTTGGCGCCGCCGCCCTGCAGAGCACCGCCCGATGACGTGACCGCGGCGCGCCGCCCTGGACCGGCTCAGGCCGCGCGCCGCCCTGGACCGGCTCAGGCCGCGCGCCGCCCGGACGGCTCAGGCCAGCGCTCCGGCGGTGTGGCGATCGGCTTCGACGGGCGTGATATCCTCCAGCCGGTCGACTTCGGCCAGGGCCGGGAACAACCGCCTCCAGGACAGCGCGATCAGCATCGTCATCACCCCGCCGCCGACGACGGCCGGAACCGTCCCGACCAGCCACGCGGCGAGCCCCGACTCGAACGCGCCGAGCTGGTTCGAGGCGCTGATGAACACCATCTCGACGGCGTTGACGCGGCCGCGCAGCCGGTCGGGGGTCGCCAGCGCCACCGTGGTCGAGCGGATGTTCATGCTGTAGAGGTCGACGAACCCGCCCACGGCGAGCGCCAGCATCGAGAGCGCGAACGTCCGCGAGAGGCCGAACACCACGATGCTGGCGCCGTACAGCCCGACCACCACGAGGAGCGTCCGTCCCGCCCGGCCCGCAAGCGGGCGCCGGGTCAGCACGGCGGCTCCGACCAGCGCCCCGACCGCCGGCGCGGCGCGCAGCACCCCGAGCCCCGTCGCCCCGACGTGGAGGATCGAGCGGGCGAAGATCGGCAGCAGGGCGACCGCACCGCCGAACAGCACAGCGAGAAGATCGAGGAGGATCGCCCCGAGCAGGACCTGCGTACGCCCGACGAAGCGCAGGCCCTCGAGCACGCTCTCGAGGCTGGCTGCCTGCCTCGCCTCGGGAACGTCGGCGGCCGGAGCGGGGTGCATCGCGATCACGCTGAACGACGCGAGAAGGCAGCTCGCGCAGGCCAGCAGGTAGACCACCACGGGCGAGACCCCGTAGAGCAGGCCGCCGAGTGCCGGACCGACCACCTGCGCCCCCTGTGAGGCGATCGCGCGCAGGTTCATCGCGCTGGGCAGCAGCTCCGCGGTGACCAGCGTCGGTGGCATGGCTCGCGCGGCCGGGGTGCCGAGCGACATCGCGACGCCGGCCGCGAGCGCGAGCGCCAGGTACGGCCACACCAGGGTGGTGTGCGAGGAGCTCACGAGCGCCAATCCGGCGCCGACGCCGGCACCGAGCAGCAGGGATCCCGCGAACACCAAGCGGCGCGGGGCGCGATCGGCGAGCTGGCCGGCCGGCAGCGCGAGCACGAACATCGGCACGAACTCGGCCAGGCCGATCCAGCCGAGATCGAGCGCGCTGCGGTGCAAGGCGTACACCTCCCAGCCGATCGCCACCTCCAGCATCTGCAGGCTGGTGTTCATCCCGGCCTGTGCCAGCCACCAGAGCCGGAAGTCGCGCTCTGCCAGCGCAGGACCGAAGCGCGTCAGACCGCGCGCTTTCACCCGGGAATCACGCACTCAGCCTAGCCGGGCGCCTTCGTTTGTCGCGGGTCAGCGCCGGGTACACGGTCGTCAGGCAGGGCGGCGCACGCCACCGGAGCCAGCACGAGAGGAGCAGTGAATGTCAGACAAGAACGTTGACGAGGGCAAGGGCAGAGTCAAGGAGGCGGCCGGCTCGCTGACCGGCGATCAGAGCCTCAAGAACGAGGGCAAGGTTGACCAGGCCAAGGCCTCGGTGAAGGACAGCGTCGACAAGGTCGCCGACAAGGTGACCGGCGAGAACGAGTAGCCGGCACGAGCTTTTTGAGGGCGGTCGGCTGCCTTCGCAGCCGACCGTCGGCGTGGCGCACCTGACCCCGAGCTGACCGCGGGCCGGTCAACCAGGATCCTGGGCGCGGATGGGCGACTCCGGCCGGCCAAGCGACCCTCTCGGGCTCGAGGCCGAGGCGATGCGCCGCCTCGGGCACTGGGTCGTCGACCAGGTGGTCGACCACTTCGAGCGGGGGCCGGACGGTCCGGCGATCCGCACCGGCGGAGCCGAGGACCTGTGGTCGGCGCTCGGGGGAGCGGTCCCCGAGGAGCCCGGAGACCCACTGGCGGCAATGAGCACGCTCGTGGACGTGGCGCTGGCCAACATGCAGCACGTCGATCATCCGCGGTACTTCGCGCGCGTGCCGAACGCCGCCTCGTTCGCCGGCGTTCTCGGCGAGTGGCTCGGCGTCGGCTTCAACGCGCTCGCCACCTCCTGGGCCGGCGGGTCCGGACCGGCCACGGTCGAGCTCGTGGTGCTCGAGTGGCTGCGCGGCCTGCTCGGGCTTGACGTCGGCACTGAGGGGGTTCTGACCAGCGGTGGGTCTCTGGCCAACCTGATGGGCCTGGCCGTGGCCCGGCGAAGCGTCGGCGTGGGGGTGGCCTACCTGTCTGACCAGACCCACGCGTCGATCGGGCGCGGCCTCGGCGCGCTCGGCTTCGCCCCCGGGCAGATCAGGGTGCTGGAGAGCGATGCGCGGTTTCGGCTCTCGGTTGACGCCGTGGCGGCCGCGGTCTCCGCCGACCGCTCGGCCGGGCTTCGGCCCGGCTTCGTCGTCGCCACCGCCGGAACGACCAATTCAGGCGCCGTCGATCCGCTGCCTGGCCTCGCCGGGCTCTGCGCCCGCGAGGGCTTGTGGTTGCACGTCGACGGGGCGTACGGGGCGCCGGCGGCGCTCTGCCAGCCCGGACGCAGCGTCCTGCCCGGACTCGAGCTTGCCGACTCCCTCGTCCTCGATCCCCACAAGTGGCTGTTTCAGCCCTATGACGTCGGCTGCCTGTTCGTTCGCCGCCCCGGCGAGCTCGAGCGGACGTTCGCCATGACCCCGGAGTACCTCGCCGACACCCGCGCCGGTCACGGCGAGGTCGACTTTCGCAACCGGACGCTCGAGCTCACCCGGCGAGCGCGCGCGCTCAAGCTGTGGCTGACCTTTCGCACCTACGGGGCGCATGGCATCCGGGCCGCGATCGCCCGCTGCCTCGAACTCGCCGAGCACGCCGAGCGGCTGCTGCGCGCCGACTCCCGCTGGGAGGTCGTGACCCCCGCCCAGCTCGCCATCGTCACCTTCGCGCGGCGCGGCGCGGCGGCCGGCGAGCACGCCGCGCGGGTGGCCGCGCTCGCCCGCGATGGGTACGCCGCCGTGACCAGCACCACGCTGCGCGACCGCTCAGTGCTCCGGTTGTGCACGATCAATCCGCGGAGCACCGAGGAGGACATCGCCTCCACGCTGGAGCTGCTGCTCGCGGATCTGCACACGCGCGGGTGACGATCGGGCGGCGGCCATTCCGGCCGCCGCGTACGCTGACCCGACGGACGCGATGAGTCCCGCCGCCTGCGCGGGTCTCACCGCGTAGGAGAGCATGACCGGGACATCGGCAATCACCGTGCACGGCTTCGTGAAGCGATTCGGCTCGCTCGCGGCGGTCGACGGACTCGACCTCGAGGTGCCGTTCGGGGCCTGCGTTGGCCTCCTCGGCCCGAATGGCGCGGGCAAGTCGACGACGATGAAGGCGCTGACCGCCCAGGTGATCCCTGACGAGGGCGCGATCGAGGTGCTCGGCTACCGCCTCCCGGACGACTCCAAGCAGGCCCGCGCCGAGATGGGCGTTGTGCCCCAGCTCGACAACCTCGACGTGTCGCTCACCGTCGAGCAGAACCTACTCGTGTTCGCCTACCTCTACCGCGTCCCCGCCGGGGAGCGCCGGCGGGCGATCGAGCACGCGCTCGCGCTGGCGAACCTGCGCGACCGGCGCGCCTCGAAGGTCGACCAGCTGAGCGGTGGCATGCGCCGCCGGCTGCTGATCGCCCGCGGCCTGCTGCACCGCCCCCGCCTGCTCCTGCTCGACGAGCCGACCGTCGGGCTCGACCCTCAGGTGCGCCAGGAGCTGTGGGCGCTGATCGATCGGCTGCGCACGGAGGGCGTCTCGATCCTGATGAGCACTCACTACATCGAGGAGGCGGAGCGGCTGTGTGACACCGTGACGATCATGTCCCACGGCAAGGCCGTGGCGGTCGGGCCGCCGCAGGCCCTGATCCGCGCGCACGCCGGTCGCCAGGCGGTCGAGGTCTACGGCTCGCCGGCCCGGCTGACCGAGGTCGAGGCGACGGCGCGCCGGCGCGGCTGGCCCAGCCGCCGGACGGGGACCTCCGTGTCAATCCTCGGCGGCGACGGTGCCGTCGAGCTCGACGGCGAGCGCCGCGTCACCAACCTCGAGGACGTATTCGTCCTGCTGACCGGAGAGGAGATCGACTGATGGCCACTAGCCGCCGGCGCCTCGGTCGCCTGGAACGCGCCGCGCTCCAGGGCGTGATGGTTCGAGAGGTGGTCAACTTCTCGTCCTTCTGGCGCTCCTCCACGTTCTCCTCGACCGTCGACCCGACGATCTATCTGCTCGCCTTCGGACTGGGCTTCGGCTCGCTCGTGACCCGGGTGGCCGGCCACACCTACATCGAGTTCGTGGGCACCGGGATCGTCGCCACCACGGTGCTGTTCTCGGGCGCCTTCACCGCGATGTACTCGACGTTCATCAAGTACAAGTTCCAGCACACCTACGACGCGATCATCGCCGCCCCGGTCGACACCGAGGAGCTGGTCACCGGCGAGGCGTTGTGGGTCGCCGTCCGCACCGGCGTCTACGGGTGCGTGCCGATGCTCGTCGCGGTCGCGTTCGGGCTCGCGCCGAGCTGGGGCATGCTGCTCGTCCCGCTGATCGCCGCCCTAGCCGGCTTCGGCTGGGCGGCGTTCGGCATTTTCGTCGCCGCCCGCGTCTCGAAGATCGAAAGCTTCTCCTACTGGCAGAGCGGCCTGCTGACGCCGATGTTCCTGGTCGCCGGGACGTTCTTTCCGCTCACCGCTCTCCCGCACTGGGCCCAGGTGGTCGGCAACTTCAACCCCCTGTTCCACTGCGTCCAGCTGGTCCGCCACGCGGTGTTCGGCACCGAGGGAATTGCCGACCTCGGCCACCTGGCCTTCCTGATCGGCTTCGCCCTGGCGTTCTGGCGACTGGCGATCCGCCACATGGAGCGCAAGCTGATCCTGTGAGACGGCCGGACGCCCGTGCCGTCCTCGCCCGTGCCGTCCTCGCCCGCGCCGTCCTCACGCGCGCCGTCCTCACGCGCGCCAAGGCGCGCCTCGACCCGCTCGAGCTCTACGCCCGCCCGGTCGACATCGACCGAGTCATGGTGCTCGCCGCGCCCTGGCTCTTCCGCCTGCCGTGGTTTCGCCGCTTCGACGGCTACGCGATGTGGAACCTGATCCTCCTGCGCTCGCGGCGCCTGGGCAGCGACGAGGATCTGGTTTGCCACGAGCTCTGCCACGTCTGGCAGATGCAGCATCACCCGATGCGGATGCCGCTGTCGTACCTGCGCCGGGGATACGCCGCCAATCCGTATGAGGAGGAGGCTCGGCGGGCCGCCGCCTCGCGCGGGCCGCTCAGCCGATGAGCACCTCGCCGCCGCGATTCGGGATCACCACGAGCATGCTCCGCCGCGCGCGCTCGCCCTCGGGCCGCACCGGACGAAGCCTCAGTTGCGCCGCCACGCGCAGCACCTCGCGCATCTCCATCTCGGCGAACGGCGCCCCCGCGCAGCGCCGCACGCCGCCGCCGAACGGGATCCACGACAGGCCGCTCGGCGTCGCTCCCTCGAGCCAGCGCTCGGGACGAAACGCCGCCGCGTCGGGCCACAAATCCGCCCGGCGCATCGCCAGCCAGAGGCAGGCGGCGACCTGGATGCCGGCCGGCAGCGCCAGGCCGGCGATTCGCACCGGCGCGAGCAGCCGGCGCGGGGCGATGGTCAAGGCGGGACGGACGCGGAGCGCCTCCCTGACCACAGCGTCGAGGTAGGCGGGATCACCCTCGGCCAGCCGCGCGTGCACCGCCGGATGCCGGGCCAGGCGCTCGAACGCCCACGCCAGCGCGGCGGCCGAGCTGTCGTGACCGCCGACCAGGAGCGCCACCAGCTGGTCTCGGATGTGCCGGTCCGTCGGGGACCGGCCGTGTTCGTCGCGCGCCTCGAGCAGGAGCTCGAGCAGCGAATCGCCGCGCGGTTGCGCTCGCCGGCGCGCCACCAGCTCGAGCAGCAGGGTGTCGAAGCGCTCGACCGCCAGGCGGAACCGGCCCCACGGGCTGCGCGGCCCGAGGTCGCGCCGGATCAGCACCATGCCCAGGACCTGCGGAAGCGAGCGGACGCCTTCGAGGGTCTCGTCGATGACCCCCCGCAGCGCCCGGACCTGGGCGTCGTCGTGGGCGCCGAACACCACGCGGAGGATGACCTCGAGGGTCAGCTCACGCATCCGCGCGAGCGTGTTGACGCGGCCGCTCCAGCTCATCAGCTCCCGCTCGGCGAGATCCGCGATCATCGGCCGGAACGCCCGCATCCGCTCGCCGTGAAACGGACGCTGCAAAAGCCGGCGCTCGCGCAGGTGGTCCTCGCCGTCGAGAAGCAAAATCGAGTGCGGCCCGGCGAACGGGCGCAGGAACTCCCAGCTCTGCCCCGCCGGCGCGATCGCGGGGTCGAGTCCGAACACCTCCCGCACGGCGTCGGGACCCGAGAACAGGACCATTGGCTCGTCGGTCCAGAACGTGCGGATCGTCACCGGATCGCCGAACTGCTCGTGGACGCCACGCAGGAACGCCGCCGGGCGCACCATCCAAGCCACCGTCTGCCAGACGGCCGGCGCCCGTGGACCGGGTGGCAGGCTGGGCCCCATGGCCGGGCAGTCTAAGTCCGGACTGGCGCGGCGGCGGCCAGATCCCGGGAGGCGCATCCGCGGGCGACATCCGGCCGGGCCGTGTTACCGTCGCGGGTCGTGTCCGCCGGCGCGACAGCTGACGCCGTCGAGCGGCCGACCGGCTCCGGTCCCGCCGCCGTGGTGATCGTCGAGGGCGCCAGCGACGGCGCCGCGCTCGCCGCCCTGGCCGCGCGGCGGGGTGTGAAGCTCGCGGCAGAAGGGATCGAGCTGCTCGCGCTCGGCGGGTACGGGAACCTCGGCCGCGAGCTCGAGCGCCTGGCGCCACGGCGCTCGGAAATCCGCTTGGCGGGCCTCTGCGACGCCGCGGAGGCGCCTCACCTCCGCCGCGCCCTCGCGCGGGCGGGGTTCGGCGCGAACCTGACCGTCGCCGAGATGGAGCGGCTCGGCTTCTACCTCTGCGTGGCCGATCTCGAGGACGAGCTGATCCGAGCGCTCGGGCCTGCGGAGGTGCAGGCCGTCCTCGCCGCCGAGGGTGACCTGCCGTCGTTTCGAACCTTCCAGAATCAGCCCGCCCAGCGAGGGCGACCGGTCGAACGCCAGCTGCGGCGGTTCATGGGCACCCAGGCCGGCCGGAAGGCCAAGTACGCTCGCCGGCTCGTCGATGCGCTCGATCTCGACCGGGCGCCGCGGCCGCTCGACGGTGCGCTGGCTCACGTCCGCGGCGGCGACTGACGGAATGTCGCGCGCCCGTGCCGTCCCCCGGATCCTCGCCCGGCGCGGCGACCTGGTCGTCGAGCGCGATCCCCGGCGTCCGTCCGGCCGGCTGCTGCGCTGCGGCGACATGGACGCCTCCTACGTCGATCTGGCCGACCCCGGCCACCTCGAGTTCGACTACCTGCGCTGGATGCGGAAGGTTCTCGGGGCGGCCCGTGCGCGCCGGGTTCTCCATGTCGGCGGCGGGGCGTGCGCGCTCGCGCGCACGCTGGCGGCCGCCGACCCTGGCGGACGCCAGGAGGTCTGCGAGATCGACCCCCACGTCCTGGCGCTCGCCCGCGAGCACTGCGGGCTCCGCCGCGCGCCCGGGCTCCACGTCCGGCAAGCCGACGGGCGGGCGTTCATCGCCGTCCAACCCGACGCGAGCTGGGACGCCGTCGTGATCGACGCGTTCGTCGGCGCGGTCCTCCCGCCGCGGTTGATCACCGCGCAGGCGCTCCTCGACGTGGCCCGGGTCGCGCGGTTGGCGCTGGTCAACGTGGTCGACGACCGCCCCGCGCACGTGGTCCGGGCGGTCGCCGGAGGCCTCGCCGCCGCCTACCCGCGGGTGTGGGGCCTGGGTGCCCGCGCGGGCAACAACACGGTGGTGGTCGGCTGTGCGGCCGATCTCGACCTGGACCTTGACCGGATCGCCGCCGATGCCGCCGCCGACCCCTCGCCGGCCAGGCTCACCGCCCCCGCCGCGATGACGCGGCTGATGTCCGGCAGCCCCGCGCTGCGCGACGAGGGGCTGACCGCCCTCGCGGCGAGCGCCCCAAGAACGCTGACCGCCCCCGCGGCGAGCGCCCCAAGAACCACAACGTGAAAACGCGCGCGGCGCCGCCGGGGCCGATTCAGGTTGTGGACGCACCTGACTCAGCCCCGTCGCCGGCGAACGCCTCGTCGAGGCAGCGGAGCAGATAGCCGTGGCGCAATAGGCGCTCGATCCGCTCGCGGCCGAACTCGCGCCAGCTGAGCGCCTCCGAGGCCTGGCTGCGCTGCAACGATCTCGTGGCGGTGGCCACGAACGCCCTCCAGATCTCCTGCGGCAGGGTCATCGCCGAGGCGAAATCGTGCACGGCGATCCACTCGAGCCGGTCGACCAGCGCGCCCGCCGCGGCGGGATCGCGGCTCAGCCGCGCGAGCTCGAAGGGCGGACCCGGCGCGAACGACTCCGGCGGCGGCGAAGGCTGCTCGGTCGGGGCCGCCACGACGGCGCGCGCGGCGTAGCCGATCCGCGCCACTCCGGTGAACGCGTCCCGGGCGTCGTCTCCCTCGCGCCCGGGCGCGGCCGTCTCGCGCTCGGCGATCCGCGCCGCCAGCGCGGTCGTCGGCGGGCTGAGAAGTCCCGGCTGCCGGGCGAGCTCCTCGGCGGCGCCCCACACCTCCCGGACCCAGCGGCGGCCGTCGGCCGATAGTGAGCGGTGCAGCTCGCGGCTGGTCCGCCGCCACGTTTGCCGCCGCGCCCCCCCGGTCATCGCCGCGCCCCCGCCAGCATCAGCTCACCGTATCAGCGAGCGACGGTTCGCCGCGCGCGCCTCGAGGAGACCTCGAGGCCCGCGCGCGGATCGCGGACGGTGGCCTCCAGCGCGGCGAAGGCGTCCGCGTCGAGGCGCCGCGGCACATCGGCGCGGATGATCTCGAGCGCGCGGGCCGCGTCGAACGCCGCGCGGTAGGGCCGCGCGGCCGTGAGCGCCTCGTAGACGTCGCTCACGGCGAGGATCCGCATCGGAGGACTGAGCTCGTCGCCGCCCCAACCGAACGGGTATCCCCCTCCGTCGAGGCGCTCGTGGTGCGCGCCGGCAATCTCCGAGAGATCGCTGAAGCCGGGCACCCGCTCGAGGATGCCCCGCGTCAGCTCCGGATGTCGTTTGATCGCCGCGCGCTCGGCGTCGGTCAGCCGCCCGCGCTTGTCGAGGATCCGGTTGGAGACGCCGAGCTTTCCGATGTCGTGCAGCCGAGCTGCCCGGCGCAGGTCGCGCCGCGCGCTCGCCGCGAGCCCGAGGCGCTCGGCGATGCCGGCGGCGATCGCCGACGTCCGGTCGGAGTGACGATGCGTCCATGGCGACTTGGCGTCGATGATCAACGCGAAGGCATCGGCGATCCGGTCGAGCTCGCCCTCGTCGGCCAGCATGGTCCGGCCGGGCGGCTCGACCGCCGAGAGGTCCGGCTCGTCGAGGGCGGCCCAGAACTCCGCATCGGCGCGGAAGGCGCCGAGGGTCTCGACCAGCGCCGGGTCGAACCAGCGCCCGCTTCGCTTCTCCGCGGTGCGGTAGCCCGCGTCGAGCCCGCGCGCGGTATAGAACACCTCGACCGTCTGCGCGAGGCAGAGAATCCGAGCGGCGAGCGGGATCTCTGCCCCGCGGAGTCCGCGCGGCTGGCCGTTTCCGTCCCAATGCTCATCGAGGGCGCGGATCGCTTCGGCGGTCGCCGGTGAGAATCCGAGCATCCGGGCGATCTCCGCGCCTCGCTCGCACCGTGCCGCCATCAACGACCGGGTCACATCGTGCTCCGCCCCGATCGCCCTCAGCCGCTGTACCCGCTCTCCGAGCGAACCGCCCGGCGCGACCACGCGCAGCGACCAGGCGAACGCCGGAATCGGCCGCGCCCAGTCCACGAGCTTCGAGGTCCGCTTGGCGGTGTGATCGTCGGCGCCGAACAGCGCCGCCATTCGGGCCGCGTTGGCCGAGCATCCCGCGTCCTTGAGCAGCAGGGCGTAGAACAGATCCGACCGCGTCGCGGCGTCGAGCTCGAGCTCCTCGGCCAGGCGCATTCCGATCAGGCACGAGCGCTGGGCGTGTCCGGGCGGCTCGCCCTCGGCGATGTCGAGCGCATGAGACAACGCTCCGAGCAGCTCTGAGGCGGCGATCTCGCGGGGCCTCACCGGCACCGCCGCAGTATCGCGAATCGACGGGCCGGGCCACGCTGGCCCGAGGTCCGCGGCGGTTGGCGTAGAACTCCACGGAGGATGGCCGACACCGATGCAGTCATCGTCGACGCCGGCGGGCGTGAGCTGCGCGTCTCGAATCCCGATCGCGTGATCTTCCCGGCCACCGAACGCTCGGCCGCGCTCACCAAGCTCGACATCGTCGACTACTACGTAGCTGTCGGCGAGGGCATCATGCGAGCACTCCGGAGTCGACCGACGACGCTCGAGCGCTGGCCGAAGGGCGTCCACCCCGGCATCGTCCTCTCGACCCGGGAGCGGGCCGGCGGCGACGCCTTCTTCCAGAAGCGCGTCCCGCGGGGAGCGCCGGACTACGTCGAGACGGCGACGATCCAGTTCCCCAGCGGCCGCTCCGCGGAGGAGGTCTGTCCGACCGAGATCGCGGTGGTCGGCTGGGCGGCGCAGATGGGGACCATCACCTTCCATCCCTGGCCGGTTCGCCGCGGGGACGTCGACCATCCCGACGAGCTGCGCCTCGACCTCGATCCGCAGCCGGGCACCGACTTCGTCGATGCGGTCGCCGTCGCCGCCGACGCGCGGGCGCTGCTCGACGAACTCGGCTACGCCGCGTTTCCGAAGACTTCGGGCGGGCGCGGGGTGCATCTGTACATCCGCATCGAGCCGCGCTGGACGTTCACCGAAGTGCGCCATGCCGCGATCGCGTTCGGTCGCGCGCTCGAACGGCGGCTTCCCGACCACGTGACTACCAACTGGTGGAAGGAGGAGCGCGGGCGGCGCATCTTCCTGGACTACAACCAGAATGCGCGCGACCGTACGATCGCCAGCGCGTACAGCGTGCGACCGAAGCCGGGGGCGCCGGTCTCCGCACCGGTGAGCTGGGAGGAGCTCGCGAACGTCGCGCCCGAGGATTTCACCGTCGCCACTATGCCCGCGCGGTTTGCCGAGGTCGGTGATCCGCATGCCGGGATCGACGACGTCGTCCACTCCCTCAAGCCGCTGCTCGATCTCTACGAGCGGGACGCCGCCGAGGGACGCGGCGACATGCCGTATCCGCCCGACTACCCGAAGATGCCGGGCGAGCCGAAGCGCGTGCAGCCGTCTCGCGACCGCGACCGGTCGCGATGACGGGCGGTTAGCGCGACTGCGGCAGCTTGACCGAGCCGCCGCGGGCCGCCGGCGCGGACGGCGGCGGGACCACCGGCCCGATGTCGCCGTCCGGCGCCTCGTCGAGGTCGATGATCACCGGCGCGTGGTCGCTCGGGCCGCGTCCCTTCCGGGCATGGCGGTCGACCCACGCCGCGCGCACCCGGCCCGCGACCGGCGTGCCGGCCAGCACGAGGTCGATCCGCATCCCCAGGTCCTGATGGAACATCCCCGCGCGGTAGTCCCAGTAGGTGAACACGCGCTGGTCCGGCCAGCGCTCGCGCACCACGTCGTGCAGGCCGAGGCGCTGCAGCGCGGCCAGGGCGGCGCGCTCGGTGGGGGTAACGTGGGTCTGACCGACGTACGCCTCGGGGTCGAATACGTCGACGTCGGTCGGCGCGATGTTCATGTCGCCGCACACCACCGTCGCCTCGGGACCCGCCGCGATCGTCTCTCGCAGCGAGGCCAGCCACGCGAGCTTGTAGCGGTAGTGCTCCGAGCCCGGCGTGCGGCCGTTCGGTACGTAGACGCTGAGGACCCGGATGCCTCCGCAGGTCGCCGACACCGCCCGCGCCTCCGGCTGGGGGAACCCGGGCGCGCCTGGCAGCCCGGCCACGACTTCCTCGAGCCCCACCCGCGAGAGGATCGCCACGCCGTTCCACGTCGCCTCGCCGTGGAGCGCGGCCGCGTACCCGCGCTGATCGAGCTCTGCCCCCAGAAGCTCGCGGAAGCCCTCGTCGGCCAGCTTCGTCTCCTGTAGGCAGACGACGTCAGGCCGGCGCTGGTCCAGCCACGGCAGCAGCCGGGGCAGGCGCTGCTTGATCGAGTTGACGTTCCAGGTCGCGATCCGCATCGACCCCACCGTAGCGGCCTAGTGGCTCGGCCGGACGGCGCCACGTCGACTCCGCGGTGGGACCGCTGGCTTCCCGCCGCTGTATCAGGCCGTCATCCCGCGTCCGTGTTCTGTGCTCCGTCGCGAGTGTTGTGGTCGCGGCCGAGGAACGTGTTCGCCCACGCGCTCGTGCGGTCGAGTCCATTGTCCTTGACGACGACGGGGCCGTCGAGCATGTCGTCGGACTCGCCGTAGGCCTTCAGCCGCTCGTAGGCCTGCGACCAGATGCACTCGGTGTCATAGACCTCGCAGAGGCCGTCCCGAGTGCCGCCGCACGGGCCGTTGCGCTGGTTCTTGGCGCACATCGACTCCGGGCAGACGTACGCGATGTCGGGCAGCGAGCAGTCGCCGCAATCACGGCAGTGGAACATCGGTATCTTGGCCGCCTGCTCGGCCAGGTGCGCGGCGCGGCCGGCCGCCGGCCCCGCCTCCTCGATCCGCTTATACAGCGCCCGGCCGGCCGGGAACAGCGGCGCCTCGGGATCGAACAGCAGCCGGTGCATATGACGGCTCACCCGGTAGCGGGCCGGCACCGGAAGATCGGTCTGGCGCCGGCGCTTGGACTCCAGGTAGGCCTGGCTCAACCGGTCCGAGGAGAGCCCCGTGTCGGAATCCCGCTCGAACATGTAGAACTCGTCGGGATGCGCGTAGAGGAGGTCCTTGGCCGCCGTCTGCCAATCATCGGCATAGTCTCGCGAGCGCTCGATGATCTCGTGGAACGTGGGCGCGGTGGCGTGTCCGCCTAGGTACACGCCGTCGAATCCGAGGGCGCGCGCCACCGCCGCCTGCTTGGCGGCGAGATCGATGAAGAACGCGCGGCCCTTGTCCTCGCCCGCGCCGTAGCGCTCGGCCACGGCCAGCAGCTCGTCGGTGACCACCACGCCGGGGATCCTGCCGGCGTTGAAGGCGCGCGCCGCGGGACGACTCAGCAGGTACACGTTGGCCAGTACCCGGAGCGACAGCCCCGCGTGGCGGATGTAGCGCAGCAGCTCGTCGTCCTTGGCGACGTTGTAGCCGATCTGGTTGATCACGAAGCGAGCGCCCGCGCGCGTCTTCTTGGCCAGCTTCAGATACTGGGGCACGACCTCGCGCTCGTGTCGCTTGTGGTTGGTGACCACGCACCCGAGGAAGAAGTCGGTGTGCTCGAGCCTCCGCTCCGGCTTGCGGAAGTCCCGGAGTCCCCCATTCATGTCCGAGAACAGCTTCAGCAGGCCCACCGAGTCGATGTCGAACACCGGCGCCGGCGCGCCCCGGACACCCTCGAGCGGGTAGTCGCCCGACAGCGCCAGGACGTTGTGGAAGCCCTCGGAGGCCAGTTTCCAGCCGCGACTCTCGAGCGCGTTGCGATTCCAGTCCTTGCAGGCGAGGTGGATGATCACCTCCTGACCGCGGGAGACCAGGTCGGTCCCGAGCGTGTCGGGCGCCAGCATCGCGTGGCCGCCCGGGTTGTCGGTGATCGACAGGACGTCGATGCGCGGATCGGCAGCGAGCTCACGCGCCATCTCCACCGACGCACGGCTCGACGCGGCCGTGACCAGACCGCGGCTTGTCACGAGCTCGACGGCGATCGAGAACGAGCCCGGCTCGGCCAGGCAGTCACGGAAGAGCGGCTTCTGCGACCCGCGCTCCGGCGCTTGCGCGCCCGGCGCGGGAGCGCTGCTCATCTCAGACACGGGCTTCCCGCCAGCTGCCGGGCGCGTATTGCCTGCGTACCGTCTCGACGTACGGCACGGGGCTGACGATCGCCCGCATCTCCGTCTGGACGTGGCGCTCCACGGTGGGCTTGGAAGAGCCGCCGTTCTCCTCGCCCCACACCAGGGTGACCTCGGTGCCCGGCTCGGCGTGCTCGGGCTCGAGCACCGCCAACGTGAGCATCTTGCCCTCGTTGGAGCTGTAGCCGATCCAGGTCGAGACGCCGACCGTGGCTCCGTCGACGGTGACCTTGTCGAACGGGTGCATCGCGTAGACGGCCGAGGGCCAGTCCATGAACTTGGCGCGCTCGCTCTTGCGGAACATCATTCCGAGCGTCCGGGTAACGTCCTCGTCCTCGAGCGCCAGCGTGACCTTCACCCGGTGGCCGCCTTCCGAGGCCCGGCGCTCCAGCGCGTCGCGGCCGATGAAGTCGTGGTCGAACTTCACCAGGTGCCCGTAGCTCAGATCCCACGGCGTGAAGTAGTAGTCCTCGACGTCGTCGGAGTAGAAGCTGCCGCCGATCGAGCACGTGCCTTCGTAGCCGGAGGCCGGCAGCCACCGCCGATAATCCTTCAGCGATTCGCCGCTGTATACGGCGGGCAACGGCGACGGCACCCAGCCTGACTCCAGGGCGTTCGACGAATACGCCCGGCCGCCGACCTGGCGCAGGCCGAACTCCTCGCCGGCGGTGACGATCGCCTCCCGCACCGCCTCACCGTCGGCCCAGTCGCCGAATACCTCCCAGCCGGCCTGGCCGGCCATCCCGTGGCGGAGGGCCCGGACCGACTTGCCGGCGATCTCGACCGTCTCCATGTTGAAGAACCTGATCTCCGGCGGCTGCTTGCCCAGCACCTTCTCGATCACCTTCATCGCGTTCGGGCCCTGTACCTGGAAGCGGAACGAGCGGCGCCGGTTGTCGGTGCGCAGTGCCCACCGCTGGTCGAGCTCGACCTGCGCGTTGTAGCCGCCGGTCTCCGCGTGGTAGGTGATCCAGTTGAGCACCGGGGCCCGGCCGACGAGATTGAACTCGTTCTCGGACAGATAGAACAGGATCACGTCGCCGATCACGTATCCATCCGGGGTGCACGGGACGAACTGCTTGGCCTTGTCGACGGCGAAGTTCTCGAAGCTGTTGACGCCCAGGCGCGTGAGCAGCTTGAGCGCATCCGGACCGCGCACGGCGAGATCGGCCATGTGATACGACTGGTTGAACAGCACGCACGCGTGCTGCCATGCGTGCTGCTCGTCGCGCCAGTTCGTGAACTCGGCCGGGACGCCGGGATACACGTTCGGGCCGGCCTGGGAGTTGCGGAGCATCTCCGCCGGATTGCCCTTCTCGTTCAGCAGGTCTTCGAGGCTCCGCTCGGTCATGGTCCTTCCTCTCTGTGGTCACGGGCTCCCGGTCTCATAAGCTCACGCGGTCGGGTCGGCCACGGCGGGGGCAGCTTCGGCCGCACTGCCGAGGTAGGCGGCGATCACGGCAGGATCAGCACGTACGACTTCGGGGACGTCATTGGCGATCACCTTGCCGAACTCGAGCACGACGACCCGGTCACAGATGCCGAGCACGAGGCCCATGTCGTGGTCGATCAGCAACGTCGACTGCCCGCGGTCGGCGAGCTCGCGCAGGCGGCGCCCGAGCGCCTGGCTCTCGCGGGTGTCCAGTCCAGCGGCGGGCTCGTCCAGGCAGATCAGGCGCGGACGACCGACCACGGCGCGGGCCAGGCCGACGAGCTTGCGCTGGCCTTCGGAGAGCTCGTGCGGCATCGCCTCGGCGATCGGCTCGAGTCCCATCAGCGCCAGGACGTTGTCAACCTCGGGCCGCGCCTCGTCGGCGGGGCGATGGCCGGTGGCCACAGTGAGGTTCTCACGCACGTCGAGGTCGCCGAATAGCTCGGTGCCCTGCCACGTGCGGGCCATCCCGAGCTCGGCGCGCTGGTGCGCGGGCAGCGCTCCGACGTCGCGCCCCTCGAGCTCCACCGTCCCGGTGCTGCGGACAAATCCGGTGATCGCGTCCACGAACGTCGTTTTGCCGGCGCCGTTGGGCCCGATGAGTCCGACCAGCTCTCCCGGCCGGACTTCGAGGTCGACGCCCTCGAGCGCGTGTACGCCGCCGAACGCGACTGACAGGCCGCGGACCCGCAGCTCCGGCGCTTCCGTCTCACGCGCGGCGGCCGGCACCGCCGCGCGGGAAGGCTCGGCCGCGGGCGCCGGCAGCTGCAGGTCTGGGCTGAACACGGGTCGCTTGTGCAGCCTGCGGTAGAAGTCGCCGGCGACTCCCTCGGGGTTCTGGATCAAGGTGACGATCAGGATTACCCCGCCGAAGAGCAAAAACCAATTGCCGTTCAGCCCGAACCACTTGTCGAGGGCGTAGGGGAACAGCGCCTGGGTGGAGATCAGCCCGGCGAACGCCGCCCCCGAAATCAGGGTGATCCCGCCGGCGTACGCGAACGCGATCAGGCTGAGGGCGGTGACCGCGCTGAACCGGTCGGCGCTGACCGAGCCGAAGTTGTACGCGTAGAGCGAGCCGGCGACGCCCGCGATCAGGGCCGAGATCGCGAACGCGGCCAGCTTGACGTTGCGCGGGTTGATCGCCGCCGCGGCGGCGGCGCGCTCGTTGGAGCGGACCGCCAGCATCCGCTGTCCAAGTCGCCCTCGCCGCACGTAGCCCACCAGCAGACAGAGCGCCAGCGTCAGCACCAGCACGAGCCAGCCGTAAATCGGGCTGGGGAGGTTGCCGTCCAGGCCGCGGAAGGCCGCCGACGGTCCGAGGTTGAGGCCGAGCAGCTTCGGCGAGGGCACCGGAGAGCCGGTCTGGCCGCCCCCCCAAGTGGGATTGTTGAACCCGAAGTTCGCGATCGCCACCGCGGCCGCGAGCGTGACCACCGCCAGGCTGACGCCGCGCACGCGCACCGCCGAGACCGCGGTGATCATCCCGAGCAGCACGGCTACCGCGGTCCCGATGATCGGGGCCAGCGGGAACCCGATCCCGGAGTTCACCGCCAGGTGAGAAATCGTGAACCCGGCGACGCCGGCGAGCGCGAGCTGGACGACGGAGATCTGGCCGACGAATCCGGTCAGGACGACCAGCGAGAGCGCCATCAGCGCGCCGATCAGCGTGTTGATCAGCGCGGCGCGGAAGTCGTACGGGAAGACCACCAGCGCCACCGCGCACACCACGGCGACGATCAGCGACGTCCGGATCAGGTTCTGCGGACGCGGCGCCATCGGAAGGCTGCGCTCGACCACATCGCCGCGACTGGGCATCCGCGAGCCGCGCACGTAGAGGACCAGCGCGATGATCAAGAACACGATCAGCTCGGTCACGCCCGGTATCGCCGTACCCCCGGCGGTCGGGAACCACGACTGCGACCCGGCGTACTGGACCAGCGAGGCGATGATGCCAAGCCCGATGCCGGCGGCGCATGCGACCCCGAACGAGGTGAACCCGGCGAGCAGCGCCGCCGCCAGCGCGGGGACGATCTGCAGGGGCAGCGTGCTCGGGTCGAGTTGGGTGATCGAGCCGGCCAGGATGCCGAACGCACCGGCGCTGAGCGACGCCAACAGGGTGTTCGCGAGCGAGAGCCGGTTCGGCGACAGGCCTCCGAGCATCGCCGCCGCCTGGTTCTCGGCCGCCGCCCGGGTGGCGAGGCCGAACCGCGACCAGCGGTACGCCGCCGCGAGCACGAGCGCCAGGGCAATGACGATCCCGGTGAGGATGAATCGATCGACCGGAATCACCGCTCCGAACACGTGCACGACGCTCTGAGGCAGGACGTTCGGCTCCGGCTGAGGTGTGGTGCCGAACGCCAGCAGGACGATCGCCTGGGTGACCAACAGCACTCCGAGCGAGGAGACCAGCTTGGCCAGCGGCGAAGCATTCCGTAGCGGCCGGAAGGCCACCATCTCGATCAGTGCTCCGAAGAAGGCCACGAACACAAGGCTGAGGATCAGCGCGGAAACGGTCGCCATTCCGCCTCCGATCTTGCCGACGCGCAGCGCCCAGAAGGCGTAACCGCCGATCATCGCCACCCCGCCCGTGGCCAGGTTGATCACGCCGGAGCCGCGGTAGGTGAGCACGACGCCGAGCGCGATCGCCGCGATCAGCGCCCCGGGGCCGAGCCCGAGCAGGATGAACAAGAGAATCTGCGTCATACCGGCTCAGCCCTCACTGCCTGCTTTCGACTGATGCTTCATCCGCGCGCTGGAACCGCGGAGTCGACACGTTAGACGTTGCTGGTGATCATCCGCCATGGGTCAACCGAAGAAGTGCACCGAGCGACAAATATCTTGCCGGATGTCTGCGCGCGGCGATAACTGGGCCGCGGCGGCGGCGTGTCGGCGGCCGCCGCCGCGGAGGCCGCCGGCGGGCGGCGGCGGTGCGCGCAGCGGCAAGGATCCGGCTGGATCGGGGCGGGCGAGAGCCGCCGGCCGGAACGCGGACGAGGTGGCCATCCGTTGGCCACCTCGTCGGGTCCGTGCCCCCTTGTGCGGTGCGGCCCCATGGCTGCCGCCTCCAGGTGGGGTAGCCGGAGGCAGCGGGGAGTGCTGCACGCTCTAGGTTGGCGACCGCAAAGCGACCGGTTGGGGGGGGTTCCTCGATGCGAGGTGGGGATATTTCTCCCCGGCGGCCCGGACTCTCGCCGCAGGCGCCGGCTGCGATGCGGCCCCCCGAGCCGCACGTCGCGGCGGTTCGGGCTCCGGAAAGCCCGGATGCCGATCACGGCGTCGGCTTCGCCGCGTCAACCCGCCTCGAGCGCGGCGCGGAGCTTTGCGACCAAGCCCGCGAACAGCGGGTAGACGGCCACGCCATGTGCGGCCTCGAGCGCCGGCGCCCACTTCTCCCAGCGGGCGATCAGGGCCGGCCCGAGCAGCAGCCTGATGAGCTCGAAGTCGAACACTCCTCGCTGTTCGAGAGCGGCCAGCTGCTCGAAGTAGTCGAGCTCCCGGTAGAGAACGTATGCCTCGGGCGCACCTTCGGTCACGTAGCGCTGAAACGCGGCGCTCAGCTCCTCCGAGCCGAACCGATCGACCAGCCGGCGAGCCTCGACGAGCGCGGGATCGTTCCAGCGACGGAAGAACTCGGCGGCCATCTGCGCCCGCGTGCTTCTGCGCGCCTCGCGAACCTGCTGGCCGGCGAACATCGCCGCGCCGGTCGCGCCGAGCAGACCGAGTGCCTCGACCGACGTCGCGATCGCCGTGACCTGTTCAGCCCAGTTGGGCACGAGCGCTCCACCTTACCGGGACGATGCGATGCTCTTCACGCTCGTATACCGATCCAGTGACAGCTCATAGGCCGGGAATGCTCGAGCCCGCCACGCCTGGCCGGAAGTTATGGAATCGGCGTGCTTACGGGACGATCTCGCCCACCGGCGATAAGAGTCGTCATATCGACAGGCGATAGCCTTGAGGAAGGCGTTGCCGTCTCTAAGCTCGCTAAGGTTGATGTGAAAGGCCTGCGAACCAGGCCGATTCTCGGTTCCCGTTGTTCAGCCCGTCTAGACACTGGCCGCTGCCTGGATGCGACGCACCGCTCGTCCGAGTCGGGGCTCGACCGACCACGCACCTAGACTGGGATCTCGGTGAGATGGAGCGGACGGTACTGAACCACAGTAGCCGCGTGCGCGTAGCTGAGTCGCAAGGAGCCGCGCCATGAGCGCCGAAGCGTCCTCGTCCGTGCATCCGCGCGGGACGCTGGCGTCGCGCGGCCTCGCCACCGAGCCGCCGGCGCCGCCGCCATCCCCGACGCTGGCGCCCTCTCGGCGGGCCGCATTCAGTTACGCCCGCTTCAGGCGCCGTGGCCGCGTCTGGTCAGACGGCGTACAGGCGTGGGTCGGGTTCACGGGGGTAATGCTGACCGGAGCTCTGCTCGCGCTCTCAGCGGCGCGTACAGCGTTGCTGCTGCCAGAGTCGGCGCGGCCGGTGCCGAGCTCGATGGCGGGCGCGTTCGGGCACGGGGGCATAGATCTTGGACTCGGCGGCTTGATCGCCGCGCTGGGGCTGATGTTCGTCTCCTACGCGGCGATGGTGAGCCGCGGGCATCGGCTGACCGCGCGGCCGGTGCTCATCGGCATCGCCTGTCTCAACCTACTGGTTTTGCTGGCGCCACCGATGCTCTCGACGGACATCTTCAGCTACGTCGCCTATGGCCGGATGGGCACGCTCTACGCCGCCAATCCGTATCTACACGGGCCGAGCGCGATCGCCCTGGATCCGTTGTATCCGTTCATCGGGGCACAGTGGGTGAACACCCCTACCTCGTACGGTCCACTGTTCACGGTACTCAGCTACCTGTTCGCCCATCTCAGCATCGCGTCGAACGTGATCGCCTATAAGACGATCGCGGCGGTTTCTAGCCTCGTGGTCGTGCTCGTCGCCTGGAGCGCGGCCCGGCTGCGTGGTTTGAACCCGGTCAAGGCTGTGGCGATCATCGGACTCAATCCGGTGATCGTCGTGTACGGCGTCGGCGGCGGCCACAACGATCTGCTGATGCTCGCGATCGTGATCACCGGCATGTACGCGCTACTCATGCAGCGGCAGCGAGTCAGCGGAGGGTTGATCATCGCGGCAACGGCGGTCAAGCTCACCGCGGCGCTGATGCTGCCGTTTGCCGTCGCTCACACTGCCGGCCGACGGTCCGATCGCCACGGCCGCCGCATGGTGCTGGCCGGCGCGGCGCTCTCCGCCGGGGTCGTGGCCGCGTTGACCTTCAGCGTCTTCGGGACGGGACCTCTCCACCTGATGGCCACGTTGCAGACAGTCCAGAGCCAGGGCGGCCTTCACAGCATTCCGGGCCTGATCATGACCTTGCTCGGGCATCCGCAGCTGATGAGCGGCGTAGGCCCGATTTTGGACGTCGTTCTCGTTGTCGCGCTCGTCTGGCTGATCCGACGCGTGTGGACCCAGCGGCTCGATTGGATCAGCGGCGCCGGCTGGGCAACCGTCGCGCTGCTCGTTACGGCGGGGTTTCTGGTCCCCTGGTACGTCGCGTGGCTCGTGCCACTTGCCGCACTCAGCCGCGATCGTCGCCTGCTCGCAGCGACTGTGGCGTTGACCGGGGTCGGCTTGACCACGCTGTAGGAATGCGCGCCATCTACGCGGCGCGGGCGGCGCGGGCCTACGTTGCCATGCAGCACCGCTTCCACACGCCGAGCGGCCGTTATCGGCGCGACGGCAGAGTGCGGATCCCGGGAGTCCCCGCGCACCTGTGGCCGTTCGCACGCGCGCTGGTCGCGACGCTCGATCTCGCCGGCATCGGCGACGGCCTCGTCGACGGGATCGACTTTGAAGCGGAGATCTCGGACCGGCTGGAGGCGCTCGAGGCCTACTGGGATTCCGATCGGCTTCCGCCGGCATATTCGTCCGACGTCCGTGGAAGCCGGCTTGGTGGCGACCGCTACTACGACGACAACGCCTGGGTGGGGCTGGCGCTCGTACAGCACGCGCGGATGTATGGAGACTCCGGCTACCTCGACCGCGCCGAGGAGCTTTTTCGTTTCGCCCAGGCGGGGTGGGCCGAACATCAGAGGCCAAATCCCGGGGGAGTGTTCTGGGTCGAGCAAGGCCGTGGCGTGGGCGTCAAGAACCACGATCGGAATACCGTTTCCACCGCTCCGAACGCCCAGCTCGGAATGCACGCCGCGGAGCTGCAAGGACGGTCACCCGGCACGGTTGGGGGCGCGGGCGCGCACGAGATGTATGAGTGGGTGCTTGCGACGCTTGACGCCAGCCACGAAACGGACACTCCGGGGACCGGTCTGTTCGCTGACAAGATTCGCGGTGACGGCACGATCGATCGGACGCTCTGGAGCTACAACCAGGGCAGCATGGTCGCTGTGAACGTACTGCTCGCGCGGGATCCCGCCGGGGCGCCGACCGAATACCTGGCCCGCGCCGAGGCGATCGCCCGAAAGGCGTTACGGCATTTCGCCGGCGGATACGAACGCCAGCCGCCGGCCTTCAACGCGATCTTCTTTCGATGCCTGCTCCTCCTGCACCACGCCACCGAAGACGCGCGTCTGCGCGATGAAATCATTGACGCGATCAGGGGGTATGTCGATCGGGCCTGGAGCCAATCGCGCGATCGCCGTGACCGCTTTACGTTTGTCAATGACGGTGTGACGTTGCTCAACCAGAGCGCGATGGTGCAGTTGCTCGCCTTGCTGGCATGGGAACCGTCCAGGTACGGATTGCTCGCCTGACTCACTACAGAGCGACGGCCCCCACCCCGGATGGCTTGCCGCGACGCCCCAGCCCCGCACAGCACTTCTCGGCCGGGACCGAGGTCGTCCACGAGCTCGCAGCGACCACGACGGGCGCCCCTGAACTGAAGCGAGTTAGCCTGCCCGCATGCCCGATGTCAACGTGTTCCGTGTCAATGTTGAGTATGAGGCCCACAGTCCCGAGGGCTACCAGTGCGGCGAGGCGCCTGCCGGCTCAGCCGCAGGTGGCAAGGACATCACCGTCCGCCTCTACGAGCTGCCATCCGGACAGAGCCTGTGCCCGTACCACTACGAGTACGAAGAAGAATGGCTGCTGGTGCTCGATGGAGACGTGCTGGTCCGCTCGCCGAACGGGGAGGCAGCGGCGGCGCGGGGCGAGCTCCGTTGCTTTCCGGCCGGCCCGGCGGGGGCGCACAAGGTCACCAACCGCTCGGAGGCGCCCGCCCGCGTGCTGATGTGGTCAAGCTCGCGTGAGCCGGCCGTGGCGGTGTACCCGGATAGCGACAAGATCGGTGTGTGGCCGCCGAACCCGGACGACAGGGTCATGCTGCGCCGAGCCGACGGGCAGGTCGACTACTGGGACGAGGAGGTCTGAGCCTCGGCCGCCGTGCTCGACCACGACGCGCGTGGACTCGCGGCCGGGTTCCCGGCGAGCGACCCGCTACGTGGGCCGGACGCAACTACTGGGACGGCCGTCCAAGCACTCCAGCACCGCCTCGAGCGCTGCCTGGTTGCTCGTCACGACCGGAATCTCCAGCTCATGTTCGATCTGTTCGCGTGCCTCCAGAGCCCGGAAATTCGTGCACGAGGCGAACAGCAGCTCGCCGCCGGCGCCGCCCAGCCGCTCGCAAGCGAAGTCGACGATGTGGCCCGGCTCGACCGCCCCGATCTCGGTGTTCGCCCTGATGCCCATGCCCTCGATCGCGCAGACCTCGAGCCCTTCCTGCTCGAGGCTGGCGCAAATCTTGTCGTTGAGCGCTTCCACGTACGGCGTGAGCACACGCACCCGCCGAGCCCCGCGGGCGGCGATCGCGCGCCTGACCGCCGCCGCCACGCTGATCCCCGGAGCTTGTGTGCGTTCACCGATCGCCGCGATGAGCTCGTGCTCGTATGCGTTGCCGCGCAGGGTGCCCGCGCTCGTGCAGGCGAACACGACCACATCCGGCCGTGTGGTGGCGAGATCCCTGAGCGCCACCGGGAGGTGCTCGTCGAGCATCACCGCCTCGTCCTCGGGAGTGACCTCGTCGAGGTACATGCGGGCCGTGTGGACGGTCGCATCGCCGTCGAGCCGGCGGTAGAGGTCAGGCTCGGCCACCGTGTTCGACGACGGCAAAATCAGTCCCACTCGGGCACTCATCGCACGAGCCTAGGCCGATCGGCCGCGGACCGGCTCGCGCGGGTGGGCGGCCTCGCGCGCCTGCCGCCGCTCGGCGACCTCTGCGCCGAGGCCCGTCGTGCTACGGACGCGCACCTCGTCGAAGCTGTCGATGCCGAGTTGCTCGCGCCGGCCGAGCCAGGTTCCGATCACACACCCGAGGAACCCAATCGGTATCGACACGATCGCCGGATTGCCGAGCGGGAACGGCGCGGCCGTCTTGGGGGACCAGACCATCGGGGAGAGGATGATCAACACGATCGACGAGACGAGCCCGAAGGCGATCCCGAGCACCACGCCAAGGGAATTGAATCGGCGCCAGCTGAGCGCAAGCACCATCACGGGGAAGTTCGCTGACGCCGCCACGGCGAAGGTCATGCCGACCAGCAGCTGGACGTTGAACGTCTTGCCCGCGATCAGCGCAAGGATCGCCGCGGCGACTCCGATCGCCGTCACCGCCACCCGCCCGGCGACAATCTCCTGACGGTCGGTCGCTTTGCCCTTGCGCAGGACGGTTCCGTACACGTCATGAGCGGCGGCGCCGGAGGCGGCCATCAGCACTCCGGCGACCACGGCCAGGATCGTGGTGAAGGCAACCGCGCTGATCGCCGCGAAAAAGATGTCTCCGCCGGCGTGACCCGGTCCTCCGCCCAGCCGCTGCGCGAGGTAGGGAGCGATGAGGTTGCCGCTCGCGCCGCCGAGCTTCTTACCGGCGGGACCCAGGATGGCGCGACCACCGAGCCCGATGATCGCCACGAACACGTAGAAGACGCCGATCAGCCCAACCGCCCAGCCGATCGAGCGGCGCGCCGCCCGGGCGTCGGGAACCGTCATGAACCGCATGAGGATGTGAGGCAGGCCGAGCGTGCCGAGCACGAAGGCCAATCCGGTGGAGATTTCGTCGACGCGGTTGGGGAAGACCAGCCCGGGGCCGCCGTACGCGGCGCCCTCCCCCGAGCGCGCGGCTGCGCGGTTGAGCAGCCGGATGGGGTCGAAACCGAACTTGGCCAGGACCCATATCGCCATCGTGGCTACGCCGATCATCAGTAGCGCCGCCTTGATGACCTGAACCCACGTGGTGGAGACCATCCCGCCGAGCACCACATAGGTGAGGATCGCGGCCACGGTGATGAGCACGCCGACCCAGTACGGGACCCCGACGAGCGCTTCGATCAGCGACCCCGCCGCCACCGACTGCGCGACCACGTAGAACGCGGCGATGCACATCGTCGAGACGCCCGAGGCGATCAGCACACGGCCGACCGGGAGACGCAGGGCGAGAACGTCGGCCATCGTGTAGCGGCCCGCGTTGCGCATCCGTTCGGCCAGCAGCACGAGCAGCGGGACGAACGACAGCAGCGCGGCGATGCCCGTCATGTATCCATCGAACCCGGAGAGGTACATCAACCCGACGACGCCGAGGAACGCCGCCGCCGACAGGAACTCCCCGGCGGTCGCGATTCCGTTCTGGGCGCTGGTGATGCCGCGGCCGGCTGACCAGAAGTCGGTGGCCGACTGGATCCGCCGCGCCGCCCAGAAGGTGATGCCGAGGGCAACCATCAGCACCGCGATGAAGACCGCGATGGTGAGGCCGCGGGCCGGCGCCGTCCCGACGACGAGGATCGCCACGCCGCTCATCGCGCCTGCTCCCCGTAGCCGCCGCGCTCGAGCATCCGCCGCGACGCGGCCTCGAGACGTTCGGCGAAGCGCAGGTACACCCACACAAGCACCCACGTCAGCACGGTGAGCCCGAAAATCCACACGTAGGCGACGGTCAGGCCGCCGTCGATCGACTTGCGCATGAACGGTCGGGCGTAACCGCTCAAGATCAGGAACACGCCCACGGCGACGGTGAAGATTCCCAGCGTGAGCACCGCCGCGCGCCGCCGCAGGGCCTCGAGCCGTTTGAACTCGGGCGACTCGGCGATCTCGCGCCAGGGCGGCAGCGGACGAGCCGGGTGGCCATTCGTGGTGTCATCGATCACCGGCATTTCTGCCTCCTCTCCGAGTCCGCACCCGCGGTGCTACCCCTCGCTGGGGAGGCGCAAGCCCGGATCTCCTGGCGCGGCGCTGCCCGAGAAGGCGCTAGGACACGCTGAGCTCGGCCTTCTTGGCCTCGACGTCGATGCCCAGCAGGCGGGCCAGGTTCTCGCCCAGGATCTTGCGCTTGGCCTGCTCGGTCAGCTGGGGATAGCCGCGCTCCTCGACGATGTCCCGGGGCAGTTCGAAGTTCCAGAACTCCTCGAGGGCCCACTGCGGATGCCAGATCGGCGTCTCGCCGCCGTAGATGATCTTGTCCTCACCGCACCACCACATCATCTTGCCGAGCGTCTCGGCGAACACTCGGGGCTGACGGGCGATGAAGTTGACCGTCGCCGCGATCGACGCGTACAGGTTGGGATAGCGCACGAGCTGCCAGAGCACCTCGTCGAGCCACGGCAGCCCGACGTGGAAGATGATGAAGTTCAGATCGGGGAAGTTGGCGGCTGCGCCGTCCATGTCGAACGTGCGGGTGTGCTCGATCGGCTGCGGCCCGAGCGGCACGCCCTTGTGGACGCCGATCACGCTGATCCCGAGCTCCTGGGCCAGTTCAAAGACCGGATAGGCCACGCGCGGGTCGTCCATCCGCCAGGGGAACGGCTGGCCGTAGTCATATCGCACGTTGTAGAGCTTCAACCCGCGCGCGCCGTGATCCTCGACCTGGCGGCGGAGCAGATCCAGCGCCTTCTTGCCCTCGAGCGGATTGATCGAGGCCCAGAACACCGCTCGGTCGGGATGCTTGGCGGCCATCTCGGCGCACTTCTCCCACGGCGACAGCCCGTCGTGGAAGAGGTCGGTCAGCGGCAGCGGCTGGGCCACGATCATGTCGGTGTCGGAGCCCTCGATGATCATCTCGTAGATCTCATCGACGCTCCACTCGCGCATGAACTGCTCGCGGGAGAGGATCTGCTCGCCCTCGCGCGTGAGCAGCTGGTGGAACGCGTACAGGTGCTCGTCGAACAGCTGGCCCGGCGAGCCAATCGCATTGGCCGGATCGAAGTTGAAGATGTGGCAGACACAGTCGAACACGAACGCAGACACCCTGCGCTCGCGCTCCGCCGTGGCGACTGTCTCGGTGGTGGCCATGCGATCAGGCTCCTTTCTGCTGGGCGATCCGCGCCTCGCGGTAGGGGATCAGTTGCTCGAGCGGCAGGGTGAG
Organism: Solirubrobacterales bacterium; assembly: GCA_019240655.1. Classification (GTDB taxonomy): domain Bacteria; phylum Actinomycetota; class Thermoleophilia; order Solirubrobacterales; family Solirubrobacteraceae; genus Palsa-465. The sequence goes on from JAFAXX010000186.1 coordinate 38,043, forward strand.
CTTTTCACGGGCCATGGGCGACAGCCGGTCCTGGGTCCACACGGAGTCCCACACCACCCGTACCTCGACGCTCTCGACGCCCTCGACGCCCTGCAGACGGTCGGGGATCGCGGCCGACATGCTGGCCACGAACGGGCACCAGCCCGTGGTGAGGACGAGGTCCACCTCGACGTGCCCACCGGCCACGCGCACGTCCTCGACCACGCCCATGTCGAGGATGCTGATGCCCCGGTCTGCGCAGCACGGGTCGTAGACGTCGCGCAGCGCCTCGCGGACAACCGCGGCGGAGAGCGGACTGGTCATCTGGCGTCCCCGTGCTCAGACGTAGATGAATCGGCGCACTCGATCGCGATGCGAAAACCGGTGGTGGCAGTAGCCCGCTCGGGATCCGCGGCCAGCTCCCGGGCGCACCGGACCCCCCACGCGGCGTCGAGATACGACCCGCCGCGCACGCACCGCCATCCATCCTCGTCGGGCGGGTCGCCAACCCACTCCCACACGTTCCCGGCCAGCTGCTCGGCGCCGCCCGCGGCGGCGCCGGAGGGGTGGGCGCGGACCGGGACGGTCCAGCCCCAGCCGGACTCCACCGAGTTGCAGCGCTCGGGGTCGAACACATCGCCCCACGGCCACGTCGTGGCTTCGGAGCCACGCGCGGCGGCCTCCCACTCGGCCGACCGCGGCAGCCTCACGTTGCGCCGCAGCTCCGCCGACGCCCACGCGCAGAAGGCGATCGCGTCGTCGAAGCTGACTTCGGTGGCAGGATGGTCGGCGAGCTGCGCGGACTCCAGCCGGTAGCGCAGCGCGCTGCTCACGGGACGCTTGGTACCCCGCACGAACGAGCGCACATGCGCCGTGGTCACCGGCCAACGGCCGATCAGGACCGGCTCGAGCGCGACGGCAGACTCACCCGCGTCACCCAGGCGGTAGACGTCCCCCGCGACCCGCACACACGCCGCGAGCGGCGGGACGCCCCGCATGCGGTCCGGCGGCGAGGACACGGTGGTGGCGAGCACGGCGGCCGGGCAAACCTATACCGCCGCGGCGCTCCGCGCAAGCGCCGCCGGCTCGCCCCGGCGCCTACCGCCATTCGAGCGCGGTGACCGAGCAGCTCGAGAGCGCATCGACATCTGAGCCAGGACGGTATCGTTCGCCCGCATGTCTCGGGGCTCGGAGCCCACCGCTTCCAACCCGGTCTCGACCGAGCAGATCCGTCAGCGCGTGCGCCTGATGGTGCAGATATCGGCGCGGCCGGGCGTCTACCGCCGCGGCCTCGAGAAGGCGGCGGAGCGTCTGTCGCCGCAGGAGGCGGCGGTCCTGGCCGACCTCGAGCATCACGGGCTCGACGTGGTCCAGCTGCAGAATGTGCTGCGGGGCGCCCACGTCCTCGTGGACGATCCCTCGCTCTACGAGCGCTGGCAGTTTCCGAAGGTCAGCCACCAGCGTATCTCGAGCCACCACCACGACATCGACAAGCGCAAGTACCCCGACTACGGTATGCGCGGCCCGCTGCTGCGAGAGGAGCTGCACGGACGCACCGCGCACGGGACCTGGGTACAGCTGGAGAAGACACCCGTCGCGCCGGGCAAACGGCCGTCCTGGATCGACCTGGTGCACCTCGCGGATTACGTGATGTACCGGGTGACGCGCAGCAACATCGGGCCGTGGGGACGATCGGTCGATACCGAACGGCGCCCGATGTACCTGTCTCCGGATCTCCGCGCGCGCGTTCCGCTGCCGAAAGCCGCCAGCGACGAGCTCACCCAGGTCGTCTCGCGCCTCGAGCAGAGCGAGGACACAACGTCCGCGTCGCCCGATCTGGCCGCCCGCTTCCCTCCGCCGAAGCGAGCCGATGACCTTCGCGAGCTGACGTTCACCGGCGAGGTCCAAGGCCGAGGGCTGTTCGGGGGCTCCGACGTATGGATCACCAGGATGGCCGCGGCGACCGCGAAGGAGCTCCTGCGCCGGGATATCGAGCCGCCAGGTTGGACGCCGCCAGGCGTCGCCTCCGGCCGGACGCAGAAGGCCGAGCTCGACGGCGAGCCGCGCGTCGGCTACGCGGTGCGGATCGAAGCGGACCACTCCGAGGAGGAACACCGATGAACAGCCCCGCCGCCGCCGCGCAAGCCGACTCCTCGTCGGAGCTGATCACCGCGATTGTCAACCTGGTCGGGACCGGTCCCGTACCGCTTGGCGCCTATACCGTGGCGGAGATGTTCTCGGTGGGAGCCCTGTTTGAGTTCGTCGAACAGTCGCCCTCGCAGGACGCGATCAGCGAGGCCGTCCGTTCGCTCGCCGCGCGCGACCTCATCACCACCCAGCCGGGTGAAGAACACATCGAGGTCCGCGGCGACCTCGGGATCGCGGTCGCCTTCCATCAGCGCAGCCGCGTTGTCCTCGACGCCAGACTGACCGGCACCGAGCCCGACACTCCCTGGCGTTTCCTGCTCATGCCGCAGCCCGAGAACGTGACCCTCGAGGTGCGGATCGACGCGCTGGGAATTCACTTCTTCTCGCTGCGGACCACCGAAGATGCGTTCAAGCGGTTGCTCGAGCGGCTGCCCGACGGCGATCGGGGGCAGGAGAATGCCGACCTCGACGCGGCGCTGGCGGCGAGCCCGAAGAGCGCGCTGGTCACCGTGAGCCGCTGGCGCGACTCGAGCGAGCGGGAGAAGACCGACGTGATCCTCGCGCGGCAGGGCGACAATTTGCACGTATTCATGCGCGATCCCGACGATCCCGGTCGCTTCAGGGCGCAAGGCATCGCCCACGACCAGCTTCGGCCGCTCCTGGAGCGCCTGACCGCCCCGCCGGCCGGGTGACGGGAGGCGAGCCGGTCAGAGACGAACCGAAAATTTTCACCCGTCTCGCGGTGTCACAGCGCCAGCACCGGCGCTCGGTCCCCGAGGATGAAGGTGACCATTCATCCTCGTATTCGACTAGGCACCGAGGCTGACGCCGAGTATCATCATCTTGCAACATATGTGACGAGCCCGAGGCTGGCTGAGCTGCTGTTCGTCGGCACTGCTTCGACGCCTCGGCCGAGGAGGTGTGGGCGGTGGCGGCGACCGCGGTAGCAGCAGAGCCTCAGCTGCGTACGATCGAGACGCAGATCCCGGCGCGAATGGACCGACTGCCATGGTCGCGCTGGCATTGGATGGTGGTGATCGGCCTGGGGACGGTGTGGATCCTCGACGGCCTCCAGGTGACGATCATCGGCGCGATCGCTCCGCGGCTGACCGAGCACGGCAGCGGCCTCACGCTCACCCCGGCGGAGGTCGGCTTCGCGGCCTCGGCCTACATCGCCGGCGCATGCGTCGGCGCCCTGTACTTCGGCTGGCTTGCCGACCGGCTGGGCCGCAAGAAGCTGTTCATGATCACCCTGGCAATCTTCCTCGCCGGCTCCGTCGCGACCGCGTTCTCGTTCTCGTACTGGTGGTTCGTGCTCTGCCGGATCGTCACCGGTGCGGGGATCGGGGGCGAGTACTCGGCGATCAACTCGGCGATCGACGAGCTGATCCCCGCCCGCGTGCGCGGCCAGGTCGACCTCACGATCAACGGGTCCTACTGGGTGGGCACCGCGCTCGGCTCGGTGCTGTCGGTGCCGCTGCTCGACAAATCGCTCTTCGCGGCCAACGTCGGTTGGCGGATCGCGTTCGCGATCGGAGCCGTGCTGGCGCTGATCATCCTGTTCGTGCGGCGCAACGTGCCCGAGAGCCCCCGTTGGATGTTCATCCACGGCTATGACAAGGAAGCCGAGGAGCTGGTCGCCGACATCGAGCGTCAGGTGACCGAGGACACCGGTCAGACGCTGGTCGCGCCCGACCGGACGATCCGGATCAAGCAGCGCAAGTCGATCGGCCTCGGGACGATCGCCAAGACCGTGTTCATGCTCTACCCGCGCCGCACCGTGTGCTGCCTGGCGCTGCTCACGGGCCAGGCATTCCTGTACAACGCGATCTTCTTCACCTACGCGCTGGTGCTGACGAAGTTCTACCACGTCGGCACCGGCAGCGTGGGATGGTACATCCTCCCGTTTGCACTGGGCAACTTCAGCGGGCCGCTGCTCCTCGGACGCTGGTTCGACACGCTTGGACGCAAGCCGATGATCGCCGGGACGTACATCATCTCGGGTGTCTTGCTGCTGGGTACGGGCATTCTCTTCCAGCAGCATCAGTTGAATGCCTTCACGCAGACGTTCTGCTGGTGCGTGATTTTCTTTTTCGCCTCCGCCGGCGCGTCGGCGGCATACCTGACAGTCAGCGAGATCTTCCCGATGGAGACGCGGGCGATGGCGATCGCGTTCTTCTATGCCTTCGGCACTGCGCTCGGCGGGATCAGCGGGCCGGCGATCTTCGGCGGCCTTATCCAAACCGGCAGGGCCTCCGCGCTGTTCGTCGGCTTCGCCCTAGGGGCGGTGCTGATGATCGGGGCGGGGATCATCGAGATCTTCCTCGGAGTCGAGGCGGCCGGGCGAGAGCTGGAGGACATCGCAGCGCCGCTGTCCGCTCGTGAGGCGGACAGGGAGCGAGGCGAGGAGAATGACGCCTTCACACTCGGACGCGACCAACGCATTGTCCGCACGACGCGGGCGGAGCAAGCGCTGCAAGGACGACGTGTAGCCGATGTGATGGTTCGCGACCCGGTGACGGTCAGCGGCGAGACGTCGCTTACCGAGTTCATCGATGACGTGTTCCTCACCCACCGGCACACCGCCTACCCTGTCACCGGAGACCGCGGCGAGATCATCGGCATCGTCTCGGTCCGCGAAGTACTCGAGTTGCCGCGAGCGAAGTGGGAAGGCCTGCATGTCCGAGACCGGATGCACCCGCTCGACAGCTCGCTCGTGGTCGATTCCGAGAGCCCGCTCGCGGACGCGCTGCGTGAGCTCGCCCGGACTGATGTGCACCGCGCGCTCGTCTCGGATCACGGTCGCCTTCACTCGCTGCTGTCCATGACGGACGTGGCGCGAGTGTTCGAGGTGCTGGCCGGCGAGGACATCGGCTACCTCGGCGGCACACCACACGGACGGTACGCCGCGGCGCCGGGTGCAGCGACCGGCGTGACACCGACCGATGGCAACGAGTCGTGAACGGGAGGTAGGTATGCCCCAGCAAGACGAACCAGGGCGGCGCCGGCCGGACCGGCCGGCTAAAGCCCCAGACGAGCGGTCGCTTTGGGATGCCTATTGGGATCGGTTTCGGCGCCAGCAGATCGATGACCCGGTGGAGGATCGCCGCGAAGGGCTGTGGGATCGGTTCCAGCGCCAGCAGGTGGATGACCCGGTAGCGAGTCGGCGTTCCGATAAGCCCGGCGCGCGGTGAGCGTGGCGGACTAGGCGCCGGCGGAAAACACGAGCTCGCCGTTTCGCGGCAGGATCGAACGAACCTCCGTCCGTCCGTCGCACGCAATGGACCCGGCGCGGACCCGGTGGATCCTCACGCCGGGCGCCGGCTCCTGCGGCGGCGCCGGACCGTCGGAGAGAATTGGCACTTTAGGTGAGACGCGGAACCACACCTGACCGGCCGCCGGCTCGGGAGTGGATCTGGCTAGCAGTGGATTTGATCGTGCTGCTGCTGGCGGCGCTCGCGATCGGAGCGCTGACGAGCTGGGTCCGCTTCATGACGGCACGGCTGCCGGCGCTCAGCGCCACGAGACACCTCGGCGTGTGGAACGTGTTCGTAACCGGCCTGCTGTGGATCGTGGTGATGGTCGTGGCGTTTGCGATTCTCAGCCTAATCGGCTACGCCGTCGCGGCGCGCAAATGGGGCGACCATCGCCGGGAGTGGCACCGCCTGGTGAGGCACGGAGTCGGAGGGGCCAGACACCCGCGCCCGACGCCCGCCGGCGAGAAGGATGCCGACGCCACCGCGCCGCTCGGCGAGGCTCCTGTACGGGTCCTCGCTGGTGTCAACCTCGCCGTGCTGTGCGGCGTCTTCACCGCCATCGTGGTCACGTCGGTGGACCGGACCGTGACCAGCAGCCCGTGGGTGCTGGTGCCGCTCGGCGTGATCGCGTTCGTGGGCATGTACATGCTGCTGACCAATTGGGGTCCGCTGAGGGTCGGGCCGAGAACGCACGCGAGCGTCTGGATCCTGGTGGCGCTGATCGCGGCGCTGGTGACGACCCTGCCGCTGGGGCTGCTGATCCTGATCGGCGTCGGGATCTCGACCGTTGGCCGGATGGTGGCCCGCACGGACCTGCCGCGCAAGCCGTCCGACTTTCTCCGCTCGCCGCTGGCGTGGATGATGGTCGCGGTGTACACACTCGTCGGAGTGGCGTATTACGCCGTTCCGCCGGTTCCGTTCGAGCGCGAGGTACTGTCAACCGGCTCCGGCGAGCGGGTGGTCGGATACCTGGCCGGAAACGGCTCGGGTACGTACGTCGTCACGTGCGAGTCGCTGGCCGATGCCACGGCGTACAACCCTCGCGTCACGTTCCTACGCGCCGCACAGACTCTGCACCCGAAGCTCGATGGCTCCACCTACTACCTCGACTCGGGCGACCGGCCGTCGCTGGCCACGTTCGCGGAGCGGCTGCTCGGCGTCAGCATCCGACTTCCAGTCCCGCTCGGCACCGGACTGCGTCCGGCCGAACCGACGTGCGGCGGCACGGGCCCGACGACGCTTTCCCACGGGTTCGAAGATCCGGTACTCGGGGCCGGGGTGATCGCCGGTCCAGCCCCGGCGATTGGGCACGCAGCCGCCGGAGATCCGCCGATCGAGCAGACCACTCCGGCCAGCGCTCACCTCGCTCGCCAGGTGCAGCCGATCCTCGAAGCATCGGTCGCGGACGAGAACTGGCCCGTCTCGGTTGGCGCGCTCCTCGCCGACCGCGGTCCTGGGGGTGCAGTTCCGTGCCTGCACGAGAAGCAGAGCCCGCCCGTCGTCTGTCCGGTGACGCCGACGATGCTCTCGCGACTGGGCGACTCCTCCGACTATCTCCAGTACCCGACGCCCCAGGCCGCCTCCTCGTCACCGTCTCCGCTCAACGGCGAGCCGCTGGTCGAGCTCCAGCCGTTCGAAGCTGGTCAGGCCACGTTCATAGGATCGCTGCACCATTGGCTCGCGGACCCCGGGATTCTCGACCCCTGGGCGACCGCACAGATCTACTTTGTGAACGCCGGACGTGTGCCGGCCGGATTCCCGGGCTGGCCCGTACGCGACTCGCGCGTGCCGGCGGGGCTCCTGAATCTCGAGTACTGGTTTTTTTACCCGTACAACTACTTCCCGACCCTGGTTGACCGAGGCGTGATGAGCGGTGCGCCGCTGGCCGGCGATCTCGTCAACAGCGACCTGCACCAGGGCGACTGGGAGCACGTTGACGTGCTGGTCGACCCCATCACACACGCACCCGAGTGGCTGTATCTGGCGCGCCACGCCAACGAGGGGATGTTCATCCCGTGGGCGAGCCTGAAGCCGGCGCTGGCCGGCAGCCATCCGATCATCCAAGCCGCTTTCGGTGGGCATCCCAGCTACGTGGGCTGTGGCGAGCAGCACCGCAACACACCGGTGCCCCTGAGCGATTGGGTCGTGTGCGGATATCCTCGTTTTGCCTTCCGAGCCACGACCACGCCGCTCGTCGACCTGCGCGCGATGCCGTGGGGATGCTGGCCGGGGCACTTCGGGTATGCCGGGCCGGGCACGATCAGCACTACCCATTCGAGCCTCCTCGACCAAGCGGACACGCAGTACTACGACGTGGCGGGACCTCCCAGCCCGTTGCGCCAGGCTGAAAACAGCAAGCTCGGGCTGTGCCGCGGCACGTCGGCCGCGCCGACTCGGCCGCTTCCGGGACACTCAGGCTCGGCGGCCGCGACGCCATGACGGCTGCTCCTCGCAGGCGTTGTCGGGTGCTTGTCGGACACCCTCTCACCCGGCAGACCGGCGGCCGGACGGCCCTGGCGAGCTGCGCGACCGCGCTGATGGCGCGGGGTGGTGCCTGTCGGTTGCCGCCGGCGTGAGCGAACAAGCTCGAGCTCCCCCGGTGCGGGTCTGGGTGAGGTCTATGACCCGCCCTTGGGTCGCGGGTCGGGTTGCTTATCGGTACGTTGGGGTTGGGGGGATCGAGTGTCTGTCGCGCACGGCATCAACGACGGCTTGGGCGTCGGCGGCGCGGTATTCCTCTCCGTAGACGGCTCCAGGTCGCCGCGGCGCCTCCATGACCTCGCACGTCCGGGTGCTGCCGAGGTCGACGGGGACGTAGCCCATGTCTTTGACCAGCCGCGCGACGAGCTCTTTGGCTGCGGGATCGTCGCCGCAGACCCATTGCACGACGCGGTCGGGGCCGTCGCGGTCTGCTGCCTGCTGCTGAAAGCCGGCGGTGAGTGTGTTGAACGACTTGACGTAGCGGGCAGCGGGCATGCGCTGCGCGTTGAGGGCAGCGGCGGTATGCCCGCGCTGTGGCTTGGGGCCGGAGCCGAACTGGTTGGTGGTGTCGATCACGACCTTGCCGGTCAGATCGCCCGCCTGGGCGAGCGCTTCGGGAATCGCAGCCCATGGGACAGCCAGGATGACGATCTCGCCGAACGCGACGGCGTCTGCCACGGTTCCGCTCGACGCGCGTTCGCCCAGCTCGCGGGCGAGCGCTTCGAGTTTGGCCGGGTCACGGGCGAACGACAGCTTCACCTCGTGCCCGGCCTTTACTGCCTGGCGAGCGCAGTTGCCGCCGATGTGGCCCGCCCCTATCACACCGATGCGCATCTTCAGACCCCCAGTGCTTCGATCACGACCTGCGCGACCTTCCGGCCCGAGTACTGCTGCTGACCGGTGATCAACCGCCCGTCGCGGACCGCGAACGCTTTGAACAGCCCGCCGTTGATGTAGTTGGCGCCGCGCTGCTTGAGCACGTCCTCGACCCGCCACGGCATCACCTTCTGGCCGACGAATCTGTCGCTGAACTCCTCCTCGACGTTCGCGAATCCCGTCACCGTCTTACCGTCGACGAGGTACGACCCGTCCGAGAGCTTCAAGTCGACCAGCGCGGCGGTGCCGTGGCAATAGATCGCGGTCGGCTTCTCGGACTCGTAGAAGTGCCGAATCGCGGCCTTGAGATCCTCGTTCTCGCGGAAGGTGAACATCGGCGACTGCCCACCGGCGACCATGATCGCGTCGAACTCATCGAGATCGAGGTCGGACAGCCTGGGGGTGTCCTCCAATAGCGCCATCAGCTCGGGCGTGTTGACGAAGCCCATCGTGATCAGATCCTCCGCCGACCACTTCGACTCGTCCCGTGGGTCGCTGAGCGAGTCCATCTCGACCTTGCCGCCGTTGGGGCTGGCGATCGTCACCTCCACCCCCCGCTCGGTGAGCTCGTAGTACGGGTGCGTCAGCTCGGCGCCCCAGAACCCGACCGGCCATCCCATAGTCGTCGAGGTCGACGGGTTCGCGACCACGACCAGCACCTTCTTCGCCATCGATGCGACCACGTCGACGCGCTTGTGATGGTCGGCGAGAACCTGAGCCTGTTCCTCGCTCATCATGTCCCTCCTCGTCCAAGTGGTAGTTGTGGCCGCGCACCCTCGAGGGCGCCCGGCCGTCGGTTCGACAATTTACTTTGCGCCCAAACTAATAGCACACTCGACGTTTATCCTCTGGGTATGACGCCAAGACCGAGTGCGTCCTTCCCAGTCAATCCTCAGAACAACGATGCCGTGATCGAAGACTCGATCACGCGCGTGATCGCGGGCTGGCGGGCGACGAGGCCCGACCTCGAGGTCGAGCCGATCGCGATCACGGCGCGGCTGGCGCGACTTCAGGCCGTGCTGAGCCCACGACTCGAGATTGTGTTCGCGCGCTACGGGCTGCGGGGCCCCGACTTCGCAGTCATCGCGACCCTCGTCCGACTCGCCGCCGAGACCGTCACGCAACGACGGCTGGCGTCAGAGCTCGGTCTCTCCGCCGGGACCGTGAGCCTACGGATCGACCGCCTCGTCCAACGAGCGCTAGCCGAGCGCCGCCCCGACCCGGACGACGGCCGCGGCACCCTCGTGTCTCTCACAGACCGCGGACGAGAGCTGTTTGAGGCATGCGCTCCCGAGCACCTCGCCAACGCGCATGAGCTACTCACCGGCCTCAGCGAGCCCGAGCGCGACCAACTCCGCCAGTTGCTCGGCAAACTGCTCTACACGCTCGAGGACCCTGCTCCAAGAGAGAGCCTCGTTGCAGACCTCGGCCTCGTCCTCGACGATGCCCCAGTCGCGCTTGCGCAGCGGCGGGCGGTCGGCCTGCCGCCGCTCACGGGCCTCCTCGTCCGTCATGTCGATCCCACCGGCCCGGCCGCAGCAGCCGGAATACGGCCAGGCGACCTCCTCACAACGGCCGACCGTCGGCCGCTGCGCAACCGCCACGATCTCCAGCTGGCACTGAGCCAATCACCGCGACGACCCCGCGCCATCTCGCTCGAGGCCACCCGCGGCGCCACGCCGATCCGGTTGCGGCTCACCGCAGCACAGCCCCCCCGCAGCATCTGACGCCGCAAGGACACGCGGCCGTCACGTCGTTCGTGCGCGCAGACGGCCGGCTGGCGCATCCGCCGTAGAAGTCGTCGGCGTCCTGGCTTGCGGCGCAAAAACGGGTGAAACCGGTCGAGCCCTCTAAGACGCGCGCCAACCCACGAGCAGGTGTCGGGGTCAGCGTGGTGTGGTGAACCGGTGGCAGGCGTTGATGAAGGTGGCCACGATCACGTTCCATGCCTGGTTGGTGCGGTCTCGCCGTTGGATGCCCTGGTCGCCCAGTCGCTCGAAGCCGCGCTGCTCGAGCCGCACGGCGGTGCCGTGGTCGGTTTGAGTGAACGTGATGTCGATTTCGGTCGCCTCGCTCGGATCGAAGAAGAGGTGCCAGAGGTACCGCAGCCTCGTCGGTGGGTCCCAGTCGAGGATCTCGCCCCAGCGATGGGTGTGGCCATCGGGCGCGTGCTCGATGATCGCGCCGCCCGCATGGGGCTCGAACGTAATCGCGGCGGGATTGCCGCTGACGGTGTGCGAGCGTGGCCACCAGGACGCGCAGCGAGCCGTCCACGTTTCGAATGCGTGGTCAGGCGGGACCTCGACCTCGAACGCGACGACCAGCGGCTCAGCGCTCACGGCCCGAGTTCTCGGCGAGGATGCGAAAACGGGCGGTGGCCTCGTCCCACACCTCGGCAAAGTATTGGCGTATGGCTTCGACGCCCGCATCACGCAGTTCGTAGATCCTTCGTGTGCCGTCGGCCTGATCGCTGACCAGCCCGGCGCCCTTCAGCATGCGGAGGTGGCGCGAGACCGCCGGGCGGCTGATCGGCAACTGGTCGGCGATCTGCTGGACGGATTGCCCTCCGCGGCTCAGGATCTCGACGATCGCCCGGCGGTTGGGGTCACCGAGCGCATCGAGGGCGTCTCGGTGCAGCGCTTTTGCCTTCTCAGCCGCCATTGCCCTCGGCGGCTGCTCTGAGGCAATCCGCAAACTTCGCGAACGCGTCGGTCATGTCCGGGATTGTCCTCGTGATCAACCAGGCAAGCGCCCCGGAGTAGTCCTCGCGTATCGAGAACACGGTTTCCGAGTCTGAGAGCGGCCTGAGCGAAAACGTCCGCACACCCCGAAACAGCCCGAACGGCATCCCGCCCTGCCACACCATCCGCCGCTCCGGCTCGACGCCTGACACCTTCAGCTTGAAGGTTCGCTTCGGATTCGCCGTCGAGACCAGCTCAATCCGCTCACCGTCGGCTATCCGGCCGCGCAGGGAAACGACGGTCGGGTTCCAGCTCGGGTAGCGCTGCGCATCGCTGAGCAGCGCCCAGACCTGGGCGGCGCCGGCGTTGATTGTTCGCTCCACCGCAAAGTCCATACGTTCCTCCCTCGATGCCGTAACCTACGTGTTACCGTAACGCGAAGGTTACCGAGAGGAGCAGCGATGGCTGCGGGCACACGCGAAGATCCCTGGACCCTGAAGACGCCGCCGGGCAGCTCCGAATACCAGGCGTTCCGGGACGAGACGCTCGATCCACCCGCGCTCGTCGTCCAGGTCGGCAAGACGGAGTTGCGCTACCACCTGCGGTGCATCGAGGACCTGCACGACATGCTGAACCGCCACGGCGACTGGATGCCGCTCGGAAACGCGGATGAGCAGAAGGCCGCCGCAGACGGAACCGTCGAGGCATGGGCGCGCTCGGCCGACAATCCCGTCGGCGGCTGGTACGGCCTAAAGAAGGGCTTGCGCGGCCGGTTCGCCAACTACGTGCCGCCGGTGCTCGAGCAGCTCGCCCTGGCCGACGTCGAACACAACCCACGCGGCAACCGCATGCGCGCGCGCTAGCGGAGGTCACGTGCCCCGGCGGGCGCACCTCCCAAGCGCGGCGTCCGGGCGCCGCCCGAGCAGGCCGAGGCAGGCCGCCGGCTGAGGCCGCTATGCGCCTCGAGCCATCTCCCCGCGGCTCATCCGGTGCCCGCTTCGGACAACCAGGGACAGCGCCGGCGCGGGGCTGTCGGGTTCTTGCGATGCCGGAGCGCACCCGCTGCTCGTGCAACCGAAGGGTTGCGATATGTTAGCGCCATGCCCACACTGATCTTTGTCCACGGCGCCTGCGTCCGCGACGCAGCGTGGTGGTGGAGCAAAATGACCAAGCCGCTCGCCGGTCACGGGATCGCCACCGCCGTCGTGCCCCTCCCGAGCTGCGGCGAAGCGGGCGAGACCCTCGGCGATCTTTACGACGATGTCGACGCGTGCCGCCAGGCGATCGCCAAGGCCCACGAGCCGGTGGTGCTTTGCGGCCACTCCTACGGCGGGGTGATCATCACCGAAGCCGGGTTCGATGACCGCGTGACCCAGCTGCTGTACGTGACCTCGGTTATGCCCGACGCCGGGCAGTCCCAGGGCGATCTCATCGGCTCCGAGCCCGCGCCGTGGCTGGCGCCGAGCGATCACGGCACCGTCGGCGTCAACCCCGACATGATCCGGGAGTTCTTCCTGCAGGACTGCGACGAGGTGACGACCGAGCAGGCGCTAAGCCGCCTCACGCGGCAGTCGCTCACGCCCTTCACGCCCACCTCGCCAGATCGCCTGGCAGCAGACGCCGGCGACCTGCTTCGTGTGCACAGCGCCTACCAACCCCCGCCGAGGTGCAGCGCCGACGCGTCAGACCCGGCGCCCGTGTAGTCGAGT
>JAFAXX010000002.1 GCA_019240655.1 Solirubrobacterales bacterium
GTGATCCACTGTGCCACGGTCAAGGGCAAGGGATTCGCGCCGGCTGAGGAGGGCGGCCTCGAGGGGATGGAGAAATGGCACGCCGCCAAGCCGAAGTCGATCGCCAACGGCCTTCCCGCCGTCGTGCGCGCGGCCACCCGACCCGGCAAGCCGCTGCCCCCTCAGTACACGCAGGTGTTCGGGAACGCGCTGGTGGAGGAGTGCCGGCGCGATGAGCGCGTGTTGGGGATCACGGCGGCGATGAACTCGGGCACCGGGCTGAACATCCTCCAGCGCGAGCTGCCCGACCGCTACTTCGACGTCGGGATCGCCGAGCAGCAGGCGATCCTGTTCGCCTGCGGGCTCGCCCTGCAGGGCTGCAAGCCGGTGGCGGCGATCTACTCCACCTTCCTGCAGCGAGCCTACGACCAGATCGTCCACGACGTCTGCCTGCAGCGGCTGAACGTGGTCTTCGCGATGGATCGCGCCGGCCTCGTCGGCGACGACGGGCCTACCCACCACGGCGCCTTCGACATCGCCTACCTCCGGTGCCTGCCGAACATCGTCCTGATGGCCCCGCGCGACGAGGCCATGCTGGTGCACATGCTGCGGACCGCGCTCATGTACGACGACGGACCCGTGGCCCTGCGCTATCCGCGGGGCGAAGGCATTGGGGTCGAGCTGCCGGCGGCGCCGCGCTGCATTGAGGTCGGGCGGGGGGAGATCCTGCGCGAGGGCGAGCGAGTCGCGCTGCTCGGGTACGGCGCCGGCGTGGGCAAGGCGCTCGCGGCCGCCGACGTGCTGGCCGAGCGCGGGATTTCGGTCACCGTCGCGGACGCCCGCTTCGCCAAGCCGATCGACGTCGGCCTGGCCGCCCAGCTGGCCGCCGAGCACGACCTCCTGGTCACCGTCGAGGAGGGCGTGCTGGCCGGCGGGTTCGGATCGGCGGTGTGGGAGAGCCTGTCCGACGCGGGGGTGGCGCCGCGCATCCTCCGGGTGGGGTTGCCCGATCGGTACGTCACCCATGGCGCCCCCAAGCTGCTGCACGAGGAGGTCGGGTTCACCGGCCAGCGGATCGCCGAGCGAATCGAATCGGCCGTCGCCGAGCGCAGCGGGGTGGCCTGAGGCCGTCCGTTCGCGGCGAGGCGAGGGCGGCTGGGGGCCGGGCGGCTGACGGGCCGGCGGTTGACGAGAACGACCCGCCTGGCGGCGGGTCGTTCCGGGAGAAGGAGTGAGGCCGCGGCAGAACGTCGCCGGGAGGGTGCCGTTCCGTTGTGCGCCCCTGGTCGGACGCGAACCGGTGGCCGCAGCTCACGTCCTCTATGGCGCCTGGCCATCGCGGGATGTTGAACTCCATAACCTCGGGCAGAGCCTTTGCGTGGTGGTGATGGTGCGTCAGCGACCGAGATCGTCGTGTCGATATCGCAAGCGCCTCCGGACCGGCTCCGGGTCCAGTTCGCCGGCGGCGCGCAGGACGGCGCGGTCGGAGTTCGTGTCGGCGAGCGGTGGTGGAGGGCGAGTCCCGGGCAGGGCGTCGTCTGTAGCGATGAGGGTCCACCGGGCGCAGCCTGGCTCGGACGGGGAGCTGAGTGGTTTCTCGATCCCTCCGGCTTGGTGCGTGGGCTGCGCTTTGTGACTCGTGGTCGTGGTGCCCGGGCGGGGCGGCTGGTCATGATCGCCGACGCCTGGCTACAAACCTCGCCGGGGGGCAGAGTCCCGGCACCGGTTCTGGGGGCGCACGCCGAGCGTTACCGGGCCAAGGTCGACGCCGGTTGTGGTCTGTCTGGTGCTGAGCGTCCGCGCCTTTCTCGGCGACAGCGCGTTCCCAACCATTGATGTCGTCGAATTGGAGGATGAGGCATTGAGCCGGGACCTCTTTGAGTTGTGGGCGCCACGGGCGGTCGGCGCTGCGCGCACCATCGAGGCCGCGTGGTCAGGGACGAGGCGGTGACGCGCGCTGACGGAGCGTGACTGCGTCACAGACGTCGATCCAGACCGATATCGGAGGTGGGTCGCCGGCTCAGCGACCCGCCCCGTCGTGGCACCCGGCCCGCGCGCGCCAGATCTGCGCTTCGCCCATGTAGCGTTCGCGCGCGATGAACCGTGTCCGGCTCGACAGCCTGCTCTCCCGGCGCGGGCTGTTCGCCTCCCGCGCGCGTGCGGCGGCGTCGGTGATCGCCGGTGACGTGATCCTGCTTCCCGAGCGCCGCCGGGCCGAGAAGCCGGGCCAGATGGTGCCCGAGGACATCGAGGTCGAGGTGCTCGAGCCGCCGCAGTTCGTCTCGCGTGGAGGGATCAAGCTGGCGAACGCGTTGGACGCTCTCGCGCTCCCGGTCGAGGGGCGCCGCGCGCTCGACGTCGGCGCCTCGACCGGCGGCTTCACCGACTGCCTGCTGCAGCGGGGGGCGGCCCATGTCGTCGCGCTCGATGTCGCCTACGGCGAGCTCAGCTGGCGGCTGCGCTCAGACCCGCGGGTCACGGTGATCGAGCGCACCAACGCGCGCGGGCTGCGGTCGAGCGACCTGCCGTATGCGCCGGAGCTGATCGTGCTCGACGTGTCGTTCATCTCACTGACCAAGGTGCTGCCGGCCGTGCTGGACTGCGCGGCCGAACGGTTCGACTGCCTGGCGCTGATCAAGCCCCAGTTCGAGGTCGGCCGCCGGCAAGTCGGCAAGGGCGGCGTCGTGCGCGAAGCCGAGGCCAGGCGGGCGGCGCTCGTGAACATCGGCGAGGCGGCGCGCGGGCTGGGGGCCTCGGTGCTCGGCTATGCCGCCTCGGGGCTGCCGGGACCGAAGGGCAACCTCGAGTCGTTCGTCTGGCTGGCCGAGGGCGCACGCGGCGGAGAGATCGCCGATCTGGCGCGCGCCGCCGCCGAGGTCGACGCGTGACCCCGGCACGCAGCGCGACCGTGTTCACCCACCGCCGGCCCGCGGAGACCGCGCCGGCGATCGCGCTCCTGCGCGAGATCGCCCGCGAGGCCGGCGTCGTGCTGCGGTTTGACCCCGTCGAGACCCGCAAGCACGGGCTCGAGCCGGCCGCGGAGCTCGAGCTCAACGCCTCCGTCGAGACGGACGTCGACATCTGCTTCGCCCTCGGCGGCGACGGAACGGTCTTGAGCGCGCTGAGAACCTACGCCGGCCGGCACGTGCCGGTGTTCGGGGTCAATTTCGGAGAGATCGGCTTTCTGGCCACCGTCGAGCGCGACGAGGCGCGCAGCGGCTTCGCCCAGGCGTTCGCCGGCGAGTTCGAGACGCTGCTGTTGCCCGGCATCGGGATCTCCGAGAGCTCCGGGGAATGGCTGGCGATCAACGACGTCTCGATCCATCGGCACCCCGGCAAGCGCGTGGCCGACCTCGAGTACGGCGTCGGCCGCCACGACATCGGCCGCGTCCGCTGCGACGGGCTGGCAGTGGCCACGCCGGCGGGATCGACGGGTTACAACCTCGCCAACGGCGGCCCGGTGATGGCGTGGGGCGTGGAGGGGTTCGTGGTGTCGTTCATCGCGCCGCACTCGCTCACCGCCCGGGCGCTGGTGGTGGCGCCGGGGGACGTGCTCTCGGTCCACAACCGCTCCCGTGAGGAGCCGGTCGACGTCACGGTGGACGGGCGCCCGGTGTGCGTGCTGCCGCCCGGCGAGCACATCGAGGCGCGGTTCATCCACGCGCAGGGCTGCCTGGCCCAGGTCGCCGGCACGACCTTCTACGAGCGACTGCGGGAGAAGTTCGGGCGGCTGGCCAGCATGCCGTAGCCCCGCGCCCGGCCCTCCGGGCTCAGCCGCTTGGGCTCGACCAGCGGCGGGTGTGACCGCCCGGCCGCCTGTGCCCGGGTATCCGTCGGGGCGGACTGGTAAACCGAGCCCATGCTCCACGAGTTGCGGATCGAGAACCTGCTGCTGCTCGACCGGGCGGAGCTCCGGCTCGGACCCGGGCTGAACGTCCTCACGGGCGAGACCGGCGCGGGCAAGACGCTTCTGGCCCATGCCCTCGACCTCCTGCTCGGCGGCCGGGCGCGGGCCGGCCTGGTTCGCGCCGGCGCGGCGGAGGCCTACGTGGAGGGCGTGTTCTCGCGGCCACCGCGAGCCTCCGTGCACGAACTGATCCCCGATGGCGCCGACGAGATCGTGCTGGCCCGCCGGCTGTGGCCCGACGGCCGGACGCGCGCATACCTGTGCGGGCGATCGGCCACGGTGGCCGACCTGCGAGAGCTGGGGAGCCAGGTGCTCTCGTTCTACGGGCAGCACGAGCACCGCAAGTTGATGCTCGCGACCGCGCAGCTCGAGATTCTCGACGCCCACTGCGGCGCTCGGCAGCTTCAGCTCCGGTCGGAGTTGAGGGCGGCCTATGACCGGGTCCGCGAGCTCGCGGCCCGCGTGGCCGAGCTTGCCGAGATGGCGGCAGGCCGGGAGCGCGAGCTCGACCTGCTCGAGTTCGAGCTCGACGAGATCGAGGCGGTCGGGCCGAGGCAGGACGAGGCCGACGCGCTTGGACAGGAGCGCGAGCGGCTGCGCCACGTCGAGGGGCTGCGCGCGGCGGCGGCGCTCGGGGCGGAGATGATCGCGCCCGAGGCCGGCGGCGGGGTGGGGGACCTCCTCGCACACGCGGCCCGGCAGATGGAGAGCGCCGCGGCGATCGATCCCGAGCTGCGCGCGCTGTTCGATCGCCTGCAGGCGCTGCTCTATGAGGCTCGGGACCTGGGCGGCGAGCTACGGTCCTACGTGCTGGGCATCGAAGGATCGCCGGAGCGTCTCGAGCAGGTCGAGGATCGGCTGGCCGCCTTCGCCCGGCTCGAGCGAAAGCACGGCGGCACGATCGCCGACGTCGTTCGCCACGCCGAGGAGTGCCGGCGCCGGCGCGAGCAGCTCGAGCATGCCGATCTCGCGCTCGGGGCCGCCGAGGCCGACCTCGCAGCCGCCCGGGCCGAGCTCGACCGGTTGGCCGGCGAGCTCAGCGCCGCCCGCCACGCCGCGGCGCCGCGGCTCGCAGCGGCCGTGCGCGAGCGCCTCGCCGAGCTGGCCATGCCGGACGCCCGCTTCGAGGTCGACGTCCGCCCGCGCGCCGATGGGTGCGGGCCGCGAGGGGCCGACGGAGTCGAGCTGCTGATCGCTCCGAACGCCGGCCTGCCGGCCGGGCCGTTGCGGGAGATCGCGTCCGGCGGAGAGCTATCGCGGGTGATGCTGGCGCTGCTGAGCGTTGCGCACGGCGACGGCGCAGAAGGGGCGAGCGCCGCGATGCTCGTGTTCGACGAGGTCGACGCCGGGATTGGCGGCCATACCGCGCGTGCGGTGGGCGAGCAGCTCCGCCAGCTCGCGCGCGGCCGGCAGGTGCTGTGCATCACTCACCTGCCGCAGGTGGCGGCTCTCGCGGAACGTCACTTCACGATCGCCAAGGACGCGAGTACCGTGCCCGCCACCACGACCGTCACGGAGCTGAACGGGGACTCGGTGGTCGGCGAGCTGGTGCGGATGCTCGGCGCCGGCGAGGGCGATCGAGCCGCCAGCCGGCACGCCCGGCAGCTGCTCAAGGCCGCGTGATGGGCCCGCCGGCTCCCGTCTGGCGACGCCGCTACCGTGAAGGCGTCAACTACACTCGAGGTTGATCGATGACTCCAGGCGAGACGCGCTTCATCTTCATCACCGGCGGAGTCGTCTCCTCTCTGGGCAAGGGCATCGCGGCCGCCTCGATCGGGCGCCTGCTCGTCGCTCGGGGGCTCGACGTCCAGCTGCAGAAGTTCGACCCGTACATCAACGTCGACCCCGGGACGATGTCGCCCTACCAGCACGGCGAGGTGTTCGTGACCGAGGACGGGGCCGAGACAGACCTCGATCTCGGCCACTACGAGCGCTACACCGACTCGAACACCAGCCGCGCCTCGAACGTGACCGCCGGCGGCATCTACAACAGCGTGATCCGGCGCGAGCGCCGCGGCGACTACCTCGGCGCCACGGTCCAGGTGGTCCCGCACATCACCGACGAGATCAAGCAGCGGATCAGGCTGATGGCTGAGGCGAGCGACGTCGACTTCGTGATCACCGAGATCGGTGGCACGGTGGGCGACATCGAGTCGCTGCCGTTCCTCGAGGCGATCCGCCAGTTCCCCGTGGACGTCGGGCGCCGGCGCTGCATGTTCATTCACCTGACCCTGGTGCCCTACGTCAACCACGCCGGCGAGCTCAAGACCAAGCCGACGCAGCACTCCGTCAACGAGCTGCGGCGGATCGGTATCGCTCCGGACATGGTGGTGTGCCGCTCCGAAGCGGTCCTCTCGGCGGACATCCGCCGGAAGATCGCGCTGTTCGCCAGCCTGCCGGTGGAGGCGGTGATCTCCGGCCGGGACGTGCCGGATGTCTACCAGGTGCCACTCGTCTTCCGGCAGGAGGGAGTGGACGACTTCATCCTCCGCGAGCATTTCGGGATCGAGACGCCGGCGCCTGACCTCGGCGGCTGGGAGGCGATGACACGCCGCGCCGCGGAGGCGACGGACACCGTCCGGATCGCTCTGGTCGGCAAGTACGTCAAGCTCGAGGACGCGTACCTGTCGGTGGTCGAGGCACTCCGCCATGCCGGCATCCATCACGGCGCCAAGGTGGAGATCGACTGGATCGACTCCGAGGCCGTGAGCGACCCCGCGGTGGCGGCCAGGCTCGAGCAGGCAAGCGGCATCCTCATCCCCGGAGGCTTCGGCGGCCGCGGAATCGAGGGCAAGATCCGGGCGGCCCGGATCGCCCGCGAGCGGCGGATCCCTTACCTCGGCATCTGCCTGGGAATGCAGATCGCGGTCAGCGAGTTCGCCCGCCATGTCGCCGGCATGGAGGGAGCGAACTCGACCGAGTTCGATCTCGAGACCCCGTTCCCGGTGATCGATCTCCTGCCCGAGCAGAAGGAGATCGCCGACATGGGCGGCACGATGCGCCTGGGCGCCGACCCCGTCAAGCTCCACGACGGCACCCGCGTCCGCGACCTGTACGCCGAACCGGTGATCTACGAGCGGCACCGCCACCGCTACGAGGTCAACAACCACCTCCGGCGCCGGCTCGAGGCGGCGGGGCTGATCTGCTCCGGCACCTCGCCGGACGAGCGCCTGGTCGAGGCGATCGAGCTATCGCGCGAGGAGCACCCGTTCTTCGTCGCCTCGCAGTACCACCCGGAGTTCAAGTCACGGCCGGAGCGGCCTGCGCCGCTATTCCGAGAGTTCGTGGGGGCGGTGCTCGCGCACGTCGAGGCGGTCAGCGCCCACGCCGCCGCCGTGGCGGACGGCGACGGCGGGCGCACGGACGCCGCCCTCTCCCGCACGCTCGCCCGGTGAGGCTCGCCAGCGAGGCCGACCGCGAGCGGCTCCACGAAACCTTCGTCGCCCTGTGCCGGATCGAGAGCCCGTCGGGCCATGAGCGCGCGTGCGCCGACTGGGTGACGGGCGAGCTGCGCGGGATGGGGCTCGACGTCGAGCAGGACGACGCTGGTCCGCACGCGGGCTCTGACTCCGGCAATCTCCTCGCGCGGGTCCCCGGGAAACGCGGCCAAAGCATTCTGGTCTGCACGCATCTGGACACCGTCCCGCCGCGGGCGCCGATCGAGCCGGTGCTCGTCGACGGCGGCTGGGAGAACGCCAACGACGGAATTCTCGGGGCGGACAACAAGGCTGCGGTGGCGGTGGCCCTTGAGCTGGCACGCGGACTGCTCGAGGAGCCCGAGCCGCCACCCATCGGGGTGGAGCTGCTGTTCACCGTCTGCGAAGAGATTTCGCTGCGCGGCGCGACGGCGTTCGACGCCAGCCGGCTGCACAGCCGGTTTGGCTACGCGTTCGATCACGCCTCGCCGATCGGCGAGATCGTGCTGGCCTCGCCGACACTTCACCGCATTGTCGCCGAGTTCCACGGGCACGCCGCCCACGCGGGCATCCGCCCCGAAACGGGGCGCAGCGCGATCGCCGCGGCGGCGCGGGGGATTGCGGCGATGCGGCTCGGCCGGCTCGACCCGGAGACGACCGCGAACGTGGGGACGATCTCCGGGGGCTCGGCGATCAACGTGGTCCCCGAGCACTGCCGGGTCGAGGCCGAGACCCGCAGCCTCGACGCCGGCCGAGTCGAGACGGTGGCCACGGAGATGATCGACCACCTGCAGGACGCCGCCGACGCGGGCGAATGCGACCTCGACGTGACGGTCGAGCGAATGTTCGAGGGCTACCGGATGCGGCCCCGCGCACCGGCCGTGGCGTTCGCCGAGCGCGCGCTCGCCGCCTGTGGGTACACCCCCTTTCACATCGACAGCGGCGGCGCCTCGGACGCCAACGCACTGCAGAGCGCCGGGTTCGAGTGCATCAACTTAGCCAACGGAACCGAGCGCAACCACGAGCCGGGCGAGCGAGTGAGTGCCGATGCGCTCGAGGGCATGCTCGAGGTGGCGATCGCACTGACCCAAGGAGAGCTCGCTGATGGCTGAGGACTTCACGGCGATCGGCGCCGAGACCACGTGGCAGGGGAAGATGTTCCGCGTCGGAGTCGAGCGCTTTCGCCACGCCGACGGCGAGGAGGTGAGCCGGGAGAAGGTGTGGCATCCCGGCGCCGTTGGAGTGGTGGCGCTCGACGACGATACGGTGTGGCTCACCCGCCAGCCGCGGGAGGCGACCGGCACGGCAGCCTCGCTCGAAATTCCGGCCGGCAAGCTCGACGTCGAGGGCGAGTCGGCACTCAGGACGGCACAGCGCGAACTGGGGGAGGAGATCGGCAAGACCGCCTCGCGCTGGGAGGAGATCATGGCCTTCTTCACCAGTCCCGGCTTCAGCGACGAGCGGGTCTGGCTGTACCTGGCCACGGGCCTGCGCGACGATCCCGACCTGGAGCCCGATCCCCGCGAGCGCATCGAGATCGTGCCGTGGCCGCTGCACCGGCTCGACGCGGCGATCGCGCAGTGCGAGGACTCGAAGACCCTGATCGCGTTGCTCTGGCTGGCGCAGCGGCGGGCGCGCGCGGGCTGACCCCGCCCGGCGCCGGGCCGCGCGGAAGGACCGCCGCCCGTCGGGGCGAATATGCCGGTGATGGCGGCTATCCAGGCACAGCCCCCGGAAGCGGGGCAGCGCCTCACCGACCTGGTGCTCGACTTCCTCGGCTACCTCGAGCTCGAGCGCGGGTTGTCCCGAAACACGCTCGAGGCCTACCGTTCGGATCTTCAGCAGTACGGCGAGTTTCTCGCCCGGCACAGCCTCGAGCCCCTGAACGCCGCGCCGGCCGACGTCGAGGCGTTCGTCTCGGAGCTGGCAGAGGGGCGCGACGGCCGGCCCGGCGTGGCGCCGGCGACGCTCCAGCGCAAAGCCGCCTGCCTGCGGTCGTTCTACCGCCACCTCCGCCGCGAGCAGCTGATTGCGCACGACCCGACGGCCGAGCTTCGCTCGCCCCGTGCCGGGGCTCGCCTGCCCAAGGTCCTCAGTCGCGACGAGGTGGCATGCTTGCTGGCCCAGCCGCGCGGATCTTCGCCCGGCGCCCTGCGCGACCGCGCGCTGCTCGAGACGATGTACGCCTGCGGGCTGCGGGCCTCCGAGGCGGTGACGCTGGAGCTCTCGGAGCTCGATCTCGAGGCGGGGCTGCTGCGCACCGAGGGCAAGGGCGCGAAGGAACGTCTCGTGCCGGTCGGCAGCAAGGCGATCGAGAGCCTGTCGGAGTATCTCCGGGCTGGCCGGCCCCGACTGGTCGGCTTGCGCGACGAGCCGCGGGTGTTCGTGAACCTGCGCGGCGGCGGGCTCTCGCGCCAGGGGCTCTACAAGATCGTCCAGCGCCACGCGCGGGCCTGCGGCCTCGAGCGCCGGATGAGCCCCCACACACTCCGTCACACCTTCGCCACGCACCTGCTGGTCGGCGGCTGCGATCTGCGCTCGCTGCAGGAGATGCTCGGCCATGCCGACATCGGCACCACGCAGGTCTACACGCACCTGTCGACCGACCGGCTGCGCGACGTGTACTTCGAGGCCCATCCCCGCGCGCAGAGCGATCCGACGGCCGGATAGAGTCGGCGCGTGGCGATCACGCACCTCGACGAGGCTCCCTCGCACGAGTTCGACCTCGGCCACCTGCGCTCTCGATGGACGATGCTCGGCTCCGCCGCCGGCTCCGTGCGCGTGGGGCTGCGGCGGATCGAGATCCCGGCCGGCGGCTGGTCGACACCGGTGCACGAGCACGGCCGCGAGGAGGAGATCTTCTATGTCCTCGCCGGTTGCGGCCTGTCGTGGCAGAACGGCCGCGCGGCGCAGATCGTCGCCGAGGACTGCATCGTCTACTTGGCCGGCGGCGGGGCCCACACGCTGCACGCGCTCGAGCCGCTCGACGTCCTCGCCTTCGGTACTCGCGAGCCCGACGAGAGCCCCCGGTACCCCCGGCTGGGCATGTCGCTGGTGGGTCGCCGGGCGGTCGAGAGCGGGCCCGGCATGGCCGGCCGGGCACCGATTCAGTTCATCCGCGAGCGGGACGTCGGCCCGCCGGAGCTGCCAGCCACACCGGACCCCCGTCCCGACACGATCGTCAATCTACACGACGTCGGGGCTCAGACGGTCACCCGGACTCGCGTGTGTCGGACGCGGCGGAACCTCGGCCGCGCCGTCGGCTCGGCGCGGACCGGCCTGCAGCACGTGGAGGTCACCGCCGGCAAGGAATCCACCGCCCAGCACTGCCACTCGATGGAGGAAGAGATCTTCGTGATCCTCGACGGCGACGGCACGCTCGTCCTGAACGAGGAAGAGACGGCGGTGCGCCCGGGTCACGTGATCGCCCGCCCGGCCGGGACCGGCGTCGCGCACCTCCTGCGGGCGGGCGAGAGCGGCCTGAAATACCTGGCCTACGGCACCCGGGAGCCGGGCGACGTCTGCTACTACCCTCGCTCGCGGAAGATCGCCTTCCGGGGCCTCGGGGTCGTGGCCCGCGTGGAGCTGGTCGGCTACTGGGACGGCGAGGACTGACCGGCGCGGGGCGTCGGTCATCATCTGAAGCCAGAGTGCCCGAGCTGCCCGAAGTCGAGACCATCCGCCGTCAGCTGGCCCCGCACCTGGAGGGACGAACGATCCGGGCCGCGGAGATCCTCGATCCGCGCTGGACCCGGCCGACGCCGGTGGCCGACGTGCAGCGGGGCCTGCGCGGCGCGCGCGTCGAGCGGGTCGGGCGCTCCGGCAAGTACCTGGTGTGGAAGCTCGCGGGCGACCGCCACCTGCTCGTGCACCTGCGAATGACCGGCGCGCTTCTGCTCGACCCGCCCGCCGACCCACCGCACACGCGGGTGCGCTTCGAGCTCGACCGCGGACACCGGCTGCTCTACGTCGACCCTCGCCGGTTCGGGACCGGCCACCTGGTGACGGGCGAGGCCGCGCGTGACGCCTACCTGGCGGCGCGGCTGGGGATCGAGCCGCTCACCCCCGAGTTCACCACCGAGCACCTGCGGTGGATCGCCCGCGGGCGAAACGCGCCGATCAAGGCGTTCGTGCTCGATCAGCGGCGGATCGCCGGGGTCGGCAACATCTACGCCGACGAGGCGCTGTTCCGGGCCGGCATCCATCCGCTGCGGCCGGCCGGGCGGCTGACGGGTGCGCAGTGGGCGCGCCTGCGCGAGGCGATCGAGGCGGCGCTGAGCGCGGGGATCGAGGCCAGGGGCGCGACGATCGACGACTTCCGCCATGTCGACGGCGCGCGCGGCTCCTTCCAAGACCGCTTTCTCGTCCACCGCCGGGAGGGCGAGCCGTGCCCAGTGTGCGGGCGGACGATCCGCAAGCTCGTGGTCGCCGGCCGGGGCACCTATGTCTGCGACGGCTGCCAGCCGCGACCTCGGGCGGCGAGGCGGCCGGGCGTGGGAAGGGCGGCGGCTAGTCCCGCTGTGGCCGTTGCCTCGCCGTCCGAGAGTCCACCCGGTCCGGCTGCAGCGGCTCGGACTCCCGGTCCCAGGGACGCTGCGCGGAGCGCAGCCCCTGAACGTCGCGAGACGCGGCGCGAAAGCCGAGTCCCTAAACCGTGAGCAGTAGCTCGCCCAGCCGTCCCGCCCGGTCGGCCGCGAGCAGCTCCTGGAAGCCGCCAATGCTCTGGCCGTCGATCAGGATCTGCGGGAACGTGTACATCCCGGTCCGCTCGGTGAGCTCGGCGCGACCGTCCGGGTCGCGTGCCAGATTTATCTCCTGGAAGGCGATGTTCCGGCGGGTCAGAAGCGTCTTGGCGCTGGTGCAGAAGGGGCAGCCGGCAGTGGTGTAAAGGGTGACGGAACGCATAACTTCATTTAGTATAGCATGACGGTCCCGCTGAAGACGGAGGCGATCGTGCTGCGCTCGATCCGCTATGGCGAGGCGGACCGAATCGTCCATCTGTATACCCCGGACCACGGACGGATCAGCGCGATCGCCAAGGGTGCCCGGCGCGCGCGGAGCCGCTTCGGCGCCCGGCTCGAGCCCTACGGGGAGATCGCGGTGGTGCTGCACGCCGGACGCGGCGACCTGCACACGGTCACCGGGGTCGATACCGTCGCGCTGCATCCCGCGCTGCGCGACCACGCCGCCACGCTCGACGCCGCCGCCCGCGCGTGCGACGCCGTCGCCCGGTTGTTCGAGACGCCAGACCCGCACCCAGAGGTGTTTCGCCTGCTCGCCAACCATCTCGCGCTGCTTGGCTCCGATCGGTCACACGCGCGGGCGGGCGGCAGCCTGGCGTTTCGGTTGAAGCTGCTGCTGGCGGCCGGGATCCTCCCGCAGCTCGGCTCGTGCGCTTCGTGCGGGACGCCCGAGCACCTCGAGGGATTTTCGGCCGCCTCCGGCGGGGTGGTGTGCATCGCGTGCCAGGCCGCCGCCTTCCCGCTGGCCGAGGAGTCCTACCGGTTCCTGGTCGGCGCGGTCGGGCGGCCGCTGGCGCAGGCGCCCGACGCCTCCGAGCGGGCGCTGCGCCAGGCCGAGCGGGCGATCACCGAGACCGCCGAGCACCACGCCCACGTGCGGTTGCGGCCGCTCGTGCGCCACACGACCCGAGCTCGCGCGCCGCTGTCAGAATCGTGATCGAGATGTTGACGGCGGCCTACGAGCACCCCTCCGGAGCCGTCGCGGCCCGCTTCGCGGCGCGGGTGCGCGAGCGCGAGGAGCGTGAGCTCTCGCCGCTGGCGGTGCGCTCCTACCCGGCCGATCGGCGCCGGCCGGAGCCCGACTGCGGCCTGCGCACTCCGTTCCAGCGCGACCGTGACCGGATCGTCCACTCGAAGGCGTTCCGGCGGCTCAAGCACAAGACCCAGGTCTTCGTCCTCCCGCGCGGCGATCACTACCGCACGCGGCTGACCCACACGCTGGAGGTCACGCAGGTCTCGCGCACGGTGGCCCGTGCGCTGGCGTTGAACGAGGACCTGGTCGAGGCGATCGGCCTCGGACACGACCTCGGGCACCCGCCGTTCGGGCACATCGGCGAGGACGCGCTCGACCGCTGCCTGCGGGAGCGCTTCGGCGAGGCCTTCCGCCACCACGAGCAGTCGCTGCGGGTGGTCGACACGCTCGAGCGCGAAGGCCACGGGCTGAACCTCACGATGGCGGTCCGCGACGGGATCGTCAGCCACTCGGGACGCGCCAAGGAGCCGGACACGCTCGAGGGCAAGATCGTCCGGCTCGTCGACCGCGTGGCCTACATCAACCACGACATCGACGACGCGGTGCGCGCCGGCGTGATCGAGCTCGATGAGCTGCCCGCCGAGCCGATCTCGGTGCTCGGGAGCACCGGCACGCGGCGGATCGACGCCCTCGTCCACGACCTGGTCGAGCACTCCGAGGCCGCGGGCGAGATCGTCCAGGGCGCGGTGGCGGGGGAGGCGATGGCGCGGTTGCGCGCCTTCATGTTCGAGCGCGTCTACCTCGGGCCCGAGGCCACCCGCGAGCATGCGAAGATCGACCGGGTCGTGCGCACCCTGTTCGACCACTACTGCGCGCATCCGGAAAAGATTCCCGACTCGATCCCCGCGGGCGAGCTCGCCCGGAGGGTGACCGACTACCTGGCCGGGATGACCGACCGTTTCTGCATCGGCGCGTTCCGGTCGCTGAGCGTGCCGGTCGCGTTCGCGCCGTGAGCCGGTACACGGCCGATTCGCGCGATCGGGTCCGTGACGCGGTCGACATGGTCGCGCTGGTCTCGGGCCGGACCGAGCTTCGCCGGTCCGGCGCCAACAGCTACTTCGGGCGCTGCCCGTTTCACGAGGAGCGCACCGGCTCGTTCCATGTCAGCCCGGACGACAAGCTGTACCACTGCTTCGGCTGCCAAGCCTCCGGCGATCCGTTCAACTTCGTCATGGAGACCGAGGGACTCGACTTCGTGGGCGCGCTCGAGGCCCTGGCCGACCGCTTCGGGGTGGCCCTCGAGACGGTGGATGAGGACCCGGAGGCGGTGGGGCGGCGGGCGCGGCGGGAGCGGCTGCACGCGCTGCTCGGGCGAGCCGCCGGCTACTACGCCCGGTACCTGTGGGAGGCGCGCGAGGCGGCGCCGGCGCGCGAGTACCTGCTCGGGCGCGGGCTGTCGGAGGCGACGCTGCGCGAGTTTCGGGTCGGGTACGGGCCGAGCGCGTGGGATCGGATGCTGACCGTGTCGCGTCGCGCCGGGTTCAGCGAGGAGGAGCTGCTCGCGGTCGGGCTTGCGCAGCGATCGAAGGCGACGCCGGGCCAGATCTACGACCGCTTCCGCGAGCGGATCATGTTCCCGGCCGCCGACGCCCGCGGGCGGGTGCTCGGCTTCGGCGCCCGCGCAATGCGGGAGAACCAGCGCCCCAAGTACCTGAACACCTCCGACGGCGAGCTCTATCACAAGCGCAGTCAGCTGTTCGGCATCGACCTGGCTCGCGTCGCCGCGGCGCGAGCGGGGCGGATGATCCTGGTCGAGGGCTACACCGACGTGCTCGCGCTGCATCAGGCCGGGGTGGCGAACGCCGTCGGGATCATGGGCACGGCGTTGACCGAGGAGCAGGTGAATGAGCTCGAGCGGGTGGTCAAGGTGCTCGAGCTCTGCCTCGACGCCGACCGCGCCGGCCAGGAGGCGATGCTCCGGGCCGCGCGCCTGGCCGAGGGGCGGAAGCTCGAGCTGCGGGTGGTGCCGCTGCCCGAGGGCCGCGATCCGGCCGAGCTGATCGAGCGCGACGGGGCGCCGGCGCTTCGTTCACTGGTCGCGCGCTCGACGCCGTTCGTCGTATTCCACGTCGAGCGGATCCTCGAGCGCGCCGACACCCGCTCGGCGGAGGGGCGCGACCGCGCGCTGGCTGAGCTCGCGCCCGTGGTGGCCGGCCTGCCCGCGAGCGTGCTGCGCGAGGATCTGCTCCGGCGCGTCGCCGGCCGGCTCGAGCTCTCGGAGGGGCGCCTGGCCTCGCTGGTCAGCGCGGCGGCCGCGGGCCGCCTCCTGACCGCGCCGCGGCGCGACGCGCCGGCGCCGGAGCCGGGCGCGGCGCCGACCCGTCCCCTGGCCGACCTCGATCAGGGGGTGCGGGCGGAGCGCACATTCCTGGTCACGTGCGTCGCGTCACCGGAAGCGGGGGAGCGGGCGCTCGCCCGGATCGACCCCGATGCGCTTCTGACCAGCGAGGTGCTCCGGCGCGCCGCGCACCACCTGACCGGCCGGCTGCGCTCCCCGCTCGGCGAGCTGCCGGCTGAGGACGAGGAGCTCGCGCGGGTCGTGGCCGACGTCGTTGCCCGCGCCGGCCGGGCGGGGCCCGTGGGGCCCGAGCACATCGAACACGCCCGGCTCGTGCTCGAGCGAGCCAGGCTCGATCGAGCGATCCGCCGTGCTCGCGTGCAGGGCGAGGCGGGTGTGGGCGACCTCGCGCGGGCGCGCGAGCAGGTCCTCCAGGGGATCCGGCGGGTGGTGGCCCAGCTGGAGCGGGCGGTGTGAGCCCGCGGCCGGGCACGGCGGGGCCGAAGCGCCCGGCGGGGCCGGCGCGCCCGGCGGGGCCGGCGGGCCCGGCGGGGCCGACGCGCTCGGCGGGGCCGGCGCGCCCCGGGGGGCCGACGCGCCCGCCGTGGTCTCGGTGGACGTCGTTCGTCGCCGACGCCG
>JAFAXX010000059.1 GCA_019240655.1 Solirubrobacterales bacterium
GGGCGGCGCGCTGTCCCTGATCGGCGAGCGCTGATTTCAGTTGGGGGCCGGGGCTTCGCCCCGGCGTCCAGCCGGATGACTCGCGGCCGGCCCGATCGGCGAGGCTGATTTCCACTGGGGGGTCGGGGCTTCGCCCCGGTCGCGGCCGGCCCGATCGGCGAGGCTGGATGCCGAGCGGGCCGTAGCCGCGAGGCCGGGGGACTCCGAGCACCGCAGGTCTCAGCCGCTCACAGCACCGTGACCGTCCCCGCCGGCCCGGGGACGAGGCGGCCGATCACCGTCCCCGGGATCATGCCGGCGCGGTCGTCGGGCACCGCGGCCAGCAGCCCGCCCGAGGTCATCGCGTCGCAGACCAGCCAGCGCCGCGCCTCGGGCACATGATCGGCAAACGCGCTGAAGCTCTCGGCGTGCGCGCGGTTGCGCCGCGTGCCGCCGGCCACCGCGCGCTCGTCGGGGTCGGCGAGCAGCTCGAGCACGCCGGCGATCGCCGGGACAGCGTCGGCGTGCACCTCGGCCGCCACGCCGCTTGCCCCGGCGAGCTCGTGCAGGTGGCCGAGCAGGCCGAAGCCGGTGACGTCGGTCAGGGCATGCACCGGGGCAGCCCGCGCGGCGGCGCCGGCGGCGGCGTTCAGCGTGGTCATCACGGCGACCGCCTCGGCGAGCGGGACCTCCGGGAGTCCGCGCTTGAGCGCGGTGGCGACCGCACCGCCGCCGAGCGGCTTGCTGAGGACCAGCACGTCGCCCGCCTGCCCGCCGGCGTTGGTCAGGACCTCGTCGGGATGGACCACGCCGGTCACGGCGAGGCCGAACTTCGGTTCGGCGTCCTCGATCGAGTGCCCGCCGAGGATCGCCACGCCGGCCTGCGCGGCGACCGCCGACGCTCCGCCGAGGATCGAGCGCAGCACCTCACCGCCGAGGTCGGCCAGCGAGAAGGCGACGAGGTTCAGCGCGGTGACCGGGGTGGCGCCCATCGCGTAGACGTCCGAGAGCGCGTTGGTCGCGGCGATCCGGCCGAAGTCGAACGGGTCATCGACGATCGGCGTAAAGAAGTCGACGGTCTGCACCAGCGCGAGGTCGTCGCGCAGGCGATAGACGCCGGCATCGTCGCTGGTGCTGAAGCCCACGATCACGTCGGGATCGGCGGGGTGCGGCAGGTCGGCAAGCAGCGGTCCGATCGCGGCCGCCGGCAGCTTGCAGCCACAGCCCGCGCCGTGGGAGAGCGAGGTCAAGGCAACCACCACGCCCGTATGATCCCGAAACCGAGTGGTCGACCGCGCCTACACCGACGCCGAGCTCGATGCCGCGATTGCCGCCCTCGCCGCTCCGGAGCGATTGCGGGAGGCGCAGGACCTGGTCATGCGCACCGCGCCGGCGTTGCAGCGCGTCCTCGCGACCGCGCTCGAGGAGGGCGGCTGGTTCGGCCTCGGCCACGAACAGGCGGTGCGGGAGGCCTCGGGCGCGGAAGATCCCGGCGAGCGCCTGCGCGCGGTGCGTACCCTCCTCGCCGAGGAGACCCGGCTCGGCATGCTGGTCGGCGTGGCGATCGGGTTCGAGCTGGCCCGCGAGCTGGCTCGGGCGCCGAACGCCGGCGCCGCCATCGATTTGCCCCCCGACAACACGACACAGGAGGACTGAAGACACGATGGACATCCGCTTCCTCGGCCACGCCTGCTTCGAGCTCTCGAACGGCGACACCACCGTGCTGATCGATCCGTTCCTGACCGGCAACCCCAAGGCGGCGATCTCCGCCGAGGACGTCGGCGCGACGACGATCCTGCTCACCCACGGACACGGCGACCACATCGGCGACACGGTCTCGATCGCCAAACGCACCGGGGCGCCGGTGGTGGCGATCGTCGAGATCGCCAACGAGCTCGGCGAGGAGGGCGTCGACGTGCGCGACCCGAATCTCGGCGGTACGGTCAAGTTCGACTGGGGCTGGGTGAAGCTGGTCCCGGCCTGGCACACGTCGACCACGCCCAAGGGCACGTCGAACACTCCGGCCGGCCTCCTGGTCAGCTTCGCCGACACGATCGTCTATCACCTGGGCGACACGGGCCTGTTCTCCGATCTCCAGCTGGTCGGCAAGCGCAATCCGGTCGACGTCGCGCTGATGTGCATCGGCGGCCACTACACGATGGACCGCACCGACGCCGTCGACGCCGCCGAGCTGATCGGCGCCCGTGCGGTGATCCCCTGCCACTACAACACGTTCCCGCCGATCGAGACCGACGCCCAGGCGTTCAAGTCCGACGTCGAGTCCGCCACCGGCTCGAACGTCATCGTGCTCGACCCCGGACAGTCCCACACGGCTTGACCCACGCGATCGTCCTCATCGCCGCAGAGCGCTCCGCCCTGGCGACGCTGGGCGGCGAGCTGGCCGACATCGACGGGGTGGCCGAGGCCTATTCGGTGACCGGCGAGTGGGACTTCGTGGCGATCCTGCGCCTGCGCGAGCACAAGCAGCTCGCGCACGTGGTGACCGGCGAGATCTCGCAACTGCACGGGGTGATGAGGACCCACACGATGGTGGCGTTCGAGGCCTACTCGCGCCACGACCTGGAGGCGCTCTTCTCGGTCGGCCAGTGAAAGGAGCGTGACGATTGCGCGTTGCGGTCGTCGCGGAGTGGTATCCGTCACCGGCCGACCCGGTGCACGGAATCTGGGCGCACCGGCAGGCGCTCGCTGCCCGCGCCGCGGGCGTCGAGGTCCGGGTGCTCGCGCTGCGCCGGCCGGTGCCTCCGCTCGCGGTGGCCCGCCGGCTGGCCCGGTGGCCGCCCGAGGGGCGGGCGCTGCGCGAGTGGGCGCACGGCGCCCGCCGGTCCCTGCGGGCCACCTCGCTCGACGGCCTCGAGGTCCAGCCGGTGACGTGGCTCGGCCCGCCGCGGCCGCTCTCCTACGGCGCTTGGGGCTACTGGATGGCGCCGCCGCTCGCCCGCGCGCTCGACCGGCTGCACGAGGCGTGGCCGTTCGCGGTCCTGCACGCCCACTGCCTCGCGCCGGCCGGCCACGCCGCCGCTCGCTGGACCGCTCGCCGGGCCGGGTCGGCTCGCCCCGCGTTCGTGGTCTCCGCCCATGGGCCGGACATGATCAACGTGCCGGAGCGCAGCCTGGTGGGCCGGCGGGCGTGCCTGACGGCGCTGCACGAGGCCGACCGGGTGCTGGCCAACAGCCGGTGGGCGCGCCGGCGCTGCGAGGAGCTGGCCGGCGGCGCGCTGGCGGTGTCGGTGGTGCACCTCGGCGCGGACCTCGTGCAGCGGCCGCCGGAGCGCGCCGGCCCGGTCAAGCTCGTCACCGTTGCCCACCTCCAGGCCCGAAAGCGCCACGATGTCGTCCTGCGGGCGCTGGCCAGGCTCCCCGACAGCGCGGGACGCCCGCACTATCTGGTGATCGGCGATGGCGAAGAGCGCGGGGCGCTCGAGCGACTCGCCGCCGCGCTCGGACTGAGCGGCCGTGTGCGCTTCCTCGGCCAGCTGCCGAACCCCGAGGCGGTGGCGGAGGTGGCGGGATGCGACCTGTTCGTGATGCCCGGCGTGGAGGAGCCGTTCGGGGTGGCGTTCGTGGAGGCGATGGCCGCGGGCGTGCCCGCGATCGGCGGCCGCGGCGAAGGCGGCCCCGAGGACATCGCCGCGGCGGGCGAGGGCATGCTGCTGGTGGCGCCCGGCGATGTCGAGGAGCTGGCCGCCCTCCTGGCGCGGCTGTGCACCGACCGCGCCGAGCTGCGACAGCTCGGCGCCGCCGCGCGAAGCACCGTGGCGGCGAACTTCACCTGGGAGCAGTGCGGGCGACGGACGGTGGCGGCCTACGGCGACGCGCTCGCCGCGGCCGGACGGGGACGATGAGCCCGGACCCGGAGTTGCTGCTGCTGTCGCTGGGTACGACATGGGGCCTGCGGGTCGCCGACGCCGACCTCGCCGTCACGGTCCGGGAGGCCGGCGCCTCGATCGCCATCGTCGGGACGCGAATCGGCCTCACCGACCGCCTGCGCCGGGGCTACCCGGTGAACGACCTCGTCGAGGCGCTGGCCGCACGCCGCGCGCTTGCGGCGGCGCTCCGCCACCGCCACCCCCGCGCGCTCGTCCTCTCGACGACGACGGCGGCGCTCCTGGCCGGGGCGCCGGAGCTCCCGTTCGCGATCCGGATCGACGCCCCCGCCCGCCTGAACCGGCCCGGCCGCCGGAACGCCGTGCTCCATGCGCTCGAGCGCCGGCAGTTTGCGCGGGCGCGCCTCGTGATCGGCACCAGCCCGCTCGACGCGGCGGCGCTGCCGGAGGGCTCGGCGCCGGCGGTGGCGATCTCCCCGGCGATTGCCGCCTCCCAGGTGGCGCCGGACCGCCCCCGGGAACCCCTGGTGCTCGCCTACACCCCGGATCCCAAGGCCAAGGGGCTCGAGCTGGTCTGTGCCGCGTGGGCGCGGACCGACGTTCCGCCGGCGCGACTGGTGGTGACCGGGATTCCCGCCGACCGCGCCCGGGCGTTCCTGCGGCGGCGCGGGGTGTCAGTGCCGGCCGGGGTGGAGCTCGCCGGGATGATCCCGCAGGAGGCGTTCCGCGCCCGGCTCGCACGCGCCCGCGTGTTCGTGAGCGCCGCGCGCTGGGAGGACTTCGGGATCGCGCCGCTCGAGGCCCTCGACCGCGGCGCCGCGCTCGTCTGCGCCGCCGCCGGCGGCCCCTTCCCGGCCCTCGGGTTGGCGCGCCGGCTGGACGCGCGGTTCGTCTCGCCCGACCGCACCGCGGAGGGTCTCGCCCGCGCGCTTGGGGCTGCCCTGGCCACCGATGAGGCCGCGCTCGTCGCCTACCGCCGGCGCGCGCTCGAGCTGCTCGCTACCTACCGTCGGCCGGCCCTGGTCGAGCGGATGCGCCGAGACGTCCTCCCCGTGCTCCTCGGCCGGTAGGGCCACCCGCGCCGCCGCGCCGCGGCGAGCACCGCCGCGGCGAACGCATCGACGTCGTGGCCGTCCGTCGCGGTGTCGATCGCGCGGCTCTCGGCGCCCATCGCCCGCCGCAGCCGGCCGTCGCCGATCAGTCGCGTGAGCGCGGCGCTGACCTCCTCCACGTTGCCGGGGTCGACTAGCACGGCGTTGCGGCCGTCGATCGCCACCTCGCCGGCCGCGCCGGCGGCCCGGCTGCAGATGATCGGCAGGCCGGCGGCGGCCGCCTCGCGGAGCGAGACGCCGAACGGCTCGTAGGTGCTGACCAGGGCATAGAGGTCCGCGGCGGCGTAGAGCCGCGGGAGCTCGGCCGGCGCCACGTGGCCGTGGAAGCGGACCGCCACCGCCAGGCGCTCGGCGAGCCGGCCGAGCTCGGGCGCGAGGAACCCTCCGCCGGCGATCTCGAGCCGGGCCTCGGCGGCCCCCACGCCGGCCCTGGCGAACGCCTCGATCAAGACCGAGAAGTTCTTGTCCGGAACCATCCGTCCCACGCTGAGCACCACCACCGGCCCGCCCCCCCGGCGAGCGTCTCGTCCGGCGCTGGCGGCCCGCACCGCGGCGAGGTCCGCCGACTGCAGCGCGACCGTGATTCGCTCGGCGGGCACGCCGAAGCGAAGCAGCCGCGCGCGCGCCGCCGAGCTCACCGCCACGACTCCGTCGGCGTGGCGCGCCACCCAGCGGTGCAGCCGCAGCTGCGCCGCGGGGAGCATCGCGTCGATCTCGGGCGTGCACTCGGTGAAGACGACGTACGCGCGGCCGTGACGCCGACACCACCACAGCGCCCGTAGCGACGCGGGGCCGTACTCGGAGGCCACCACGCAGTCGGGGTCGGCCGAGCGCAGCGCCCGCTCGAGACCGCGCGGCCAGATGATCGGTGTGCGGCCGGGACGGCCCCGCTGCCACGAGGGCAGGTGGCGGGCCGGATACGCGTGCTCGGCGGCGAACCACTCGGCCGCCACGTCCCAGCTCGGCTGTCGGCCCGACTGGTAGATGACGCGGAGCTCGAGATCGCTGCGGTCGTGGAGCGCCCGGAACAGCGGCTCGCGGTAGGGTGCCGGCGCGGGCGGGGCGACCACGCAGCGAAGCGGCCGGCCGGCGGAGCCCTTCATGGCCCTACCCGATGCGCGACCCGGGCGCGGCATAGGCGTCCGGCCGCAGCAGGACGACCCCGCGCCGCTCGTCGAGCGCCCCCAGCACCAGAACCTCGGACGAGAACGGACCGATCCGGCGCGGCGGGAAATTGACGACAGCGACCACGAGCGTTCCCTCGAGCTCCTCGCGCGAATAGTGGACGATCTGAGCGGAGGAGCGCTTGACCCCGACCTCGGGCCCGAAGTCGAGCGTGAGCTTCCACGCCGGTACGCGGGCCTCGGGGAAGTCATCCACGGCCAGTACGCGGCCGACGCGCATGTCGACGGCCTGGAAGTGATCCAGGTCGATCAGCGCCTCTACCCGGCCGGCGTCGTCGTAGAGCCGTCCGGCGCGGCGGGGCTCGCCCCACCGGACGGCGACGCCGGCACGGGGACGGTGTTCGACTCCGAACCGTCGGTCGCGACGGTACTGCTCGGGGCGCCGGTCGGTGCGGTGCTGACGCTCGGATCGGTGCTCGTACCGGTGGGGTCGGTGCCCGCGGAAGTGCCCGTCGCGGTGGGCCACGTCGGGGTGGAGGTGGTCGGGGCGGTGGTCGCCGTGGTCGCGGTCGGCGTGCCCGCAGACTGGTTGTAGCCGGCCGGACGCGGGGTGGTGAGAGCGGCGCTCGTGGTCGTCGGCGCGAAGTCCAAGACGGTGGTAGTGGTCTGCGACTGAGTCCGGCCGGCCGGCGTGGTCGGCTTCACCGACTTGGCGTCGGCCGACTTGCCGTGACGGTCGGTGATCGGCTTCACCGGCGCGGTCGCGGTGCTCGTCGTGGTGAGCGTCGTCTTGGTGTCGGCCGCCGGCTCGGGCGCGGGGGCCTTGGCGGCCTCGGGATGCGGCGCGGTGGGGTGGGCGGCTGGGGCGACCGGGCTCGCCTCCTCATACCGCATCGAGTGGTAGAGCGTCACCCCGCCGGTCGGCGCGGCGGCGGTCGCGGCGGGCGACGGCGAGGGAACCGCCGCAGCGGTGGGACGCGAGTGGCGACGGCTGGTGTGCGAGACCTCCACCGCGCCGGCGGTCACCAGCGCCGCGGCGGCGAGCCCGGCGGCCGCCTTCGTCGCGATCGTGCCGACTGAGAACGACAGCGCGCTCCCGGCTCCCGAGCCGACGAGCGCGCTCCCTGCCGCGGCGGTCGATCCCACTGCGGCGGCCTGTCCGGCGGCGCCGGCGCCGGATCCGGAAGCCGCCGAGGCGCCCGCCGAGTGCCCGAGATGGACGAGCGCCAGCTTCTTCAGCAGCACGAGCGGCCCCACCGGAAGGACGGCGCTCAGCGCCTTGGTCGTCTCCTTGAGCTGGCCCTGGAACACAGAGCAACGCTCGCACGCGCGCAGATGTCGGCGGACCACCGGGCTGGTCCGCTTGCGAAGGCCCTCGGCCGCCTCGGCCATTTCCACGCGGACCTCGTCGCATGTCAGCATCCGGGCCTCCGCCGCCTCGGCCAGAGAGACCCGCGCGCGGACGAGCAGCGACTTGACGCTCGGCACGGTGGTCTCCATCGCATCGGCGATCTGCTCGTAGGAAAGCGCATCCATCTCGCGCAGGACCAGCGCGGTCTTCTGGGTCTCGGGAAGCCCCTGGATGTCGCCGACGAGCATCCAGAATTCCTCCAGCCGGTGCACCTTGTCGGCGGTGCTGGTGCCGTGCTCGGACAGATGGACGTCCATCGAGTCGACACCCACCGCCTGAATGCGCCGAAGGTGGTTCAGGCAGCGGTTCCGGGCGATCCGGT
Source organism: Solirubrobacterales bacterium (assembly GCA_019240655.1). Taxonomy (GTDB): domain Bacteria; phylum Actinomycetota; class Thermoleophilia; order Solirubrobacterales; family Solirubrobacteraceae; genus Palsa-465. The sequence continues at coordinate 7,794 of JAFAXX010000059.1, forward strand.
AGAGCCACGGCCGGACGTTGATCGGCCGCTCATCGGCGAGGATCGCGTTGAAGGCGGCGGCCAGGGCCTCCTGGAGCACGTCCTCCGCATCCTCGCGCGAGCCGAGCAGATGCCGGCAGAAGGCGAGCAGACGCGACTGGTAGCGAGCGACGAGGACCTCGAAGGCGGCGGAGTTACCGCGGCGAACCAGTGTGATCAAGCGCTCGTCGGACTGCAGACGCAGCAGCGGGGAGCGCCCATGCAGACCCATGCCTCCGGTGTATCTGAGAGCTGAGACTTCCATCCTTGCTCCGGGCGAAGGACCCGGCCTGCGGTCCTCGGTGACATGGACACCGTAGCAGCGGATTAGTTGCGCGCGCGGGGGTGCCCTGTCACGGCGGCCGTGGGGCAGCGTGGCGACTAAGATCCGCGCTCGGCGCCCGGGTAGACAAATCGGCAAAGTCGGCGCTCTTAAAAAGCGCTGCTCGAACGAGCATTGCGGGTTCGAGTCCCGCCCCGGGTACTGCGCCTAAACCGCGATCGCCGGCGGCCGGGCGCCCCTGCGGAGCCGCCTCGGGCTACTTCCCAATTCCGTGCAGAGTCTCGTATTTGCGGGGAATTCTCGGCTGCGGTTGCCGATTGACAGTCGCTCGAACGCCTTGGTAGCGTCGCGAGCGACCGTGGGGAGCCCGATCCCCGCGCAGGAGGAGGCCGCATTGGAAGGTCGCACTGCGTAGTTCATCTGTGATCGGCCGGATCGCCGCTCTTAGCGCGGTCGGGCTCGCCCTCGTGGCCGTCATCGCGATCGTCCTCTCCGCCGGCTCGACCTACCAGGTCAAGGCGATCTTCCAGAACGCCAGCCAGCTGGTTACCGGCAACCAGGTCCAGGTTGCCGGCAACAGCATCGGCTCGGTCTCGAACATCGCCCTGACCCCGAATGGGCAGGCGGAGCTCACCCTCTCGATCGACGACTCGAGCTACTCGCCGCTGCGAGAGGGCACTCTGGCCACCGTGCGGCTGACCTCTCTGTCGGGGATCGCCAACCGCTACGTCGATCTCCGGCTCGGTCCGTCGGGCGCACCCGCGATTCCGTCGGGCGGCACGATCGGCACGACGAACACGACCAGCGCGGTCGATCTCGACGAGCTGTTCAACACGCTCGATGCTCCGACCCGCAAGGGGCTGCAGAACGTGATCCAGGGCTCGGCGTCCCAGTACCAGGGGCAGGGCCAGCAGATGCAGGCGGCATGGCAGTACCTGAACCCGGCGGTCGTCTCGAGTGCCGTCCTGTTCAGCGAGCTCAACCGCGACACCGGCAAGTTCACCAACTTCCTGGTCCAGTCCTCGAACCTGGTCTCCGACCTCTCGCAGCGAAGCAGCGACTTGAGCGGGTTGGTGGCGAACCTCGGAGCGACGACGCAGGCCCTCGCCGCGCAGCGCGGCGCACTCGGCGAGTCGATCCAGCGCCTGCCGGGTGTAATGGCGCTGGCCGACACGACGTTCGTGAACCTCCGTCAGGCGCTCGACCGCCTGACGCCGCTGGTCGACGCCGCCAAGCCGGTCGCACCGAAGCTGCAGAAGCTGCTCACGCAGCTGCGGCCGCTGGCGATCGCCTCGGTTCCGACCGTGCGTGACCTGGCCAACATCGTCAGTCGTCCCGGCGCGGGCAACGACCTGACCGAGTTGACCCGGCTCGGCGTGCCGCTGGCCGCGGTGGCCTGTGGCTCTGCGGTCGGAGCCGGCAGCTGCACCGGGACGCTCGCGGCGAACGGCCGCCAGCGCCTGGGGGCGCTCCCGCAGTCGACGATCGCACTGAATGACTCCACGCCCGAACTGGCCACGGCGCGACCGTACGCCGTCGACCTCACCGGCTGGTTCGAGGGCTACGCACATCCCGGGGTGATCGACGCGAACGGCAGCACGAGCCGGATCGCCCCGGTGATCGCCCTGTCGGCGGTCGACAACGAAGGAGTGAGCACGACGGTCCCGTCCGGAGTCGCCGGCTTCCTCGCCCAGTTCCTCGGGACCGGGGCGCCCGGCGGGCACCCGCTGCTCACCCTCGGGCAGGGCGATCGCTGCCCCGGCTCGATGGAGCGGGGCGGGCTCTGGTATCCCGAGCCGGGCTTCCCTTGCAACCCGAGCGAAGTGCCCACCGGTCGATGAAGCGCCTGCTGCTGAGCGGCGCGCTGCTGATCGCGATCGCCGCCTTCGTCGTCCTCGCCGAGGCTGCCTCGAGCCCGAGCAGCGCCTCCGCGACCTACAAGATCGAGCTCGATGACGCCTTCGGGCTGACGCCCGGCGCCCAGCTGAAGATCGGCGGGGTGCCCGCCGGCACGCTGGCGAAGATCGAGCTGTGCGCCGAGGACCCGAGCGCCCGATGCCAGAACCCGCTGCATGCCGTGGTGACGATCCAGGTGACCGACAAGGGGTTCGACCAGTTCCGCTCCGACGCATTCTGCCAATCCCGCCCGCAGTCGCTGATCGGCGAGTACTTCATCGACTGCCAGCCCGGCCAGAACGGCACGATCCTCGAGCCGGGCAGCACGATCCCGGTCACCCACACCGAGTCGACGATTCCGGCCGACCTTCTCCTGAACGTCATGCGCATGCCATACCGCCAACGCCTGACGCTGATCATCAACGAGCTCGGCGCCGCGGTGGCGGCGCGCTCGGGCGACCTCCAGGCGGCGCTGCGGCGCGCCGTCCCCGCGCTCACTGAGACGGACAACTTGCTGAACCTTCTCGCCGGCGACTCCCGGACGCTTCAGTCTTTGACCGCCAACGCCGACACGGTGCTCACCGCGCTGGCCAACAACCGCACCGAGGTCAAACGCTTCATCACCGAGGCCGGCCGCACCGCCTCCGCAACCGCGACCCAGAACGCCAACCTGCGCCAGACGCTCGCCGAGCTTCCCGGCTTCCTCGAGCAGCTGAAGCCGGCGATGGCCGAACTAGGCGCCGCCGCAGTCGCCAACGAGCCCGTGGTCGGCAACCTGAACGCGGCGAGCGGTCAGCTGAGCACCCTGTTCACCAACCTGGCGCCGTGCTCGCTGCCGCACGGCGACGCCCAGTGCGGGTTCGCCGACGCGACGCGCCCGGCGCTGAAGTCGCTGGGTCAGGCGTCGCTGACCGGACGGCCGGCGATGATCGCGGCGCGGCCGACGGTCGCGCACCTGAACCAGTTCGCCCAGCCGACGCCCGAGCTGGCGCAAAACCTCGCGATCGTCCTGCAGGACCTCGATTCCCAGGGCCGGGCCGTCGAGCCTGACCGGCGCAGCCCCGGGGGCAAGGGATTCTCGGGGCTGCAGGCGCTGCTCCAGTACGCGTTCAACCAGCCCCTGGCGATCAACTCGTTCAGCAACTTCAGCCATCTGCTCAACGTCGACGCGTTCATCGATCCGCGCTGCGCTATGTACGCGACGCCGCAGACGGTCGCCGGCGGTCTGGCCGCGTACGGTCCGAGCTACCGCCAGTGCTACGCATGGCTGGGACCGAGCCAGCCCGGGATCAACGAGACCGACCCGTCCGATCCGAGCGCGTGCGTACCCGATCCCGGCGGCGCGCCGCCCGGCCGGAAGGGGCCGAAGACCACCGCCTGCAAGCTCACCACAGCCACCGCCGCGGCCACCGCGCGCGATACGACCAGGGCCGGCGCCGGCCCACCTGCGGGAACGGCGAGCGCGCCGGCGAACGGCGCGAAGTCCTCTGCGGCGGCTCCGACCCAGGCCCAGCAACTCCTCAACTACCTCCTGGCGCCATGAGGCGCGCGCAACAATCGGCCTTCGCCAACCCAGTGCTGATCGGCGCGGTCACCGTGCTGATCGTGCTGGTGGCGGTGTTCCTGGCCTACAACGCCAACCAGGGCCTGCCGTTCGTGCCCACGCGCGAGCTCAGGGTGGACGTCCCGGACGGCGCCAACCTGGTCGTCGGCAACGACGTCCGCGAGGGCGGCTTCCGGATCGGACTGGTCTCGGACATGCGCCCGGTGCGGCTGCCCTCGGGGAACGTGGGGGCGCAGCTGACCCTGCAGCTGTCCAAGAAGTACGGCGCGATCCCGGCTGATTCGACGGTGTCGATCCAGCCACTGTCGGTCCTCGGCCAGAAGTACGTCGCGATCACCAGGGGCACCTCCAAGCGGGTGGTCGCCGATGGTGGCACGTTGCCGGTCAGCCAGGCGAGCGTGCCGGTGCAGTTCGACGACGTCCTGAAGACATTCGATGCGCCCACCCGCAACGCGATCCAGCAAAACCTGCAGGGCTTCGGCGATGCGCTCGCCGGCCGCGGATCGGACCTGAACGACACCTTCGCGACGCTCCCGGCGCTGCTCTACCACCTCCAGCCAGTGGCGCGGTACCTGTCGCAGCCGAGCACCGGCCTGACGCGGTTTCTGAGCAACCTGAACGTGTTCATGGGCGCGCTCGCGCCGGTGGCGCCTCAGACCGCTGATCTACTGACGCAGATGGCGACGACGTTTCAGGCCATCTCGAGCGATCCCGCCGCGCTCGAGGCGACGATCCGGGAGTCGCCATCGACCCTGGCTGTATCCACCCGGTCGCTGGCCATCCAGCAGCCGTTCCTGGCCGACCTGGCCACGCTCGGCAACAACCTGGCCCCGGCGACGGCGTCGCTCGCGCATTCCCTGCCGACCCTCAATCCCGCGCTCGAGGCGGGAACGCGGACGCTCGCACGCACGCCGGCCCTGAACGCCGGCCTGCAGGACGTCATGCAGGCACTCCGGCAGCTGGCGCTGGCCCCGGGCACCAATCAGGCGGTGAACGCGCTCGTCTCGACGGTCACCACGCTGAACCCGATCGTCCGCTACCTCGGGCCGTTCCAGACCGTGTGCAACGACTGGAACTACTGGTGGACCTACCTGGCCGAGCACATCTCCGGACAGACACGGTACGGCTTCGCCCAGCGTGTGCTGCTCAACTTCGCCCACGCCGATCAGCCCAACAACGTGGGCCAGGCCGGAGCGACCGAGCCGGCCAACGGCCAGGCCGGCGGCCCGGAGTTCCTGCACGCCCAGGCCTACGGCGCCGCGATCGACAACCATGGCAACGCCGACTGCGAGACCGGCCAGCGCGGCTACCCGAAGAAGCTCAACTACTTCGACCCGCAGGGTCGCAACCTGGTCGTCGACCCCCACACCCCTGGAAACCAGGGGCCGACGTTCGCCGGACGGGCGCGCGTGCCCGCGGGCGAGACGTACAGCCGCAACCCGCAGACCGGCCCACAACTGCCCTACAACCCGAGCAATCCGTGATCCGCAGAAACCGACGCCGAGCAGGCCCCAGCCCGTTCGCCGCCGGGGTGATCGGCATCGTCGTGGTGGCGCTGGTCACGTATCTCGGCTTTACGAAGTTCAGGCTTCCGTTCGTCGCCCACGGGAACACCGTCCGGGCGACGTTCATGAACGCCAACCAGCTCCGGCCCGGCTCGCTCGTGCGGATCGCCGGCGTGAACGTCGGCACGGTCACCGGCGTGAGCTCTGAGCCCGGCTGCCACCCCGGCGACCCCAGCTCCTGCCAGGCCGCGCTCGTCACGATGCAGATCAGCGACGACGGCATGCCGCTCCACAAGGACGCAACGTTCGCGATCCGGCCGCGGACCTTCCTCGAGGGCAACTTCTTCGTCGACATCCGCCCCGGCAGCCCCTCCGCCCCGGTGGCGCCGAGCTCCTACGTCTTCCCGGCCCAGCAGGGCACCGCGCCGGTCCAGCTCGACCAGGTCCTGACCTCGCTGCAGTCGGACACGCGCCGCAACCTCCAGATCCTGCTGCAGCAGTACGGGAGCGCGGTCAAGCAGGGCGGCCCCGCCTACAACGCCTCGATCCAGTACTGGCTGCCGGCGTACAAATACACCTCACTGGTGGCGCACGACGCCCTCGGGATCGACCCGAACGACCTCTCGAACTGGGTCGCCGCACAGGGCACGGTCGCCGGGGCGCTCGACGCCCATCCCCAGAACCTCGAGAGCCTGATCACCGACTTCAACACGACCGCGACCGCATTCGCCCGGGAGAGCACCGCGCTCCAGCAGGCGGTGGCCGAGCTGCCGCGGACGCTTGCGGCGGCGACCCCGACCCTCACCGCGCTGAACGCCGACTTCTGCGCTGGGCCCGCGGTGCCGAACTGCGCCCCCGGGCCGGTCCCGACGCTGGCGAGCGCCCTGGTCCCCGGTGTCAGGTCCACCGGGCCGATGGTCGACGCCACGCTGCCGTTCATCAGCCAGCTCCGCCAGCTCGTTCGCCCGCAGGAGCTCCAGGGCCTGACCTCGGACCTCTCGGCCACGGTCCCGTCGCTGGCCCGGCTCGTCGAGGAGACGATCCCGTTCCTGAGCACCGGGGTCCGCCCGGCCACGAGCTGCGTCGCCAACGTAATCATCCCCTGGTCGCACCTGACCCTCCACGATCCCCACTTCAACGCCGGGAACGGATTCCCGCCGCGTCCGGTGTACGTCGAGGCGGTCAACTTCCTGCCCGGGCTCGCCGGCGAGTCGCGCAACTTCGATCCCAACGGCCCGTACATCCGCGTGCTCGGCGCGCTCGGCCAGACCGAGGTGACCTCGCTGCAGAGCGGACTGGTCGGGGGCGCGCTCACCCCGCTGATCGGCGTGCAGCCGCAGCTGCCGCCCGGCGGCCACCCGCCGCCGCTCGAGCCCGGCGTCCCGTGCGAGACGCAGGCGGCGATCACCGACCTTTCGGCCGCCTCGGGCGCCGCCCCCGCGCCGGTCACCGGCACCACCATGCCGGCATCAATCGGCCTCGTGCCACTGGCGTTCGACGGGAGCGCCGACCGCAACTCGACGCGGGCGGCGGGGCGCTCGCAGCCCGTCTCCGCGTCGGCGCCAGCCGCCGCCCGGACCAACGCCGGAGCCCTCCAGAGCCTCGTCCGGCACGGTCTGTTCGAGATCGTCAAGCCGAGCTCCGCGACCGGCCTCCCCCCGCGCGGCGCCGCGGCCGGCCTCCTCCCGGGCGGCGCCGCGGCCGGCGACCCCCCGCGCGGCGCC
>JAFAXX010000020.1 GCA_019240655.1 Solirubrobacterales bacterium
CGAGGAGTTGCCGAAGCCGGCCTGGGCCAGCGTGTTGCCGATCTGGTAGGTCAGCGTGCCCGACCGGGAGACCACGCCGACGTTGCCCTCCTTGAAGAACGACGCCGGGATGATGCCCACGCTGGCCTTGTTCGGCGACAGGATCCCCGGGCAGTTGGGGCCGATCAGCCGCGCCCGCCCGTTCTTGCGCAGCGTGTTGTAGACGCGGAGCTCGTCGTGGGCCGGGATCCCCTCGGTGATGGCGATGATGAGCTCGATCCCGGCATCCTCGGCCTCGAGGATCGAGTCGGCAGCGAAGCGCGGGGGGACGAAGATCATCGCCGTGTTGGCGCCGGTGTCGGCCACCGCCTCGGCGAACGTGTTGAACACCGGGATGCCCTCCACGTCCTGGCCGCCCTTGCCCGGGGTCACGCCACCGACCACCTGGGTGCCGTAGTCGCGGTTGCGCAGCGAGTGGAAGGTTCCCTCGCGCCCGGTGATGCCCGAGACGCACAGACGCGTCGAGCCGTCGACCCAGATGCTCACGAAACCGACCCCCCGTCGCTCACGACATCAACCCGCGCCGGCGCTCACGACATCAACCCCGCGCCGGCGCTCACGACACCGCCCCGGCGCCGGCGGCGAGCTCCACCACCCGGGCGGCCGCGCCGTCCATGGTGTCCTCGGTGTGCACGTTGGGCAGCGCGGCCTCGGCCAGGAGCGCGCGCCCCTCCTCGTCGTTCGTGCCGTCGAGCCGGACCACGAACGGCACATCGGGCTCGATCTGGTCAAACGCCTCGATCAACCCGCGCGCCACTTCGTCGCAGCGGGTGATCCCCCCGAAGATGTTGAACAGGACCGCGCGCACCTTCGGATCCGAGAGGATCACTTCGACCGCGCTGGTGATCGCCTCCGCCTTCGAACCGCCCCCGGCGTCGAGGAAGTTCGCCGGCGCGCCCCCCGCCTCGGCCACCACGTCGAGCGTCGACATCACGAGCCCGGCGCCGTTGCCGACGATCCCGATGTCACCGTCCAGCTTGACGTAGGTCAGCCCCCGCTCCTTGGCCATCCGCTCCTGTGCGTCCTCACCCGAGATGTCGCGCAGCGCCGCGTTCTCCGGGTGGCGGAACAACGCGTTGTCATCGAGCGTCACCTTGGCGTCCAACGCCCGCACCTCACGCCCCGGCGTGACGATCAGCGGATTGACCTCGACCAACGTGGCGTCCTCGGAGACGAACACCTCGTAGAGCTTGGCCAGCATCGTCCCCACCGGCCGCACCACATCCCCATCCACCCGCGCCCCGAAGGCCAGGCGCCGGCCGTGGAAGTCATGGAACCCGAGCAGCGGGTCCACGTGCAGCCGCGCGATCGCCCCCGGATCCGATGCGGCGACCTCCTCGATGTCCATGCCGCCCTTGGTCGAGAGCATGATCAGCGGCGCCTTGGCCGAGCGGTCGAAGACCACCGAGGCGTAGTACTCCGCCGCGATCTCCGAGGCGCCTTCGATCCACAGCTCGTGCACGGTCAGCCCGCGGATGTCCATGCCGAGGATCGCCTCGGCGTGCGCGCGCGCCTCAGCGCGGTCTTGCGCGACCTTGATCCCGCCCGCCTTGCCGCGGCCCCCGATCTGGACCTGCGCCTTGATCACGCACGGATACCCGATCTCGTCGGCGGCGTCCACGGCCTCGTCGACCGTGGTGGCCGGCCGGCCGTTCGGAACCGGCACGCCGTGGCGCGCGAACAGCTGCTTTCCCTGGTACTCGAGGAGGTCCACGACCGGCCGTCCACTCTATTGGATCGGTCTCCATGGCATCATCCCGGCCGCAATGGCGATCCCCAAGGAAGTCACGTTCGTCACCTTTGACGTCTACGGCACGCTGATCGACTGGGAGACCGGCGCCTACGACGCCTTCCGCTCCGAGGCCGAGCGCGACGGCTTCACGATCGAGCGCGATGAGCTGGTGGCGCGCTTCCACGAGGTCCAGCAGCAGATCCAGGCCGGCTCCTACGAGCTCTACGCCGAGGTGCTCCGGCGCACCGCGGTGCAGATCGCCAAGGACGTGGGGTGGCCGCTCGAACCCTCGCGGTCGGGCTTCCTACCCGACTCGGTGAAGCGCTGGCCCCCGTTCAAGGAAACCAACGCAGTCCTGCAGCGGATCGCCAAGAAGCACAAGGTCGGCTTGATCTCGAACATCGACGACAAGCTGCTCGGTGAGACCCGCCGTCACATCCCGACCGACTTCGACCTCGTGGTGACCGCCCAGCAGGTCCGCTCCTACAAGCCGGACCCCGCACATTTCATCGAGTGCGAGCGCCGGATCGGCGGCAAGAAAGGATGGGTTCACGTCGCGGCCAGCTACTACCACGATGTCGAGCCCTGTCTGAAGAAGAAGATCCCGGTGGTCTGGGTCAACCGCCACAAGCAGCCACTCGAGGCCAACCAGAAGAAGCCCGACGCCGAGGTCAGCACCCTGCGCGAGGCGGCCAAGCTGATCGGCGCCGGCTAAGCCGCAAGCGTGCGCGTCCTCGCGCTCCACCGGGACGTCATCGTCTTCATCAGCCGCGTCTGGCAGACCACGTGCACGGCGGTGCGCGCGGGCGGCGAGGGCTTCGTGATCGACTCGCCGGTCTATCCCGACGAGCTCGAGGCGCTGCCGGGCGTGCTGGCCCAGGCCGCCTACGAGGTGTCGGGGCTGTTGAACACCCACGCCGACTGGGACCACCTGCTCGCGCGCCTGGCCTTCCCCGACGCGGCGCTCGGCTGCAGCGAGGCCGCCGCCGCCCGGCTGGCCGCCGAGCCCGGCGACGCCCAGCGCCGGCTGCGTCGCTTCGATGAAGACCACTACGTGGCCGGCCGGCCGGCGCTCGGCCTGAGCGCCCCGCAGGCGCTCCCGGTCCCCGGCAAGCTGTCGCTCGGCGACGAGCATGAGCTCGAGCTCCACCTCGCCCCCGGCCACACCTCTGACGGGATGGCGATCCTGATTCCGTGGACCGGCGTGCTGGTGGCGGGCGACTACCTCTCGCCGGTCGAGATACCGATGATCTCGGAGTCGGGCTCGGTCGCCGCCTACCGCTCGACGCTCGCCCATCTGCGGGGCCTCCTCGACCGCGCCGAGACCGTCGTCCCCGGGCACGGCGCGCCGGTCGGCCGCGCGCGAGCGCTCGAGATCCTCGCCGAGGACCTCGCCTACCTCGAGGCCCTGCCCGACGCCGAGCTACCGCCCGGCCGCCGGACCGCCGCCCAGCAGCGGATCCACGCGGAGAACCTCAGCCGGGCGGCGCGCTGATCACCGCCAGGGTGTCGCCGGTCGACACCGAGGCGCCGACTGCAATCGGCAGCTCGGCGACCGTGCCCGCCTTGTGGGCGGTGATCTCATTCTCCATCTTCATCGCCTCGATCACGCAGACCAGCGATCCCTCGGCGACCGCGGCGCCCGGCTCGACCGCCACCTTCAGCACCGTTCCCTGCAGCGGCGAGGTCAGCATGTCGCCGCCTCCACGACCCCCGCCCGCGGCGCGCGCGCGGCGCGGCGCCCGCCGGGTCGTCACCGCGCCGGCCTCCAGCGCCGGCGCTGAGCCATTGACCGCGGCGCCGGCCGGCGGCCCGATCACACGGACGTCGAAGCGCTTACCCGACACCTCTACGGTGTAACTGTGCGCGACGGTCCCCTCCTCCGCCTCGGGCACGCCGGCGAGCGGGACCGCCAGCGACTTCAGCCACCCGCGGTCCTCGATCAGGTCGCGGCACGTCTCGGCGTTCGCCCACTGCTCGGTCTGGAGAATCGCGGTGTGGAACGGCAGAAGCGTCTTGACGCCCTCGATCTCGTATTCGCCGAGCGCCCTCACCATGCGCGTGGTGGCCTGCCGGCGGTCGATGTCCCAGACGATCAGCTTGGCCACCATCGGGTCGTACATCGGCGAGATCTCCGACCCCGGACCGACCCCGGAGTCGACTCGGACGCCGGGCCCGGCGGGCTCGCGGTAGGCCGTGATCGTCCCCGGCGCCGGCGCGAAGTTGCGGCTCGCGTCCTCGGCGTTGATCCGGCATTCGATCGCGTGCCCGCGCAGCTGGACGTCGTCCTGGCCGATCGACAGCGGCTCCCCGGCCGCCACCCGAATGCCCTCCTTGACGATGTCGATGCCGGTCACCATCTCGGTTACGCAGTGCTCGACCTGCACACGGGTGTTCATCTCGAGGAAGTAGTACTCGCCGCCCTGCAGCAGCCCCTCGATCGTCCCGGCTCCGGTGTAGGACACCGCCGCCGCCGCCTCGGTGGCGATGTTCCCGATCCTCGCCCGCAGCTCGGGGTCGACCGCCGGCGCCGGTGCCTCCTCGATCAACTTTTGGTGGCGGCGCTGGAGCGAGCAGTCGCGCTCGCCGAGGTGGATCACGTTGCCGTGCCGGTCGGCCAGGACCTGCACCTCGACGTGCCGGGGATCGGGCAGGTAACGCTCGAGGTAGACGGTCGCGTCCGAGAAGAACTTCTCCCCCTCCCGCGCCGCGCCCTCGAACGCCTCGAGCAGCTTCGACTCCTCGAGCGCGACCCGGAAGCCCTTGCCGCCGCCGCCCCCCGCGGCCTTGACCGCCACCGGGTAGCCGATCGTCTCGGCGATCACCCGGCGAGCGTCCTCGATCGTGGCCACCGGCTCGGTGGTGCCGGGCACGATCGGCACGCCGGCCCGCTGCATCAGCTCGCGGGCGCGGGTCTTCGAGCCCATCGCCTCGATCGCCGACGCCGGCGGCCCGATGAAGGTGATGCCGTGGTGCTCGAGCGCGGCGGCGAAGGCGGCGTTCTCGGCCAGGAAGCCGTAGCCCGGGTGAACCGCCTCGGCGCCCGAGCGCTCGATCGCGTCGAGCAGCTTCTCGGTCGACAGGTAGCTCTCGCTGGCCGGGCCGGGACCGAGCAGGAACGCCTCGTCCGCGCGCCGCACGTGCGGAGCGTCCCGGTCGAGCTCGGAGTAGACCGCCACGGTGACGATCCCGAGCTCCTCGCAGGCGCGGATGATTCTGACCGCGATCTCGCCGCGGTTGGCGATCAGGACCTTCGAAAACATCGGCGGCTGACTTTACCGGCCGTATAAGGGGCCCGCTTCGCGGGCGTCCAGCCGGATGACTCGCCGCCGGTCCGTCAAAGCGAGGCCGGATGCTGAGCGGGCCGGCGGCGAGGCCGGCGAGTCCGAGCGCACGCGCCCGACCGGCCTCGGCAGCCCTACTGCGCCCCGACGACCATCCCGGCGGCCACGGTGTCGTTGCTCGCTTCGTCGATCAGGATGAAGCTGCCCGTGGAGCGGTTGCGCCGGTAGCGATCGACCATCAGCGGGGCGCTCGTGCGCAGGCGGACGCGACCGATCTCATTGAGCGACAGTCCGGGGTGGCCGTGGTCGTGCTCGAGCGTGTTCACGTCCACGCGATACTCGAGCTGGTCGACGATCGCGCGGGCGCTGCGGGTGGTGTGCTTGATCGCGTAGCGCGAACCCTGCCGCAGCGGCCGCTCGCTCATCCAGCAGACCATCGCGTCGAGTTCACGCGCGCTCACCGGCGGGTCATCGGGCTCGACGATCATGTCCCCGCGGGATACGTCGAGCTCGTCGGCCAGGCGCAGCGTGACCGACATGGTCGGGAAGGCGGCGTCGACCTCGCCGGAGTACGTGTCGATGCCCGCGACCGTCGTGCGGCGGCCGCTCGGCAGGACCACCACCTCGTTGCCGGGCCGCAGCACCCCGCTCGCCACCTGACCGGCGTAGCCGCGGTAGTCGTGGTGCTCGTCGGTCATCGGCCGGATCACCCACTGCACCGGGAAGCGAGTGTCGGCGAGGTTGCGATCGGGCGCGATCACGACGTGCTCGAGGTGGTAGAGCAACGGGGCGCCGCCGTACCACGACATCTCCGCCGAGCGCTCGACCACGTTGTCGCCGTGCAGCGCGGCGATTGGGATGAACGAGATGTCGGCGATGTCCAGGCGGGCGGCGAAGTCGGTGAGCTCGTCGACGATCCGCTCGAACACCGCCTCGTCGTAACCGACCAGATCCATCTTGTTGACGCACACGACCAGGTGGGGGATGCGCAGCAGGGAGGAGATGAACGCATGCCGGCGCGTCTGCTCGCCGACACCCTTGCGGGCGTCGACGAGGACGAGCGACAGGTCGGCGGTGGAGGCCCCCGTGACCATGTTGCGCGTGTACTGCTCGTGCCCGGGGGTGTCGGCGATGATGAACTTCCGCCGCGAGGTCTGGAAGTAGCGGTAGGCGACGTCGATCGTGATCCCCTGCTCGCGCTCGGCCCGCAGCCCGTCGGTCAATAACGCGAGGTTGAGATACCCGTCGCCCCGCCGCTCCGAGGTCGCGACGACGTGCTCGAGCTGGTCCGAGAGGATCTGCTTGGAGTCGTAGAGCAGCCTGCCGATCAGCGTCGACTTGCCGTCGTCGACCGAACCCGCGGTCGCGATCCGCAGCAGCTCGCCGGCCCGCGTAGGCACAGCGTGTCCGTTGGAGGCGACTCCCGGCATGGCTAGAAGTAACCCTCGCGCTTGCGATCCTCCATCGCCGCCTCGGTCACCCGGTCATCGGCGCGGGTCTCGCCCCGCTCGGTGACCCGCGTGGCGGCGATCTCGGAGACGACGTCGGCGAGGGTGCCGGCCGATGAGCGCACCGCGCCGGTGCACGTCATGTCGCCGACCGTGCGGTAGCGGACCGAGGCCTCGAACGGCGCCTCGCCGTCGATCAGCTCGACGTGCGGGCTGATCGCGTAGAGCATCCCGTCGCGCTCGAACACCTGCCGGTCGTGGGCGAAGTAGATCGGCGGGACCTCGAGCTGCTCCTCGGCGATGTACTGCCAGACGTCGAGCTCGGTCCAGTTCGAGAGCGGGAACACGCGTACGTGCTCGCCCTGGCGAATCCGGCCGTTGTAGAGCGACCACAGCTCGGGGCGCTGGCGCTTGGGCTCCCATTGCCCGAAGTCGTCGCGGAAGGAGAACACCCGCTCCTTGGCGCGGGCGCGCTCCTCGTCCCGGCGCGCGCCCCCGAACGCGGCGTCGAAGCCGTGCTCCGCGATCGCGTCGAGCAGCGTCGTGGTCTGCAGGCGGTTGCGCGACGCCCGGGGCCCGGTCTCCTCGACGACCCGCCCGCTGTCGATCGTGTCCTGGACGCTGGCCACGATCAGCCGCTCGCCGATCTGCTCGACCAGGCGATCGCGAAACTCGAGCACCTCGGGGAAGTTGTGGCCGGTATCGACGTGCATGATGAGGAACGGGAAGCGCCCGGGCCGGAACGCCTTCTCAGCCAGGCGCAGCAGCACGATCGAGTCCTTGCCGCCGCTGAACAGGAGCACCGGCCGCTCGAACTCGGCCGCCACCTCCCGGAAGATGTGGATCGACTCGGCCTCGAGCGTCTCCAGGTGGGAGAGCTCGTAGTGCAGCGGGTTCATACGTGCAGGCCGCACTCGGTCTTGTCGCTGCCGGCCCAGCGGCCTTCGCGCCCGTTGCCCGGCATCGTGCACGGGGCGCACCCGATCGACGCGTAGCCGCGGTCGTGAAGGGTGTTGTACGGCAGCTCGTGCTTCTGGATGTAGCGCCACACGTCGCGCTCGCTCCAGTCGGCGAGCGGGTTGAGCTTCCAGATCCCTCGCCGCTCGTCGCGTTCGAGCTTGGCCGCGTCGGCCCGGGTCGCCGACTGCTCGCGCCGCAGACCCGTGAACCACGCCTCCACGCCGTCGAGCGCCCGCTCGAGCGCGTCGACTTTGGCCTGGCCACAGCAGTCGATCACCGTCCAGGGATCACCGCCGCGTTGAGCGTCGGCGACCTCGATCCTCACCCCGAAACGGTCCTCGAACCGCCTCCAGGTCTCGAGCGTCTCCGGGAAGAGCACGCCGGTGTCGATCGTGAACACGCGGGCGTCGGGGCAGACGGCGCTCAGCATGTGGATCAGGACCGACTCCTCCTTCTGAAAGGAGCACGCCAGCGTCAGCCGTGGGTGGAACTGCTCGACGCCGTAGGCCACGACCGCCTCGGCGGTGGCGGTCTCGAGATCAGGCACCGCGATACTCAAACCGCGCACTCCCCTTCGCCCCGGATGACCTCAAACGGCGCGTTCTTGGACCAGTCGACGAAGTAGTTCATGTTCTCGAGGTTGAATTCGATGGGCATGGTCAGATCCTTCACCCGGGCCTCGAATTCGGCCGCGCCGACGCGGTCGACGAAGGCGTTGAACTCCTCGCCCTCGGCGCGGTCGGACTCGAAGAAGCGTACCCAGCGCTCGATCGCCTCCGGCACGCGCTTGGCCGGCAGGCGCGACTTGAGCCGCTGCCCGTAGCGCACGTCGCCGCCCTCGTAGGCGCCGCCCACGTGCGGGATGTAGGCCGGGATGGTGTGCTCGCCGACCTTGATTGAGGCCCCATAGAACCCGATGCTGGCGATGTGGTGCTGGCCGCAGCCGTTCGGGCAGCCGCTCATCTTCACGTGGATGCGGCGCGTCAGCTCGTCGTCGATCCGCATCGCCTCGAGGCGTTCGTGCACCGCCTGGTTGAGGCCCATCGAGCTCGTGATCCCGAGCTTGCACGAGTCGGTGCCGGGGCAGCTGACCACGTCGGTGATCTCGTCCGCGCCCGCATCGGCGAGATCGAGCTCGCCCAGGCGCCGCCACACCTCGTAGAGCGCCTCGTTGCGCACCCACCGCAGGACGAGGTTCTGATGGACCGTGGTCCGGGCGTAGCCGCCGGTGTACTCGCGCATGATCCGGCCCAGGCCGCGGAGCTGGTCGGGGGTGAGGTCGCCCCGGCGGACCTTGACCTCGACGGTCGAGAAGCCCGGCTGGCGCTGGGCCCAGACGTTCGTGGCCAGGAAGCGGTCGAAGTCACTGCTGTCGCCGTTCGGCGTCGCGTAGCTCTCGCGTAGCGCGGGCGCGTGCGCCTCCTCGTCGTGGTCGTAGAGGATCCCGTCGAGCGAGAAGTCGCGCTCGGCCACCCAGTCGCCCTGCAGCTCCTCCTCGACCTGTTCGCGGAAGGCGTCGATCCCGATCTTGTCGATCATGACCTTGATCCGCGCGCGGGCGCGGTTGACCCGCAGCCAGTCTTGGCGGTCGAAGATCCGCACCACCGCTTCGGTGACCTTGAGGTAGTCGCCGTTGTCGAGCTCCACGAAGTCGTAGAGCGTCGGGGCCAGGCGGGGCATGATCGAAGTGCCGCCTCCGACCCGGACCTCGACCCCGCGGACGCCGTCCCGGAGGCGGGGCAGGAACGCCATGTCGTGGATCTTCGTGATCGCGTTGTCCTCGTCGGTGGCGGCGAACGCGGTCTTGAACTTCCGCGGCATGCTCTGGGTGGTCGGGTGGCGCACGAAGTACCGGACGTACGCGCCGGCGTACGGGGTGACGTCGAACAGCTCGCCCTCGAGCGTGCCGGCCCGCGGATCGCCGGTGACATTGCGCATCGTGTTCCCGCAGCCCTCACGGCTCGAGAGGCCGGCATCGCCGAGCTCGCGGATCAGGTTGGCCGCGTCGGGCAGCGGCACGTGGTGCATCTGGATGTTCTGGCGGGTGGTGATGTGGCCCTTGCGCAGCGGGACGTACTTCTCGATCCCGGCGGCGAAGGCGTCGAGCTGGTCGGGCACCACGCCGCCCAGCGGCAGCTTCACGCGGACCATCTGGACCGCGGGCTGGCGCTGACCGTAGACGCCCTGCTTGAGGCGGAACTTGATGAACGACTCCTCGTCCAGGTCGCCCTGGAGGAACCGCGTGGACTCGGTGTCGAAATCGTCGAACTCGCGCTCGAGGATCGGGATGACGTGACCGGGGACGTTCTCGAGCACTTCCGGATGCTCGAGCGATCCGGTCCTCGTGCTGGGCAGGGAGGCAGACTCCATCGAGATCCTTCCGGGGTTGGCGCAGGGAGCGTCCCAATGTACCAAAACCCAATCGGGATAAGTGCCTTTTTTGCGCGAAGCCTGGCCGGTCGCCATCGGCGGGCCATCGCGCAGCACCCCGACCGCATCGGCGCGACCAGCGTTATCTTCCCGCTCCCGATCGGCATCTCGCATATCGGGATCGCCCCCGGGGGGCGCCGGCACGACCCGGGTCGTGCCGGCCTCCCTCGATTCGCGGTCGGGTTACGGGTTCGGGGCCAGCTTGTCCCAGAACGCGCAGTTATGCTGCGCCGCGACCTGCGCGGCCGTAACCACCTCGGAGTCGCCCGCCGGCTGCAGCGACATCTCCGAGGGATGGTTAGACGGGTCAAACCGCGGCCACACCGCCAACAGCCCATTGCCGTTCGGATTGCCGGTCCGCGAGAACGCCGTCACGAACGCCAGCTCCTGGTCCTGGAGAACCTGCTGGTTGGCGTCAAGCGGCGTCGCCGTCGGCGTCAAAAACCACGCCCCCACATGCGAAGCCCCCGGCGCGACGACCGCCGCACCCGCCGCCGCGTACGGCGGAATGTCGTTGTCGTCGATCTCATACCCGAACGTCGGCATCCGGCTGGCCAAGTCACGATCGGTCTGCAAGGCCGGACAGACCGTGTCGGAGTCCGCCGCCACCGTCCGCCACGCGACCCCGGGCGAATCGAACCGGCTGAGCGGATACCTCGCCAGCACCTCAGAGGCGTAGCTACCGTACTGAGTGTCGATCAACGACTGGTACTGCGCCGCGCTCGTCGCGGTCCCGACCAGATCCTCGTCGCGGTCAGTACCGGCGATCACCCGCACACGATTGACCTT
>JAFAXX010000166.1 GCA_019240655.1 Solirubrobacterales bacterium
AGGAAGCGCGCCTCCTCGTCGCTCGGCGCGCACAGGACCCAGGCGGCGACCGCGGTCCGCGGCGCGGCCAGGCGCCCGGGCTCGAAACGCTCGCGATAGAGCTTCGCGATCTCGGATCCGGCCGGATTGATGAAGTCGGCGAAGGCATACGGCATCCCGAGCTGCGCCGCCCAGATCCCGCTCTGGAGCGAAGACCCGAGCAGCCACGGCTCCGGCAGCTCGGGACGGCCGGGCAGCGTGCCGGCCAGGCGTGCGAACGGATGGTCGGACGGCAGGTTGTCGTCGAAGTAGGCCAGGAGCTCGGCCAGCTGCTGCGGGAAGTCATCGGGCGCCGCCTGCCGGCGGTCGCGCTGCAGTGCGAAGGTGGTCAGCGGGTCGGTACCGGCGGCCCGGCCGAGGCCGAGGTCGATCCGGCCGGGGAACAGCGCGGCCAGGATCGTGAACGTCTCGGCCACCTTCAGCGGGCTGTAGTGAGGGAGCATCACGCCGCCGCTGCCCACCCGCAGCTCGGTGGTGGCGGCGGCGATCGGGCCGATCAGCGCCTCCGGGCTGGCGCTCGCCAGCATCGGGCCGCCGTGGTGCTCGGCCACCCAGTAGCGGTGGTAGCCGAGCGCGTCGGCCAGTCGAGCGAGGTCGACCGTGTTCCGCAGCGCGTCGACGCCGGTCGAGCCCTCGGAGACGGGCGACTGGTCGAGGACGGAGACGAGCATGCTGCGATGGTAGAACCGCTCACCCGCGGCGCATCAGGCGGCCAATCGCGGCCATCATCTCGCCGGTCCGGGCGTCGCGCTCGCCGGCCGAGCCGGCTCCCATCACGCAGTGGTGGGCGTGGGCGTCGAGTAGGCCGAGCGCGACCTTGTCGAGCGCCGCCTGAGCGGCGCTGATCTGGGTCAGAATGTCGATGCAGTAGCGGTCGTCCGCCACCATCCCCTCGATCCCCCGGATCTGCCCCTCGATCCGCCGCAGCCGGGCCAGCAGCTGGTCCCGGGTGGCGCCGTAGCCGCGTGTGTCGCTCATCGTCGCTCGGATTCGATCATCGTGGTCGGATCATACCACTACCGGGTGTGGGTATAGTGGTGATCGTGGCGAGTGTACTGGCGGTGGTCTGGCACGGGGTGAGGGACGCGTTGCTGATGGCGTGGCAGGTCTGGTGGGCGCTGGTGCTCGGCTTCGCCATCTCGGCCGTCGTCCAGGCCTGGGTTCCGCGCGAGCGGGTGGAGCGCGCCCTCAGCGGCAGCGGGCCGCGGCCGGTCGCCTCGGCTACTGGGCTCGGCGCCGCGTCCTCGTCGTGCTCCTACGCCGCGGTGGCGATCGGCAAGTCGCTGTTCGAGAAGGGCGCCAGCGCGGCCTCCGCGCTCGCCTTCCAGTTTGCCTCGACCAACCTGGTGTGGGAGTTGGGTCTGGTCCTGTGGGTGCTGATCGGCTGGCAGTTCACCGTCGCCGAGTACCTCGGCGGCCTGGTGATGATCGCGCTGATGACCGCGTCGCTGCGACTGTTCGTCAGCCGCCGGCTCGAGGCGGAGGCCCGCCGGCACGCGCAGCAGGCTGACACCGGCCACCGGCACCACAGCGCCGGGGCCCGGTTGAGCGGGCGCGAGCGGCTCCTCAGCGTCCGCGCGTGGTCGGATGTGGCGCACAACTTCCGCGCCGACTGGCGGATGCTGTGGAAGGAGATCACGCTCGGCTTCCTGCTCGCCGGGTTCGCGGCCCAGCTTGGCCACGGCTTACTCGAGTCGCTGTTCCTGCGCAACGCCCCAGCGCCGCTGCCGGCACTCGAGAACGTGGTGATCGGCCCGGTGATCGCCGTGCTCAGCTTCGTGTGCTCGGTCGGGAACGTGCCGCTGGCCGCCGTCCTGTGGTCGGGCGGCATCAGCTTCGCGGGGGTGCTGGCGTTTCTGTTCGCCGATCTGATCGTGCTGCCAATCCTGGCCATCTACCGCAAGTACTACGGAGGCGCCTTCGCGCTGCGGATCACCGCGCTGATGTTCGTGACCATGGCCGTCGCGGCACTGCTCGTCGCCGGCCTCTTCAGCGCGCTGGGCGCCGTGCCCGCTGGGCCCCGACCGACCCGCACCGACGTCTTCGGGGCCGTCCACGCCGACTACAAGCTCGCCCTCAACCTCCTCGCCTCGGCGATCTTCGCCGCCCTGTTCATGCTCACGGTGCGCCGGGGCGCCACCGATCCGGTGTGCGGGATGAGGGTCGACCGGGCCAGCGCGGTGCGCCGGCAGGTCGGTGCCCGCACGGTGTACTTCTGCTCCGAGCACTGCCGGCGCGCCTACGACGGCCGGCTGGGTTAGCCACGCGAGCACAACGTGTCCTACGACGGCCGGCTGGGTTAGCCACGCGAGCACAACGTCATGAGCTCGAGGTCGTGGCGAAAAAGGCCGGCTATACCGACAAAATTCGCCACGCGGGCGGGTGGCGAGCGAGCGCGAGCCCGGCGGGCGCGACGCCGCCGCGCCGGTGCACCCGCCGGTGGCGCGACCGCGGGATGAACGAGCGCCGGGCCGGGTCGCTGCGCGGGCAAGTTCCGGGCGGCCGCTCCACGGCCGGTGTCGAAATCGGTCACGCTCACCCGTCTAGGGACGAATCCCTACCCGAGGAGGCCTCATGCCCCAGTACATGCTGTTGATCTACAACCCACCGATGGAGGGCGCGCCGCCGCCGGAGATGCACCAGCGTTGGGCCGATTACACGCAGGCGCTGAAGGACGCCGGCCTGTTCCGCGGCGGCGACGCGCTACAGCGGACGGACGTCGCCACCACCGTGCGCGAGCGCGACGGGCAGATCCAGATCACCGACGGCCCGTTCGCCGAGACCAAGGAGTTCCTGGCCGGCTACTACCTGCTCGAGGCACCCGACCTCGACACCGTGCTCGAGCATGCCGGGCGCGCTCCCAACCTCGGCCATGGCGCGATCGAGGTGAGGCCGATCTGGGACACCGGGCAGGCGACCGAGGCGACCGGGCAGGCGCGGGCACAGGCCTGAGCGACCAACGGGCGGGGGGTGCGTACCCCCCGCCTGTCGGGTTTGCCGCTCCGATTGTTCGCGTCGCGGGGATGCTTGCCCCAGCTTGTGCCGAGTGACGGCGACCGCACCTAGACCTGAGCCCCTGCTCGCTCCGGCGCGGAGGACCGGCGCCGCGATCGCGGCGGTGGCGGTCAGCGTGCCCGAACGGGTGGTCGGCAATGCCGAAGTGGCGGAGAACATCGGCGTCAGCGACGAGTGGATCGTCCGGCGCACCGGGATCCATTCGCGTCGTATCGCCGCGCCCGACGAGCGGCTGGACAGCCACGCCGCGACGGCCGGCCGGGCGGCGCTCGCCGAGGCCGGGCTCGCGCCCGAGACGCTCGATCTCGTGCTCGTGGCCACGACCACCCCGGAGGAGATCATGCCCGGCGCCGCGCCGTATGTCGCCCACGCCATCGGCGCCGTTCGGGCCGGCGCTTTCGACATCGGCGCCGCCTGCACCGGCTTCGTTTCGGCGCTCGCGGTCGGCTCGGCGCAGATCGAGTCGGGCCGCGCCCGCTCGGCGCTGATCGTCGGCGCGGATTTCATGTCCCGGATCACCGATCCCCACGACCGCTCGACCGCGGCGGTGTTCGCCGACGGCGTCGGCGCCGCCGTGCTCGTGGCCACCGACGGTCCCGGACGCATCGGCCCGATCATCCTCGGCGCCGACGGCGCGGGCGCCGGCCACATCATCGTCGAGCGCTCCGACAGCCGAATCCGGATGCGCGGCCACGAGACCTTCCGCGAGGCGGTCGCGCGGCTCTCGCTCGCCACCATGCAGGCGATTCACGCCGCCGACCTGCGGCTCGAGGAGGTCGACCTGTTCGTCTACCACCAAGCCAACGGCCGGATCCTTAGCGCGGTCGGCGAGCGCCTCGGGCTGCCGCCGGACCGGGTCGTCGACTGCATCGGCGAGTACGGCAACACCTCGGCGGCGACCCTCCCGCTGGCGCTGCACTTCAGCGCCCGGCAGGGCCGCCTGTCCACCGGCGACCGCGTGCTGCTGGGCGCCTTCGGTGCCGGCTTCACGTGGGGCGCCACCGTGGTGGAATGGGGGCTGCCGTGAGCCGGCGCGTGGTGATCACCGGCCTGGGCGCGGTCACCCCGATGGGAGTCACCGCGCACGAGCTGCACGCCGGCTGGCTGGCCGGCCGCTCGGCGATCGAGGACGGCGAGGGCGCGTGCCGTGACTTCGCGCCGGCCGACTTCATGAGCACCAAGGAGGCGCGGCGCAGCGACCGGTTCGCGCAGCTAGCCATCGCCGCCGCCATTCAGGCGCTGGCCGACGCCGGCTGGGACGAGGACGCCCCACCGTGTGATCCGTCGCAGGCCGGCTGCGTGATCGGCACCGGCATCGGCGGCATGGGCAGCTTCGAAAGCTCCTGCGAGACCCTGCGCGAGCGCGGTCCCGCCCGCGTCTCGCCGCTGGCCATTCCGCTGATCATGGGGAACGCCGCCGCCGGTCTGGTGGCCATGCGCCACGGTCTGCGCGGCCCGGTGTTCGGCGTGATGTCGGCCTGCGCATCGGGGACGCATGCGATCGGAGCGGCGGCCCGGGCGATCCAGGCCGGCGAAGCGGAGGCGGTTGTAACCGGCGGGGCCGAGGCCACGCTCACCCCGCTGGCGAGGGCGGCCTTCGCCGCGATGGACGCCACCTCGCCGACGGGCATCTCCCGTCCCTTCGACGCCCGCCGCGACGGGTTCGTGATGGGCGAAGGCGCCGGCGTGCTGGTGCTCGAGTCCGAGGAGCTCGCCCGCGAGCGCGGCGCCCGCGTGCTCGGCGAGGTACTCGGGTACGCCGCCACCGCCGATGCGCACCATCTCACCGCCCCCCATCCGGACGGCGAGTCCTCGGCGCTGGCCATCTCCCGGGCGCTCGCCGACGCGGGGCTGAGCCCCGAGGAGCTCGCCTACGTCAACGCCCATGGGACCTCGACGCCGCTCAACGACCGCTCGGAGACCGAGGCGATCAAGCGGGCGCTCGGCGACGCCGCGGCGAAGATCCCGGTGTCCTCGACCAAGTCCGCGATCGGCCATCTTCTCGGCGCCGCCGGAGCGGTCGAGGCGATCGCCACCGTGCTGGCCCTGAATGACCGCGTGGCGCCGCCGACGCTCGGCTACGAGGAGCCCGACGAGGGCCTCGACCTCGACTACGTGCCCGACGGTCCCCGGCCGCTGGCCGGCGACGTCGCGATCTCCAATTCGTTCGGCTTCGGCGGCCACAACGCTGTGCTCTGCCTCGGAGGCGCCCGGTGAGCCTCGCTCTGCTCGAGCGCCCCGCCGGCCCGCTGACGCCGCTCGAACGTCTCGAGTTGCTCTGCGACTCGGGATCGCTCGAGCTGATCCGCACCGACGTCCTGTCCGACGCTATGGGCGAGAAGGCGCAGCCGGGAGACGGCGTGCTCGCCGGCGCCGGGCTGGTCGACGGCCGTCCCGTGTTCTGCTATTCCCAGGACCCGCGGTATGCCGGCGGCTCGCTCGGCGAGCAGCACGCCGGCACCATCGTGCGCGTGCTCGAGCTTGCCGAGCGGGCGCGTGCGCCGGTCGTAGGCTTCGTCTCCTCCGGCGGCGCGCGGATGCAGGAGGGGATCGCCGCGCTGAGCGGCTACGGCCGCATCTTCCACCGCACGGTCGCGCTGTCCGGGCGCGTCCCCCAGATCTCGATCATCACCGGCCTCTCGGCCGGCGGCGGCGCCTACTCGCCGGCGCTCACCGACTGGGTGGTGATGACCGAGGACGCCAGCATGTTCCTCACCGGCCCCGGCGTGGTCCGCGAGGTGCTGGGCGAAGACGTCACGCCGGCCCAGCTCGGCGGCACCCGCGTGCACCAGCGAAACGGCGTCTGCCACTTCGTCTCGGCCGACGAGGAGGACGCCGCCGACCTCGCCCGCGGGCTGATCGGCTACCTGCCCTCGCGGCGCGGCGAACGTCCCCCGGCTCAGCCCAGCGCGCCGCCACCCGGTCGAGACCCCGGCTCGGTCGTTCCCCGCGAGGCGCGGCGGGTCTACGACGTGCGCGAGGTCGTGCGCGCGGTGGTCGACCGCGGCGAGCTGCTCGAGATCTCCGCCGGCTGGGCGCGCAACCTGGTCACCGGGCTCGCACGCCTCGAGGGCCGCACGGTCGGGGTGATCGCCAACCAGCCGCGTTACCTCGGCGGCGTCCTCGATGCCGCCAGCTCCCAGAAGGGAGCGCAGTTCGTCGCCAAGTGCAACTCGTTCGGCATCCCGCTGCTCGTCCTCGTCGACACGCCCGGCTACATGCCCGGGACCAGGCAGGAGGAGGCCGGAGTGATTCGCTTCGGCGCGACCCTGGTGCGCGCGTTCGCCGAGGCGACGGTGCCGCGGGTCACGGTCATCCTCCGCAAGGCGTTCGGCGGCGCCTACATCACGATGAACTCCAAGGACCTCGGCGCCGACTTCGTGTTCGCCTGGCCCGAGGCCGAGATCGGCGTGATGGGCGCGCGGCCGGCGGTGGGGATCATCCATCGCCGTCACCTGGCCGCGTGCGCCGACCCCGAGTCCGAGCGCCAGCGGCTGGCCGAGCACTACGCCAGCGCCCAGCTGCGCCCCGAGGTGGCTGCCCGCAGCGGCCACGTCGACGAGCTGATCGCGCCGTGGCAGACCCGTTCCCGCGTCGCCTGGGCGCTGCGCTCCTTGGAGCCCGTATGAGCGGCGCGCTGCTGCTCACCGGCGGCACCGGCTTCCTCGGCACCGAGGTGCTGGCCCGTCACCTGCAGCACAGCGACCGGCCGGTGATCGCGCTCGTGCGGGCGCCCGACGACGCCGCGGCCCAGCGGCGGATAGACACGGTGGTGGCCGGGATCGTCGGATCCACGCCGTCTCGCCGTACGGCCCGAGTCGAGGGAGTCGCCGCCGACATGACGGCCCCCAGCCTCGGCCTGCCCTGGGTGCGAGTTCAGGACCTGGCCGAACGAGTGAGCACGATCATCCACAGCGCCGCCTCGATCTCATTCACGCTTCCGCTCGCCGAGGCGCGCGAGATCAACGTGGAGGGCACCCGCCGGATGCTCGAGTTCGCTGAGCTGGCGCAGGCGCGAGGCGGCCTCGATTGCTATGCCCACGTCTCGACCGCCTACGTCGCCGGCAGCCACCGCGGCCGGTTCAGCGAGGCGGATCTGGACGTCGGCCAGGCCTTCCACAACACCTACGAGCAGACCAAATACGAGGCCGAGCGTCTGGTCCGCTCGCGCTCGACTCTGCCGTTCACGGTCGTGCGGCCGAGCATCGTCGTGGGCGACCGGCGGAGCGGATGGACCGCGACGTTCAACGTCCTCTACTGGCCGCTGCGCGCGCTCGCCCGCGGACTGTTCACCGTCGTGCCGGCCGTCCCCTCGGCGCCGCTCGACGTCGTCTCGGTGGACTACGTCGCCGACGCGATCCACGAGCTGTGCGGGCCGGGCCGCTCCGGCAGCGGCGCGACCTACCACCTGACCGCCGGCGCGCAGTCCAGCACGATCGGCGAGATCACCCTGCTGGCCAGTCACTACTTCCGCCAGCCGCTGCCCGAGGTGCTGCCGCCGGCCGAGTTCGCGACCCACGAGCACGCCGCCGCGCTCGAAGGCGCGAGCGCGTACTTCCCCTACTTCTCCTACGGCGCCGAGTTCGACGACGCGGCCTCGCGCGCTCGCCTCGAGCCCGCCGGGATCAGCGTCTCGCCCCTGCGCGAGTACCTCGAGCGGCTGCTCGACTACGCCACTCGTGCGCGGTGGGGCAAGCGGCCGATCGCGCGCACGGAGGCCTTCGCGGCCTTCGCGGCATAGCTCGCGGAGCCCCATCATGGGGCGCGCTCTCCCCCCGGCTGGGGGGTTGTCCCGCCCGTCGGGTTGCCCGCCGCGGGGCGCCGGGGTAATGCTCGGCATGGCCAATGCTCGCCGACACCGCTCGCTTCCGCGCCGACGATCCCGATCCGCTGGTGATCGCGTCGTTGGCCTGCCCGATCTGCCTGCGCAGCGACGACATCGAGTGGACGGCGGCGCTCGACGGCTACGATCCGTCCGTGGCCTGCCGATGCCCACGTTGCCAAGAGCGCTGGCGCGTATACCTGGCGCCCCACCAGGCCCTACGCTTCGGCCTGATCGACGTCCTCGCCGATTAGCATCTCGGCACCGATGACCACGTCGGACGCTCCCGCGGTCGGCGTCGAGGCGCTCGAGCTGTTCGTCGAGGTGCTTTCCGTGTCCGAGCACGGCACCGGTTTCTACGACCGCCTCTCCGAGGCGGTGTGCCGGCTCGCCCATATGCGCCGCGCGATCATCTTCCGCTACGACGAGGCGCTGCGACGGGTACGGGCGGTGGGCGCCCACGGCCTCCGCCTGGAGCAGTTCGCCGACGCCCACGTCACCGTCGAGTCGGCGCCGATCGCCGCCCAGGCGCTGCGCTCCGACCGCGTGGTCGAAGTCGTCGGCGACGTCGCCGAGGAGTTCCCGCGCGAGTACGCCGGGCTGTTTCCCGAGCCGGTGCGGCTGGTGTGCGCCCCGATGGCGGCGCCCGGCCGCGACGTCGGCGTGATCCTGGCGGATCGCCTGCTCGCGGCGCCGGAGGTCGACGACGCCGAGCGCTATCTGCTGTGGACCCTCGGCAAGGCGGCCGCGCTGGCCTCCGTGGCCGGCATGTTCGCCCGGCAGGCCGAGGAGTCGACGCAGCTCCAGCATCGAATCGACCTCGCCCGGGAAATCCACGAGGGCGTGATCCAGCGGCTGTTCGGCGTCTCGATGGCCCTCGACGGCGAGGGCGACCTAGCCGCCGATGCCCGGCGGCGATGCGCGGCCGAGACCCAGAGCGCGCTAACCGACCTGCGCAGTGCGCTCCAGAGGCCGCTCGGGCGCACCCCGCGCGCCACCCAGACCACCCTGATCGCCGAAGTCGACCGGCTCGCGCGGCTTCATCCCGAGCTCGGCCTGCACCTCGAGTCCGGGGATGCCTCCGATGTGCCGCCGGGCCTCGAGCCGCTGGCCCAGTCGGTGCTGAGCGAGGCGGTTCGCAACGCGGGCAAGCACGCCCGGCCCACCTGGGTGGCCGTTCGCGTGGCCCGCGAGCCGGGGACGTTCGTGCTCTCGGTGACCAACGACGGCGTCAGCGGCCGCCGTGGCCGCGCCGGCATGGGGCTGCGGCTGGCCGCGCTCGAGGCGCTTCAGACCGGGGGCGTTGTCGAGTTCGGCGAGCGGACGCCCGGTACCTGGCAGGTGCGCCTGGTGGTTCCCTACGATGGCTGAGCAAGGCCGCAGCGTGGATCGGCTCCGGGTGCTCGTCGTCGACGACCACGACGTCGTGCACTGGGGATTTCGGCTGATGCTCTCCCAGCAGCCATGGGTCGAGCGCTGCCTGAGCGCTCACTGCGCCGCCGAGGCGCTCTTGCTGGCCGCGCGTTACGAGCCGCACGTGGCACTGGTTGACCTGTTCATCGGCGAGGAATCCGGCGCGGAGGTGTGCGAGCAGCTCCGCAGCGCCGTGCCCGGGACGCGGGTGCTGCTGTTCTCCGGCGCCGGCGAGATCTCCCCCTCCGCCGCGCGTGCCGCCGGCGCCGCCGGCTTCGCGTACAAGGACTGGCCGGCCTCGCGGATTGCCACCGCGGTGCGCGAGGTCGGACTCGGGCGCACGGTCTTTCGCCGCGAGGACCGCCACGGCGCGCTCGGCCTGTCCGACCGGGAGCGGGCGGTGCTCGAGCTGATGGGGTCCGGCGCCACCAATCCGGAGATCGCCACGCAGCTGCACCTCTCCAAGCACACGGTCAAGGAGCACACCAGCGCCGTCTACCGGAAGCTCGGGGTACGAAACCGGACCGAGGCGGTGCAGCGCGGGCAGCGGCTGGGACTGCTGGCGTAGGAGCCGGCGAACGGGCTCCGGCCGATTCTGGCGGCCGGCCGTGGGCGAATCGGGACGGGCCGGCCCGCGGAACCGGCGGATCGCTACGGTGGCGCGATGAACTACCGCACGCTTGGCCGCACCGGAGTGAAGGTCAGCCCCCTGTGCCTGGGGGCGATGATGTTCGGCGCCTGGGGCAACCAGGACCGCGACGAGTCGGTTCGGATCATCCACCGCGCGCTCGACGCGGGAGTCAACTTCATCGACACCGCCGACGTGTACTCGCGCGGCGAGTCGGAGGAGATCGTCGGCAGGGCGCTGGCCCGCGGCCGGCGCGAGAACGTGATCCTCGCCACCAAGGTTCACGGGACAATGGGCGAGGACCCCAACCAGTTCGGCAACTCTCGCCGGTGGATCGTGCACGAGGTCGAGAACAGCCTGCGCCGGCTGGGCACCGACTGGATCGACCTCTACCAGATCCACCGGCCCGAGGCCGACACCGACATCGAGGAGACGCTCGGCGCGCTCAGCGACCTCGTGCACGCCGGCAAGGTGCGCTACATCGGCTCCTCAACTTTCCCGGCCAGCCAGATCGTCGAGGCGCAATGGGCGGCGCAGCGGCGCGGCCTCGAGCGCTTCATCTGCGAGCAGCCGCCCTATTCGATCCTCGTGCGCGGCGTCGAAAACGACGTCCTGCCAACCGCCCAGCGCCACGGCATGGGGGTGATCCCCTGGAGCCCGCTGGCCGGCGGCTGGCTGAGCGGCCGCTATCGCCGGGACGCCGAGAATCCGACCACGCAGCGCGCTGAGCGGATTCCCGCGCGCTACGACATGTCGCTGCCCGGCAACCAACGCAAGCTCGAGGCTGCCGACGCGCTCGCCAAGCTGGCCGACGCGGCAGGAATCACCCTGATCGAGATGGCGATCGCCTTCGTGCTCCGCCACCCGGCGGTGACCGCGGCGATCATCGGGCCGCGCACGATCGAGCACCTCGAGTCCCAGCTCGGCGCCGCCGAACTCGAGCTCGAAGATCGCCTGCTCGACCAGATCGACGAGATCGTGCCGCCCGGGGTCACGCTGAATCCAGCCGACGCCGGCTGGCAGAACCCGGCGCTGGCGCCGGCGGCCCGGCGCCGGTAGACGTCGCGGGATGCCGTCCGCGCAGCGATTCATGCTCTGCGCACCGTTGCCTGAGACAGCGAGAGCGCAGTCCGGTCTGGCCGATCTCGTGTACGAGCTGCTCGACGCCCACCTCGACACGATGCGCCTCGCCGAGCCGCTGGCGCAGACGTCGGAGTGGGCGGCGCATCTGGACTATCTGCGCGGGCTCCAGCGGGTCGGCCGTGAGCGCCTGGCTCGGCTGGAGACCGCGGAGCCGCCGATCCGCTAGCGCTCCACGGCCGGCGGGCCGGACGCCCCCGGGATGCTTTTCGTTAGATTGCCCGCGCATGGCCGAGCGCGCCGCGATCGTAACCGGAGCATCCCGTGGAATCGGCCTCGCACTGGCTGAGGAGCTGGCCGAGAACGGGTACGCCGTGACCATCACCGCGCGCAGGCCCGAGGGCCTCGAGCGGACCGCGCAGGCGCTGCGCGAACGCGGCTTCGACATCGAGCACCTGGCTGGCAACATGAACGACGAGGCGGCGATCCGCGAAGTCGTGGCGCGCCACCGCGAGCGGTTCGGCCGCCTTGACGTGCTGGTCAACAACGCCGGCGTGGGGATCGGAGCGCCCGCGCATCAGCATCAGACCAAGTTCGTCGACCTGCAGCTCGCGGTCAACCTGCGCGCGATCGTACTGTTCTACCGCGAATGCGCCGAGCTGCTGCGGGCGGCCGGCGCCGAGCACCGGGCGGCGCTGGTCGTGAACCTCGCGTCGATCGCCGGCAAGTCGCCGCAGCCCTGGCTGTCGGTCTATTCGGCGACCAAGGCCGCCGTGGTCGCCTACACGCAGGCCATGAACAAGGAGCTGAACGGCGACGGGATCAAGTCGGTGGCGTTCTGTCCTGGCTTCGTCGACACCGACATGAGCGATTTCGTCAAGGCGTCGATCCCCGCGGAGGAGATGCTCCGGCCCAGCGACATCGTCGAGGCGCTCCGCTTCGTGCTGCGCGTCTCGCCGGCCTGCGTGATCCCGGAGATCGTCTTCCAGCGCCGGGGCGAGACGCTGTGAGCATCGACGAGCCACGCGATCTCCCCCGGTTGATGGTGATCATCGCGAGCACGCGCCCTGGCCGCGTCGGGCTGCCGGTGGCGCAGTGGTTCGTCACCCTCGCCGCCGAGCACGGCACGTTCGAGCTCGACGTCGTCGACCTGGCCGAGCTTGCGCTGCCGTGGTTGGACGAGCCGGCCCACCCGCGCCTGCGTCAGTACACCCACCAGCACACGCGGGACTGGAGCGCCCGCGTCGAGGCGGCCGACGCGTTCGTGTTCGTGACCTGCGAGTACAACCACAGCTATCCGGCGACGCTCAAGAACGCGATTGACTTCCTGCACCACGAGTGGCGCGACAAGGCGGTCGGCTTCGTGACCTACGGCGGCGTGGCGGCGGGCACCCGCGCAATGCAACACCTCAAGCCGGTCGTGGCCGCGTTGCGGATGGTGCCCGCGGTCGACGCCGTCAACATCCCGTTCGTGGCCCAGTTCCTCGACGAGGAGGGGGCGGTGCACGGCAACGAGGTGATGGAGCAGGCGGTCCCCGCGATGCTCGACGAGCTCCGGCGCCTGGACGGCGCGCTCGCGCCGCTGCGCGAGACCCGCGTGCCGAGCTGAAGCTCGCACGCCGCGCACCTCGGTCGTCGGGCGCCGCCTGCCGAGGTGAAGCTCGCACGCCGTACGCCTCGGCCGCCGTCGGGCACCGCTTGAGCCATCAATAATTCGGATGCTAAGATTAGATAAGCAAACGTCCACCCAGGAGGCCGGCGATGGCCGCGACCCGCGAACACCGCGACGAGGAGGTAACCCGCGACGCCGATCGCGACGCCGTCCGCCTGCGGCGCGGGATCGTGTGGACCGCCGCGCTGGCGGGGCTGCTCATCGGCGTCGCGCTGGCCGTGCCGGACTTGCGCGAGGTCCTCGAGCGCGTCACCGACGCCGGCAAGGGATGGCTGGTACTGGCGGTGGCGCTCGAGCTCGCCTCGTGCCTTGGCTACGTGGCCACCGTTCGGCTGGTGCTGAGACGGGGGCCGGCCAAGCCGATTCGCCACCTGGCCTGGGCCGAGATGGCGTTCGGCGCCGTGGTGCCGCTCGGTGGCGCGGGGAGCCTGGCCGTCGGCGCGTGGGCGATGCGGGCATGGGGAGTGGCGTGGTCACGGGTGGCCAACCGTTCGGCGGTGATCTTCCTCCTCACCAGCGGGGTCAACGCGGCCACGCTGGCGCTGGCGGGCCTGGGAGTCGGGCTCGGCCTCGGCGCGGGGCCGCGGGCCGGCCTCTATGGACTCGTGCCAGCGGCGATCGGAAGCGCGTCGATCGCCGTGTTCTGGGCGCTGCCCCGATGGCGGGCGCGGAACGGCGGCCGGATGCGCGCCGGGCGGCTCGAGCCGATCCTGCAACGCACGGCGACCTGGGTGGCCGACACCGAGGCGATCGCGTTCGCGCCGGACTGGCGGCTGCTCGGAGCGATCGGCTACCTGATATTCGACATCGCCGTCCTGTGGGCGTGCCTGCGGGCGGTCGGGGCTTCGCCGCCGGTGCTAGCGCTCGCGCTTGGCTACCAGATTGGCTACCTGGCCAACGTGGTCCCGATCCCGGGCGCGGTCGGAGCGCTCGACGGCGGCCTGCTCGGCGCGCTCGTGCTCTACGGCCTGCCGGCGGCGCCGGCCGCGGCGGCGATCGTCCTCTACCACGCGATCGCGCTGGCGGTTCCGGCGATCGGGGGAACCGCCGGCTTCGTGCGCCTGCGCCGGAGCTTCACGGACGAGCGACGGCGCGCGGTCTCCCGCGCGCCGGCGCTCGGGACGCTGGTTCACCGCGCGGGTGAGGCATTGGGAGCGTGAGCGCCGCCGGGGACCCCCGTCGGGCGTGCGTCATCATGGACCCGAGATGAGCACGGTGGGCGGCAACTTCGGTTTCGGCGGTGGGCCGGGCGGGATGCGGGGAGGCGGCGGCCCCGCGACCGCCCCGCCGCCGCTGCTCGACCCCGAGCGCCGGCGCGACCCTCACCGCATCATCGCGCTGTTCGCGCGCTACCGCGTGCGGCTGGCTGCCGTGGTCGGGCTGATCGTCTTCTCCTCGGGTCTCAGCATGGTCTCGCCGTTCCTGCTCCGCGCGGTGCTCGACGACGCGCTGCCGCACCGGAACGGCACACTGCTGAGCGAGCTAGTCCTCGGGATGATCGCGATCTCGATCGCCACCGGCGCGATCAGCGTGTGGCAGACCTACATCTCCAACGTGATCGGGCAGCGGGTGATGCACGACCTTCGGGCGGCGGTCTACCGCCACCTGCAGCGCATGTCCCTGGCCTTCTTCACCCGGACGCGCACCGGCGAGGTGCAGTCGCGCATCGCCAACGACATCGGCGGGATCGACAGCGTCGTCACCACGACCGCCACATCGATCGCCCAGAACGCCACCACGGTGATCGCGACGATCGTCGCCATGGTCCTGCTCGACTGGCGCCTGGCCGCGGTCTCGCTGGTGTTCGTGCCGCCGTTCGTGTGGCTCACCCGGCGCGTCGGACAGGTGCGTCGACGGATCACCACCGAGCGCCAGCGCCGCCTGGCCGACCTGTCGGCGCTGGTCTCCGAGTCGCTCTCGGTGTCCGGGATCATGCTCGGCAAGACGATGGGGCGCGGGCGGGACCTGGCCGAGCGCTTCACCGACGACTCGCGGGAGATCGCCGACATCGAGGTGCGCTCGCGGATGGCCGGCCGGTGGGTGATGTCGACGATCCAGATGGTGTTCGCGATTCAGCCCGCGCTCGTGTACTGGATCGCCGGCCAGAGCTTCGTGCACGGCGGCCATGCCATATCGATCGGCACCGTGGTGGCGTTCACCCAGCTGCAGACCCGGCTGCTCTTCCCAATTCAGAGTCTGCTCTCGACCGGGACCGACCTCGAGGCGTCGCTGGCCCTGTTCGACCGCATCTTCGAGTACCTCGACCTTCCCGTCGACATCGTCGAGGCCGAGCATCCGATCGTGCTGAGGACCGACGAGGTCCTCGGCGAGGTCCGCTTCGAGGACGTGTCGTTCCGCTACGGCGCCGGCCGCGAGGACGCGTGGACGCTGCGCGGCATCGACCTCGTGGTGCCGGCCGGGACCCGGACGGCGATCGTCGGGGAGACGGGGGCGGGCAAGACCACGCTCGGCTACCTCGTCGCTCGCCTGTACGAGCCGCAGGCGGGCCGGGTGACGATCGACGGTGTCGACGTCCGCGACGCGGCGCTCGACTCGCTCGCCGCCACGGTCGGCGTCGTCTCCCAGGAGACCTATCTGTTCCACGCCAGCGTGCGAGAGAACCTCCGCTTCGCGCGGCCCGACGCGAGCGACGCGGAGATCGAGGACGCCGCGCGGACGGCGCGGATCCACGCGCTCATCTCCTCGCTGCCCGACGGCTACGACACGGTGGTCGGCGAGCGCGGCTATCGCTTCTCAGGCGGAGAGAAGCAGCGGATGGCGATCGCCCGGACGATCCTGCGCAACCCTCCGGTGCTGGTCCTCGACGAAGCGACGAGCTCGCTCGACACTCAGACCGAGGCCGCGGTTCAGGCCGAGCTCGAGCGCCTGGCGCAGGGGCGCACCACGATCACGATCGCCCATCGCCTCTCGACCGTGCGCGACGCCGATCAGATCGTCGTCCTCGACCGGGGCCGCATCGCCGAACGCGGCAGCCACGAGCAGCTGCTCGAACGCGGCGGGCTCTACGCCACGCTGGTCGCTCGCGATGTGACCGAGGAGGCCGTCGGGGGCTGAGCATCACCGGTCAACGCCGTAGGCAAAGCCGGAAGACGCCCGGGCTTCCCCCGAGCCCCGCCTCGCTCGTCCCCCCGGAAGCCGGCTTTCGCCATGCTTCGCGGCATGCCCCCGCCGCGCAGACGGCTGCCGAGCGCCGGAATCCTTCTGCATCGCCGGCGAGCCGGCCAGCTCGAGGTGCTGCTCGTCCACCCGGGTGGCCCGGCGTGGGCGCGGCGCGACCGTGGGGCGTGGTCGATCCCGAAGGGCGAGTACGAGCCCGGTGAGGATCCGCTGGGCGCGGCGCGGCGGGAGTTCGCAGAGGAGCTGGGGGTGGCGCCGCCCGACGGCCCCGCCGCGGATCTCGGGGAGATCCGCCAGCGCGCGGGCAAGCACGTGCGGGCGTGGGCGCTGGCCGGCGATTTCGACGTCGGGTCCCTCGTCAGCAACACGTTCGAGTTCGAGTGGCCGCCCCGGTCGGGCAAGCTGATCCGGATTCCCGAGGTCGACCGGGCCGAGTGGTTCTCGCTCGCCACCGCGCGGGAGAGGATCAACGTCGGTCAGGGACCGCTGCTGGACCGCCTCGAGGAGATCGTGGGTGACGCTGACGAAGCGGGCGGGTGAGCGCCGCGGCCCAACCGACGCCGATCCGCCGCAGCCATCGTATGCATATCATTGATCCATCAACAGCATGATCTCGGCGACTCTCTACAGCGATCCCGCCTGCCCATGGGCGTACTCCGAGAGTCCCGCGCTGCGGGTCCTCGAGTGGCGCTACGGCGAACAGCTGGCCTGGCGCCTGGTGCTGATCGGGCTGACCGAGCAGGCCTCGCAATACGAGGCACGCGGCTACACGCCGCTGCGCGGCTCGCTCGGACAGCTCCGCTTTCGCCGCTACGGCATGCCGTTCTCGCCCGCGCCCAAGCGCCGCGTGAGCGCCACGGCGCGGGCCTGCCGCGCGGTTGTCGCGGCTCGCCTGGCCGGTCCGGGTAGCGAGTGGGCGGTGTTCCGCGCGCTTCAGGTGGCGAACTTCACTACCCCGCTGTTGCTCGACGAGGACTCCGAGCTCGAGGCCGCGCTCGCCGGCATCCCGGAGGTCGATGCCCACGAGCTCATCGCGGCGCTCGACCGGCCGGAGGTGACGGAGGCCTACGAGCGTGACCGGGCCGAGGCGAGGACCGCTGCCGGCTCGGCCGCGGAGCTCCAGGGCAAGACCGCGGCCACGGATGGGCCGGTGCGCTTCACCGCGCCCTCGATCGTCTTCGAGCTCGACGGCAGCCGGCTGGTGGCCGGAGGGTTCCAGCCGGTCGAGGCCTACGACGTGCTGGTGGCCAACCTCGATCCCACGCTCGAGCGCGAGCCCCCGCCAGCGACGCCCGCGCCGCTGCTCGAGCGTTTCTCCGCGGGACTGACCACGCAGGAGGCGGCGGCGCTGATGGCGCACGGGAATGACGCTCCTGACCGCGTCCGCGCGGAGACCGCGCTGCTCGAGCTCGTCGCGGCCGGGCAGGCGGTCCGGCAGCCGCTCGGCGACGACGCGCTGTGGCGGCCCGCCCTGCCCCGCGAGGCACGCGCGGCGGGCTAGTCGCGGCAAACCGATGACTTTGGCCGCACCGAGCGGTCGTTGCCGAGAGTGGACGGCACGTCGATCACCTTCGGCATCCGTGGCCCGATCGCGCCGGAGGACGTGCCGGGCCTCTGCCGGCGTGTCAGCTCGCTGCTGGAGCGCAGCGGGGCCGCAGTGGCGTGGTGCGAGCTGCACGACGTCAGCGCGGACGCGACGGCGGTCGATGCGCTGGCTCGCATGCAGCTAGCCGCGCGGCGGCACGGGGCTCAGGTGAGGCTGCGCGGCGCGTCGGCGGAGCTGTTGTCGCTGATCGCCTTCACCGGCCTTGCCGACGTGGTGTTCTAGGGCTCGGAGCCGAGGCGGGGCGGCAGCCCGAAGAGCGGAAACAGCCGGTCGGTCGAGAGGAAGAAGGTGAGCTCGACGAGCTGACCGCCCTCGACTTCGAGCACTTGCAGCGCCCAAGGGTCATGGCCGCTGCCCGAGTCGCTCGGCTTGTACTGCCCGAAGGCGACGGTGCCGTTGGCGTTCGGCGCCGGCAGCATCCGGGAGCCGCGACAACCGATGCCCGGGCCGTACCACCAGGCGAAGATGTCCGCCCGCCCTCGCAGCCACAGGTCGTAGGGAGGCATCGACTGGGTGGCGTCCTCGCGGATCACCGCGGTCAGCGCCTCGATGTCGTACTGCTCGAAGGCGGTGACATAGCGGGCCAGGAGCTCGCGGTCGGACGGCTGAAGGGCCGGGGCGGCATCGCCCTGGCTCGAGTCGAGCCCGCTGGCCTCGAGCGTCGCGCGGGCGCGCTGCAGCGCGCTGTTGACCGCGGCGACGCTCATCTCGAGCAGCTCGGCCACCTCGGCGGCCTTCCAGCGGAGCACCTCGCACAGGATCAACACCGCGCGCTGGCGCGGCGGGAGGTGCTGGAGCGCCGCCACGAAGGCGAGGCGGATCGTCTCGTGGGCCATCGCGACCTCGGCCGGATCGCTCTCGCTGGCGACCATGGCGTCGGGGATCGGCTCGATCCACGTCGTCTCCGGGAGCGTGTGGAGATGCGCCGCGTCGGGGGCCTGGGCCGGCCCGAGGTCCATCGGGCGAGCCCGGCGCGCGCGGCTGCCGAGCATGTCCATGCAGACGTTCGTGGCGATGCGGTAAAGCCAGGAGCGCAGCGCCGAGCGGCCCTCGAAGCGGTCAAGCCCTCGCCAGGCCCGGAGCATCGTCTCCTGCACCGCGTCTTCGGCCTCGAATGGAGAGCCGAGCATCCGGTAGCAATAGCCGTTCAGCTCACGGCGGTGCTGCTCGAGATGCCGTTCGAGGCCTCCCGAGGCAACTGCGACCGAGTAATCGCCCACGGGCTAATCCTACGACTTCCTACGGCGCGCTGGGACCGGCCGGTTCATAGTGAGGATCCCCGTCTCCCCGTCTCGCCGGCTGCCGGTCAGCCGCAGGTCCGCACGGGCGCTGCCCTCAGGGAACAAGCGCCTGCCGGAGCCGAGGATCACCGGATAGACCGCCAGCCGGTACTCGTCCACGAGCCCGCCAGAGACCAGGTACTTGGGCATGCTGTTCATCTTCGCGGCGAACCCCTGCTCGTCGGCCATCGGTTGTGGTCAGAGACCGGCACGGGAGCCGGAACTCATCGCCGCCCACCGGCGCGCGGTTCGGATCGCGGGGCGCCGGTAACAATGCGTAGACACGCAAGTCACAAGCCGGACACCCGCGCGGTCCCGACTCAGTCCAGAGTGCCGGGGCGGCTGGCGGGCGCCGAGGTCCCGGGCGGCATTGCGCCGCAGCGCCGGCGCCGCGGCGCCGTCGTCCAGCTCGGCGGAACATCCAAACGATCAGAGGAGAGTCGAATGGCGCACAAGCGGGTGATTTGGTTGCTGGCGGCGGCGATCGGGTGCGCCGGTCTCAGCGTCGCGGTCGCTCAGGCGGCGAGCCCCCGCGCGATCCTCACCCGGTCCGCGCCGTCGGGGTGGAGCCGCGGCACCGCGAGCCCGATCAAGCACGTGGTCGTGATCTTCGAGGAGAACGTGTCTTTCGACCACTACTTCGGCACCTACCCGAATGCCGCCGGCACCGATGGGCAACCGTTCCAGGCCGCGCCGCGGACGCCGGCCGTCGACGGCCTGCTGCCGGCCACGAGCCGGTCGTTGCCGCCGAGCCTGCGCCACCCCGAGAACCTCCTGATCAGCAACCCCAACGAGGCCGTGCCCAAGCGCCTGGACAGCACCTCCACCGGAGCCGCCGGGAGCGCCGGCGGGCAGCTGACGTGCGACCAAGACCACAACTACAGCGACGAGCAGCAGGCCTTCGACAACGGCAGAATGGACCACTTCGTCCAGAGCGTCGGCACCGACGGAGGCACCACGAGCCCGTTCGGCACCCCGTGCAACGCCGCCACCGTGATGGACTACTTCGACGGCAACACGGTTACCGCGCTGTGGAACTATGCCCAGCACTTCTCGCTCGGCGACAACTCATTCGCCACCACGTTCGGGCCGTCGGCTCCGGGGGCGATCAACGTCATCGCGGGCGATACCGGGGACGTGGACACCGCTCGCGAGGCGAACTCGCCATCGATCGCCACGGCAACCTCGCCGAACGCCGACCTCACCCCGGACGGCAAGGGCGGCTACTCGCTCACGGGCGACGCCCAGCCGTACTGGGACGACTGCTCGACGCGGGACGCCGTGGCGCTCAAGGGCACGAACATCGGCGATGAGCTGAACGCGGCGGGACTGTCGTGGGGATGGTTCGAGGGCGGCTTCCGCCCCACCACCACGTTCGCCGATGCCGCCGCCGCGACCGGGCACAGCGGGCAGTCGACGGCGAAGTTCATCCCGGACGAATTCGCGGGCAGCTTCACCGGCAAGAACGTGCCGGCCCACGCGTCAAACCAGGCGCTGTGCGACGCGGTCCATCCGGTCGGGGTGGCCCTCGGCGGGACCGGCCAGTGGGGCTACAAGGACGACTACATCCCCCACCACGAGCCGTTTCAGTTCTACGCCTCGACGGCCAACCCGCACCACGTGACGGTTCCCACCGACGGTGCCGGCCAGGACACGCTCGCCGGCCTGAAGGAAATCGGCCGGGACACGCAGTCCTACACGAACGGAGCGCCGCAGTTCGACACGCCCAACCATCAATACGACACGAGCGACTTCGACCAGCTGGTGACGGCGATCGGCGACGGCGAGCTGCCGCCGTCGGCGCTCCCCAACCTCAGCTTCCTCAAGGCTCCCGGGTACGAGGACGCCCACGCCGCCTACTCGGACCCCGCGGACGAGCAGGCGTTCGTGGTCAGGGAGATCGACGCGCTGATGCGCACGCCGGACTGGCGAAGCACGGCGGTGATCGTGAACTACGACGACTCCGACGGCTGGTATGACCATGTCTACAGCGGCGTCACGAACCCGTCGCTGTCGCCCGCCGACAACCTGACCGCCACGACGTTCACCGGCGCCCCGTCCGGCCAGTGTGGGCCGCGCCCGCAGTCGCAGGCCCCGCTCGCCGGCGAGCAGGGTCGCTGC
This sequence comes from Solirubrobacterales bacterium, assembly GCA_019240655.1. Lineage (GTDB taxonomy): Bacteria > Actinomycetota > Thermoleophilia > Solirubrobacterales > Solirubrobacteraceae > Palsa-465. The sequence goes on from JAFAXX010000166.1 coordinate 20,815, forward strand.
GGCTTCGGCCCGCGGCTGCCGATGGTGGTGATCTCGCCCTACGCTCGGGAGAACCGGGTCGACCACCATCTGACCAACCAGGCCTCGATCATCAACTTCGTCGAGTACAACTGGGGCCTGCCCGGGATCCCGGGCTCGGCTGACCACGTCCTGGCGGGCACGGATCTCTCGGAGGGCGTGCCGTTCGACCTCGCGGGTGCGTTCGACTTCCGCTCGCGCCGCCGCGGAAGGCTCATTCTGAGTCCGGTCACCGGCGAGCCCGGGTTCGCAGGGAGCGATTCCGCCGAGGGCGGCGGGTAGCCACCGCCGCCGGATCCGCCGGCGAGCTCAGGGCGCGAGCGTGGCGCGCACGCCCGCGCCACGTCAGCGTCGGTACGTCGGTATCGGCCGCCGGCCGCCTAGACTCGAAGCCATGCCCTCGAGTCGGAGCGTCAAGCTGGCTGGTCACGTCGGCCCCCTCCGGGTGCTCCCGCTGGCGAAGCTGCTGGCCACCGGCCAGGTCCTGCTGCTGGCCCGCGAGCACTTGACCAGGCTCGAGCCCCACGAGCGCCGGCGCGTGATCGAGCTCGTCGCGCGCGGCCGAGGGCGCCGGCGTAACCTGTCCCCGGCCGAGCGCGCCGAGCTGGGGTGGTTGATCGCCAAGGCCGATCCGCGCCAGTTCGCCGGCCAGGTCGCGAACAAGTTCTCCCCGGTGCCGCTTCCGGCTCGGCTGGTCAACGGCCGCCGGCGTGGCCAGCGCGCCCGGCCGTGAGCGCCCCGGCCGGCGCGTCGGGGTCGGCCCGTGAGTGCCCCGTCGGCGCGTCGGGGTCGGCCGTGAGCGCCCCGCCCCGCCCGGCGGGGCACACCGCCGCCGGAGCTCAGGCCGTGATCGGGACGTGGCCGGGTTGAGCGGCGACCCGCTCGAGCCAGGCGCGCACGTGCGGATACTCGCCGAGACCGAAGCCGCCCTCCGGCGCCACGTGCGTGTAGGCGTAGAGCGCCATGTCGGCGACCGTGTACCGCTCGGCGACGAGGAAGCGCCGGCTGGCGAGATGGCGCTCGAGCGCCGCCAGCGCGGCCCGGCCACCCCGGCGCTTCTCCTCCCGCTGGGCGTCGGACGGCGTGATGCCGGCGATCGCCCAGAATCGCGCGACGGCGATGTACGGCTCGTGGCTGTACTGCTCGAAGAACAGCCACTGGAGCACGTGGGCTCGCTCGAAGCGGTCCTCGGGCAGATACGGGGTGCCCTCGGCGAAGTAGAACAGGATCGCGTCCGACTCGGCGAGGACGCGCCCGTCGTCCAGCACCAGCGTCGGCACGCGAAGCGCCGGGTTCAGGTCTCCGAGCACCGCGGGGCGATTCGAGCGGTCGATGACGTCGAGTTCGTGACGGTCGTAGGGAACGCCGAGGTGGGCGAACAGCAGCCTAACCTTGTAACAGTTACCTGAGTGGTGGTTGTCGTAGAGGAGCATGAGCCCACCTAATCACGCGAACTCGACGACCACCGAGCTGCCCCGGCCCGCCTCACCCCCTGACGAGCACGGGCGAGCGTACTCGCGGCCCCGGCCGCGGCCGGCGGCGATCCGAGCAATCGTGTTCACGGTCGGCAGCGCGAGCCTGGGGGCCGAGATCGCGGCGGCGCGCCTGCTCGCGCCTTACTTCGGCGCCTCGACGCTGATCTGGGCCAACACGATCGCGACCGTGCTGGTGGCGCTCTCGGCGGGCTACGCCGTCGGCGGACGGCTGGCCGATCGCCGGACCGACCTGCGGGGGCTGTGCGCGATCGTGCTGGTGGCGGGGGTCCTGCTCGCGCTCGTGCCGTTCATCGCCGATCCGTTCCTCCGGCTCTCGGTCCGGGCGCTGGGGTCGCTGTCGGTGGGTGCGTTCGTCGGGTCGCTGGTCGCCGTGCTGGTCCTGGTGGCCGTTCCGGTGATGCTGCTGGGCGCAGTCGCGCCGTACGCGAACCGGCTCACGCTCACGCGCGTGGCCGAGACCGGAACGGTCACCGGGCGGCTGTACGCGATCTCCACCGCCGGGTCGCTGATCGGGACGTTCAGCTCCGCGCTCGTGCTGATTCCGCTGATCGGCTCGCATCGCACGTTCATCGCCTTCGCGCTGGCGCTGGCGCTGGTGGCGGCGCCGGGGCTCGGCTCGCGCTGGTTCCTGCTCGCGCCGCTCGCGGTGGCGGCGATGCTGGCGGTTCCCCCGGCGGCGATCGGCGCCGGAGTCGCCGGCGGGCGCGTCATCTTCGCGACCGAGACCGAGTACCAGTACGCGCGGGTTGTGCAGTTCCCCGGCGGCGAGCGCTGGCTTCAGCTGAACGAAGGCGTGGCCGTGCACTCGGTGTACGTCCCCGGTAGCTACCTCACCGGGGGCTACTGGGATGACTTCCTGGTGCTGCCGCCGGCGGCCGCGGACCACTCCACGCGCCGCATCGCGATCCTCGGCGACGCCGCCGGC
>JAFAXX010000055.1 GCA_019240655.1 Solirubrobacterales bacterium
AACGGGAACGACGGTTTGGAGGTCATTACGACTCCACGCTCGCGACCTTCGCTGTCAAGGCTACCGAGACACACCGGAGCCGCAATAGCGCTGCCGTCGAGGCCGAAGCGCCTCGCCCGCGCCAAGCGATCCGCGCTTCCCTTCACCTCTCCTCGGTGATCGGCTGTCAGGGTCTGATGCCATCGCCAGGTCAAGCCCCGACCGGATGCGTTCGGCGCACACGACCGTCGCCGAAGCCCCCGCAGTGTCTCGTCATCGTGTCTCGCGACGGGGTAGAGTCGCGCGCATGATGGCTGAGTTCTGGATCGACCGCACAGATGACCCCGGGGAGGTCGTGCTGACGCTCCACGGAGCCCTCGATCTTGCATCGGGGCCGGAGCTCGAGCGTTGCTTGAACGAGGTATTGGCGCAACAGCATGCTCGCGTGCTGGTTGATCTGAACGAACTGACCTTCGTGGACAGCGCTGGGATAAGTGTGCTGATCCGGGCCAAGAAGCAGGCGGAGGAGCGCGCGCGGCGGCTGCTCTTGCGCCGACCAACCGCCCAGGTGCAGCGGTTGTTCTCGGTCGTCGGCCTAGCAACCTGGCTCGAGCCCGAGGACTGAGCCACGAGCAGGCGCACGAGGTCGCCAGCCGGCGCGGGCGCTCGAGGCGCTTCGTCGCCTTCGACCTCCTCCGGTTGCCGGTCAAGACGTGCGTCCCTTTGTGCCGGAGGAGCGCGATGCGCGCCTGCGCGAGGCCCTTCCGGTCTGTGTCCGTGACGGACGGCCCTCGCGTTTAACCGCCCAAGCCTAGATGCACACGCGCGTGCGAGAACCTCAGCGGCGACTCAGGCATCCGGGAAGGCGTCCGTACGAGCCGCGCCCCAACTTCCGTACACCTCGCTCACCGTACTCGCCGCCGGCCACGCGCCGTCCTGCAGCCGGGCCAGCGCCTCGCGCCCGCGCCTGCTCGCGTGTGAGACCGACCAGTCATAGGAGCTCGGTGGGCTGCCGTAGCGGGCGTACCATGCGCGCATCGCTTCGCGCAAGCGTTCGCGCGTCCATTCCCGCGCGATCGCGCCGGAGCCAGCCTGGCGAACTCGTGCAGATGGACTGCTTCTTCATCGGCCGCCTGTCCGAAAGCAAAGGCTCGGTCTGGCAGTACACCGCGATCGACGTCGCCTCGGGCTATACCTGGGCCGAGCTGCACACCTCCGAGCCCAACCCCAGATCCCGCCACTGCCAGGCGCTGCTTCACCGTCTCGGGGAGGGGACGGCGCGCGCTCGTAGGGCTCGCGGTGGCGGGCGATCAGATGCGGGCTGGAAGCTCGCAACCGTGACGAGCGACAACGGCTCGGAATTCGTCAGCCAAGACTTCGCCACCGCCGTGCGCGCCGCCGGCGCCCACCAGCGGCGAGTCAAAGCCGGACGCCCCACCTCAAACGGCTGTGTCGAGCGCGTCCAGCTCACGATCCTCGAGCGGTGCTGGCGACCAAGCTTCGCTCGCTCACTCGTGCCCAAGGTCACCGCCCTCCGCCGCGACCTCGACGAATACCTCACCTACCACAACACCGACCGGGCGCACACCGGCCGCCACACCCAAGGCCGCGTCCCCGCCGAAATCGTCTACGGTGCCCCCAAGATGCGAGCAGCGCGATGACCTGTCGCGCCTACTCCGGGTTAGCGCACCCTAGAGCACCCGGCGTCGAAGCGGCTGATCCGGCCGCGGGCCTCGCCCGGCGCGGTCAATCCTCGAGCCAGCGCTGGATCCGTGGGGAGGATCGGAGCGCCGAGAAGTCGCCCTCGTCGCGGATTTGCTCGGCCGCGCTCACGAGCGCCTCGATCGCCGCCCACGCGAGCGCGCCGCCGACGCTGATTCGCTGCGCGCCGGCCTCGAAGACCTCAGCCGCGCGGAGCCCGCGATGGGCGAGTACGTTCACCGGCTTCTCCGTGGCCGCGCAGATGGCTTGGACCTCCGCGGCGGTCCGCAGCCCCGGCGCGTAGAGAACATCCGCGCCAGCCCGCTCGTAGGCCTGTAGGCGGGCGATCGTGTCGTCAAGGTCGGGGTTGCCGCGGATGAAGTTCTCCGCCCGGGCGGTGACCATGAACGGGAAGCTCAACCGGCGAGCCGCCGCGCACGCCGCGGCGACGCGGTCGGCCGCGCGCTCGACGGGATAGAGGCCGTCGTCGGCGTCCCAGTCCTCGATCGATCCGCCCACCGCCCCCGCCGCGGCCGCGCGGTCGATTGCCCGCGCGGGCGCGTCGGGATCCGGACCGTGCCCGTTCTCGAGGTCGACGGAGACCGGCAGGCCGCACGCGCGATCGAGCGCGCGCACGTGCTCGGCAAGCTCGTCGAGCGACGCGCCCCCGTCGCGGCGCCCGAGCGTGAACGCGAACCCCGAGCTCGTCGTGGCGAGGGCGCGGAAGCCGAGCGCCTCCAGGACCTTGGCGGATCCGACGTCCCAGGGATTCGGAATCACGAACGGCTGACCCTTATGAAGCGCCTCGAAGGCCGCCGCCTTGCGCACCTGGTCGGAGTCCGTCGTCACGGACGACGAAGCCTAGCCGACCGACGGCCCACCGCGGGCCGGGGAGCGCCGGCGCGCTCAGTGCGAACAGCCGCGTACCTGCGGGAAGCGCTCGACATCGGTGACGAGATTCCGACGTTGGTCGTGGTGCTTCCTTGTGCGTAGATCGGCCGGCCGCACGGCCACCGGTTAACCCACGCATCACCTGATCGCGGCTAAGCGAGGCGGTTCGGATGCCCGCTTGTCCAATCGACACGTGCACACCTCCTTGTCGGGAGCTCGCGCCGGCACGAGGCTATGAGCCCCTGCCACCAATGAAGGGAGCGCTCCTATGTGCCGCTGGCTCGCCTACTGCGGTTCACCCGTCCTGCTCGAGAAGGCTCTCTACTCGCCGGCGCACTCGCTGATCGAGCAGAGCCTGCATTCCACCCTCGGCGCCGAGGCCACCAACGGCGACGGGTTCGGGATCGGCTGGTACGACGAGCAGCCCGCGCCGGGCGTGTTCAAGAGCATCGAACCGGCCTGGAACGACCAGAACCTCCGCGAGCTCGCGGCGCACGTGAGCTCGGGACACTTCTTCGCCCACATTCGCGCGGCGATCGGCTCTGCCGTACAGCAGACCAACTGCCACCCGTTCCGGCACGGGCGGTGGCTGTTCATGCACAACGGCTACCTGGCCGAGCTGCCCCGGGTCAAGCGCGACCTGGTGCTCGCCGTCGACGAATCGCTCTACCCCGAGATCAAGGGGCAGGCCGACACCGAGATCCTCTTCTACCTGGCACTCACGTTCGGGCTCGAGGCTGACCCGCTCGAGGCGCTCGCGCTCGCGATCGGCCTGGTCGAGGACGTGGGGCACCGTAAGGACGTCAAGTTCCCGTTCCAGGGAACGGTGGCGACGACTGACGGCGAACGCATCTGGGCGCTTCGGTACTCGAGCGAACGCCGGTCGCGGTCGCTCTTCTATACGACCGACGTGCCCACCCTGCGCCAGCTCTACCCCGAGCAGCACATCCTGGGCGAGATCTCCGACGACGCACGGCTGGTTGTCTCCGAGCCGCTCGGCGACCTTCCCGGGGTGTGGAACGAGGTCCCCGAGTCGATGTGCGGCGTCGTCGGCTGCGGCGAGCATCACATGCAGCCGTTCCAAGTCAAGCCGCCCACGAAATCGGTGGCGGTCGAGGTCTGAGCCGACAGACGAACAGCGGAGCTTCGCGCGGCGGAGGGGCGATCCGTAGCTGAGCGGGCCGCGGAGCGCCGGCGCGCTCAGTGCGAATAGCCGTGTGCCTGCAGGAAGCGCTCGACATCGGTGACGAGATTGCGACCGGCGGCCGCCGCGAGACTGAAGGCGCTGTTCAGGTGGCCCGCCGCGGCCTCGGCCGCCAGGTAGCTTCGCGTGAGCGTGTCGTGGCCGAGCATCTCCTCGTCGGCCGCCCACGCCGCGATCAGCCCGATGCTGTCCTCGTAGTGCCGGCGCGCGGTGCTCTGGTAGAAGCGCAGCCACGTCGCGGCGTCCTTGGCGATCAGCCGAGGGTACTTTCGGGTCACGTTCTTGAAGTGCCGATTCGCGAAGGTGAGGATCTGGATCGGCAGTCCCGATGCCGCATAGTCGGTGAACGCGTACGCGAACGCATCGTCCGCGGTCAGGAACTGAAAGCGGCCGTTGTGCCGCAGATCGACGATTCGCGCGCCGGGATCGCCGAAGTTGCGCCCGGTTTCGACGTAGGTCTTCCCGGTCGGGTCAGCCGAGAAGATCTGCTCGATCGAGCAGCAATGCGCGCCACCGCTGTAGAGGTCGAGCACGACGTCGCGCCGGCCGTTGTGCTCCAGATCGAGGACGTGCACCGAGGATCTCCGGCTCAACAGCGAGCCAGGGGCGCACTCGGCGTGGCAGAACCTCGAATCGACCGCCCGCTGGTAGAAGACGCTGCTGCCGCGGGTGATCGTCAGCCGCTCGCCGCTGTAGTCGGGGAGATGGCCGCGAAACTCGAACGTTGCGGCGACGTCGCCCGAATGAGCCGTCTGTGTCGTCGCGCCCGCCGGCGTGGCGGCTCCGAGCGAGGCCGCGACTCCAAGCGAGACGGCGAGTACGCAGATCATGGTCATGATCGGCCGCATCGCCACGATGCTAACCGGAGCCCACGACGCATCCGCCGGGCGACCGGCTCCCCAACTGTCGGCGGTCGCCGGCCGACGTGGCGGCTCACGGACAGTCGGCGGTCGCGGCCGGACGCGGCCGCTCACGGCGCCGGCGTGCCCGCAGCGGTCAGCGCGAAGAAAGCCCAGACCGCCTCGGTCGCCGATGGGCCGCGCGGATCGGTGTAGGAACCGCCGGGTGTCCCGCCGGACCACGCGTGCCCGAGCCCGTCGACTTCGATCAGCTCGTGCCTGAGCGAGCCGCCGGCATCGGTCCACCGCGACTGAGTGTAGGGATGACGACCGGGACGGTCGAAGCGGTGCGAGGTGGTGGGTCGGGCGAGGTCGTGCTCGCTCGCGTGCCGGACGGCGAGGTGGTTCGCATACATCGATTGGCGAAGAACCCGGCGCCCGTTGGCGGGAGCCACCGTGCGGTCGGCGGTGCCGTGGATGACCAAGCTCGGCACCGGCCGCGCATGCCGGCCCATCGCGGCATGGGCGACCTCGCCGTCGGCATTGCCGCCGGTTTCCGGGCGGGCCATCGCCTGAAACGCCGCGCCCGCGTTCTCGGCGCAGCCATAGGGGAGGCCGGAGTGGACGGCAACGGCGGCGACCAGGTCGGGGTAGCACGTCGCCACGATGAGCGCCATCGCGCCGCCGGCTGACAATCCGGCTACGAACACCCGCGCCGGGTCGATCGTGCACCGGGAGTCGCCAGTCGCGAGTTCGCGGATAACCGCAGCGATTGCGTCCGGCTCACCGGCTCCGCGCCGTTGATGCTCGGGCAGGAACCAGTTCCAGCAGCCCTGCGGGTTGCGGCGTCGGTCTTGTCCGGGGTAGACGACCACGAAGCCGTGACGGTCGGCGGCATCGTTCATTGCCGTCGCCGCCGCGAACGTCGCCGGGTCCTGAGTGCAGCCGTGAAGCATGCAGACGAGCGCCGCCGGCGTCGACGGGTCGAGGCCGCGCGGGACATGGACCAGCGCGCGCGCCCCGCTCTGGCGCAGAGTTGGTCCGCGCCCACGCGCCGGGGGAGGCGCCGGTCGGCGGCTCGCCTGGTGGGCGGGCGCGGCAGGCAGGCCTGACTCGCCGATTGGAATCCCTGCGCGAGCGATGCTGGCCTGGTTCGCCGCAAACAGCTCCCGCCAATCGATGCCTGTCATTCGCTCAATATATCGAGCGGCGTCTTATATTTCAAGCGAAAGGGGAGCGGCTGGCGAGGAAGCTCCGGTAAACGCTCAGTAGCGCAACGCGTTGAGGCTCGCTGAGCGCCGGGTCCGCCACGATCGCCGCCTCCGTGTCGCCGACGGCGCCTGCCGGCTTGGCCTCACCGCTCCCTTCGAGCAGCCCGGCGCGCGCGAGCAGTGGCCCAAGCGGTGTTCCCAGCGCGGAAGCGATCGCCCGCAGCACGGTCAGCGACGGCTCGTGCAGCCCGCGCTCGAGCTCGCTCAGATATGCGTTGGAGACATCGGTGCGGGCGGCGAGATCCCGCAGCGAGAGTCCGTTGGCCAGGCGCTGCGCGCGCAGCAGCACGCCAAGAGTCTCGAGCGCGGTCTTCTCGCCGTTGCTCACCACGACATCTTCGCGCGCCGCGCGTCGCCTGGCACCCGCCGGATGGCAGCGGCCTGCACTGACGTACAACCCTCGGCTGCTCTCTTCACAAGAAATGAACTCCGGTTTACCCGCCGCAGATGAAACCGCGGCATTCTCGCGGCATGCATCCCGGCTATTGCCCCAACTGCGGCGAGCGCGTCACGCCCTACGCCGCGGGGTGCTCGCTCTGCGGAGCAGATCTCGACCCAAGACGGTGGCAGCGGCCAGTGTCGGTGTCACAGCGACTCTCGGTTCGGTTCCCGGCCCGGTGGCGGCGTGCGCTGACCGCTCGGAGAGCCGAGGTTCCGCGTCGGACGGCGCGGTAAGTAAGCCGCCGGCGTGCAGCGCCGTGGCCGCCGTGGACCCTCAGGATCGACCGGTGGACAGCAGTTCGAGCTCCGCCGCACGCTGGGCGATCCGCTCGTCGTCGCTGACGAGACGCCACACCGTCGAGCGCCGGGAGCCCTCGCGGCGAACCCGACCCGATGTCTCGAGCTCGCGCAACAACTTGAGCGTCTTGTCGTAGGCGACTCCGGCCTGAGCAGCGATCGCGCTTGCGCTGAGGCCGGTGCCGGACGCGCGGATAAGCTGCTCGAGGTCCGCGAGCTGAAGCGGCGCTTCCGATCGGCGAGGACGCCGTATCTTGCTCGTCGCCGCGCGGCGGGACTTCTTCGCCGTGCCAGTTGATGTCACCGACGAGGATGCGGCGCGGGAGCGCGCCAGCGTGGGGGTACCCGCTTTGGTGCTGTTACCGCGTGTCCGTTTGGAGATCACGCGGGCGCTGCCGTTTCGGGCGCTCACCGCATCGGCGGTGGATGCGTTCAGGGCGGCGCGGACGGTCTCGAGCTGGGCAATCTCGGCGCGGAGCTCGCCTATGCGTGTTTCGAGCGAAGTGAGGAGTGAGGAGATGTATGACATTGACACTAGAGTACGTGACCGCGCCGATTTTCGTCGCAGGCGGCGCGGAGGACCCACGCGTTGATCGGTCGGGACGACCGTGAGGCCTCGAGCTTCGCGCCGGGCGCTCAGCCGGTGAGGCCCTTCTCGGCGAGCTGTCGCTGGGCGGATTCCGACTTCTCGAGCCCGTCGAGCCGCATCCCCCGCAGCACCTCCGCAGCCTTGGTGAATTGGATCTCACGGTAGTCGACGACCTGGACATGATTACCCCATGGGTCGCGGAAATCTACGGATCCCGAGGGCGGCACGCTGATCGCGGCTTGCTGCAATGCCATTCGGACTGCTTCCTTGTCGTCGACCACGAGTCCGAAGTGCCGCGCGCCGTCGCGCGGCTGGGTACGTCCCGCGGTCAGCGCGATGAACTGATCGCCAATGTCAATGAACGCCATCTGATTCCCTGCGCGTCCGCGGAGCTCGAACTCGAAGAAACGTCCGTACCAGCTCAGGGCCTCCTCCACGGTGCCCACCTCGAGCGCCACGTGATTGATTCCGACCAGCCGCGCCATCCGTCCATACTGGTGGCTTCCGGCGCGGCTGTCCATCGGCAATCCGTCGAGATCCCGATCGCCCTCTTCCCGCGCTGCTCAGGCGCGCCGACAACACGATCCGCGTGCTCACCGGGGGTGTGACTTGCACGGCGACGTGGTCTGTAGCAGTCTGATGCCGGCAATGCCGTCCGCCAGAATCTGGCCGGTGCCGATGAACGCGGGGCCACAAAGCGAACCCGACCGCGACGCTGAGCGCGGTGTGCGCCGCCTCGCGCTCGTGCTCCGACCCGACCGCGACCTGCGCCATCCGCTCGAGACGATCAGTGCTTGGTCGGCGGCGGTGGGAGTCGAGCTCTTCGGAGCCGACCAGGAGCCGCGACTGCCGCATGGAATCGCCCGCCGGCCGGAGGCATCACTCGCGGACGGCTGCGACGCCGTCCTCGCGCTCGGCGGCGACGGCACGATGCTCGAGGCGCTGCGGGTGGCCGCCCCCCACCGTGTCCCCGCTCTGGGCGTCAACCTGGGAACGCTCGGATATCTGACCGAGATCGATGCGGCGCACTTCGAAGCGGCACTCTCGGCGCTGGCCAGAGGCGAATACACGATCGAGACGCGCGCGGGCCTCGCGCTCGCTCCTGGCAATGGGATCGAGGCGCAGATCGCCTATAACGACTTCGTCCTGACCCGGGTACCCGGCCGCGGTCAAGCCGCGCTCGCGCTGCACATCGACGGCGAGTTGCTAGTGCGCTACGCCAGCGACGGAGTCATCACTGCGACACCTCAGGGATCGACGGCGTATGCGTTCGCCGCCGGCGGCCCGCTGGTCTCCCCGCGGGCACAGGGGATGATCGTCATGCCCGATGCCCCGCATGGCTTGTTCAACCGCGCCGTCGTTCTCGCCGAGGGCGAGCGGCTCGGCATCGAGGTCCTGCCCAGGAGCGCGCCGGTGTCACTCGAGCGCGACGGCCGGCTGCTTGGACATGCCGAGGCCGGCGCGGCGCTCGAGATTCTCGCCCACCCAGACGCGGCGCGGGTGGTGCGGGTGCACCCCGGCGGTTTCGCGAAGCGCGCGCGGCGCAAACTCGGGATCACCGATCCAGCCGGCCTGGCTGACTTCGACCTCGCCGGCCATGAGCGCTAGCACGCTCGCTTACGTGCTCGGTAACCGTCAGCCGCTTCCGGTCTCGACGAAAGCGTCTAGATGAACCGCTTTGGTCCGGGGACGGGATAATGCACGGATGCAGGCCAGAGACCTGACGATCGTTTTCTCCTGCGCGCCGCTCGTCGCCATGGTCGCGGTGGCGATAGCCACGCGTCAACTCGTGAATCGAGATCGTGGTCGCCGGGATCGCGGTCGTCGCTCTCTTCGCGGTCGGGCTGGCCATCGGCGCTCATGATTTCAACGACGGCACGCCCGAGGACTGAGACCGCCGTGTCGCCGCGACGCGCGGGCTAGAGCTGTTTATCACCGCCGATGCGCGATCCCGCCGCCGCCCATGTCGAGGAACTGATTGACGGCTTTTGGCCGATTCACGTCCTCACCGCGCTGGTGAAGCTCGAGCTGCCTGAGGCGCTCGCGGGTGGTCCCGCCACTGCCGCAGAGCTGGCGCAACGCCTGAGGTTGCACGAGTTCGGCGTGTTTCGTCTGCTCCGTGTGGCAAGTGCCATCGGTATCTGTCGGGACCTCGGCGAGCGAAGGTTCGAGCTGACGGGTGCCGGTCGGCTGCTGCGCGCCGATGTCGAGGATTCACTCCGCGCGCAGGTGCTGTTCTACGGCGAGATGATGCGGGCGGGTCTGGCCGACATACCCGAGGTGGTGCGAACGGGCCGGGCCGGTCACTCGGTCACGCTCGGGCCGGAGGGATTCGACGAGCTGGCTGAAGCCCCCGAGCGGCTCGACGCCATGCACCGGACCATGGTGGGAAGCAGCCGTGAGGTCGGGGAGGATCTGTGCCGGATATACGACTTCAGCCCTCATCGCACGGTTATCGACGTGGGCGGAGGCTACGGCGGGCTGCTGGCGGCCGTGCTGCGGGCGTATCCGCACCTCAGCGGATCGGTCTTCGACCTGCCGTCGGTGGAGTCCGGCGCGCTGGTCTACCTGGAAACGCAGGGCCTGAAGGAACGCGCCGGCTTCGTCGCCGGCAGCTTCTTCGAAGCGTCCCCCCCACCCGCCGACTGTTACCTGCTGAAGTACATCATTCACGACTGGGATGACGAGCAGGCGCGGCGAATCCTCACCAGCTGCCGCGAGGGCGCGGGCGCCGACGGCGTGATCCTCGTAATCGATCGCCTGCTGCCGGGCCGGTTCGCCGACGTACCGGAACACCGGCGGCTCGCCCGCGCCGACGTGACGATGATGGGCTTCGGCGGCCAGGAGCGCAGCGAGCGCGAGATGTCGACGCTGCTTGGCGCTGCGGGCCTGCGCCTGGTGCGGGTCGTCGGCGACGCCGGGGCGCTGAGCGTCATTGAGGCGCGCGTGGCCTGAGCGAGCCCGGGCGCGCACACAGCGCCGCGCCGTGGTGCCAAACTCTCCTTCACACGGAACCGTATCCAGAGGAGGGGTCATGCCGTCCGTATCGTCTCCGCGCGTCGTGGTCGCGGCCGTTGTTCTCGGTGCTGCGCTGCTCGGGCCGGGCGAAATCGCTGTCGCCGGCGCGTCGGCAAGCGCCGGCCGAGCCGCGGCCAGCCCGCCCAGCACCGTGGCGGCCGCGCGGATCACGCGTCGGCCGGGGACGCTAGCACCTGGCACGGGGGTACGGGCGGCCGACATATTCGGACACCGGGTCTTCACCGACGCCGGGCATGGTTTCGCGCTCGCGTCCGTGGGCGACGCCGACTATCCGGTGGCGAGCGTCGACGGTGGCAGGACGTGGAAGACCGACGGGCCGGCGCTCCACCTGCACGCCGCGCAAGCACCGCTCGCTGTCGTGTACATCGACGCTGTCAATGCCAAGACGGTGTTCGCCTGGGGCGGCGGGCAGGTGATCGACGCCACCGGCGATGGCGGCAAGAACTGGTATCGCGCGCTGTTCACCGATGGAGGTCCGCTTGGAGTAGTCCCAAGAATTGGGGGTGGGTTGGCCGCGTTTGTCGGGTCGTCTAACGGAGCAACGATCTGGCAGTACGTCTCCAAGGACAGCGGGCGGACTTGGCATTACCGAACTACCGTCGGCCAATAGCCACGGCGACGGCGCCAGAGCGCCGCGTCCACGATCGTTGGACCGCAGCGAGCATAACCGGGAGATCGGTGCTACTCACGAAGATCAGAGTCGTCCTCGCGATAGCGATCATGGTTTGACGAGGCCGCCCGCCTCTGCGATTCCGCGCGTGGGTCGACGTCGGTTCACTTGTGCCCGCGGGTCACTCGCTGAAGGTCACCGCACGGCAGTCGGCTCCCGGTTGTGCTCGTGATATCACCCGGTGTAGCAGCGAGCGGTCGTGAAACAACGCGGGGAAGACGTTCGAGGAGGCGAGCATGAGAATCGGAATCATCGGTGCGGGAAACATCGGCGGCGCGCTGGCGCGACGGTTCTCCGAACTCGGTCACGAGGTTTCGGTGGCTAACTCGCGTGGGCCAGACACCTTGCGTGAGATCGAAGCCGAGACGGGCGCCACTGCCGTCACCAGGCACGAGGCGGCCCGGGGCAACGACGTGGTCATCGTCACGATCCCGGAGCGGAACATTCCGCAGCTCCCTGACGACCTCTTCGCGGGGGTGGGCGACGACGTGGTTGTCATCGACACGGGTAACTACTACCCTCGCCACCGTGACGGGCGGATAGCCGAGATCGAGGCGGGCACGCCGGAGAGCAAGTGGGTCGCCCAGCAGCTCCGGCGACCCGTCGTCAAGGGGTTCAACAACATCTACGCTCAACACCTGCGTGACCACGGCCGGCCGCGCGGATCCGCCGGACGGATCGCGCTCCCGGTCGCAGGCGGCGATCCGGCCGCGAAGTCGACGGTCATGGCGCTGGTCGACGAGCTCGGGTTCGACGCAGTCGACGCCGGCGGTCTCGATGAGTCGTGGCGTCAGCAGCCGGGAACGCCCGTGTACGCGACCGACCTCGACGCCGACGGTGTCCGGCGCGCGTTGGCGGAGGCGGGCCGCGAGCGGCCGTCCGATTTCCGCGCCACGCCGAACAGCCCCGGCACCTACACCGAGCCCGCTTGAAGGAGCCGCGGAGGAGTTGCGCGTGGCGTGAGCCGGAGTCCGCGCACGCACCCCGCTGCGCAATCGTTCCCGACACGATTCCCGATGGCGATCGAGCCGGTCGGCGCGGATGATCAAGTCACGCGACCGGCGGCCCAAGGTGACGTCACGCCCTGCGGCCCACCACCCGGGACCAGCGCGATGTGCTGGCCGGCGGCATCGAAGCCGACGTTAGGGGTCCAGCCGCGGCTGCGGGAGAGCACGAGGTCGGCGGATGTGGATCAGCCGCGCGATACGCCGATCACCCAGGCGGCCGCGATCGGAAGCTGCACTGCAGCATCGAGCAGATACACCGGAGAGATCCGCCTACGGCAGACATAGGTAACGTCGACTAGGCCCATACCAACCGCGCACCCGGCGCCGAGCACCGCCGTCTCCGCTGTTACCGGCCCGCGCGCCGCGAGGGCGAGCGACCCGGCGACCGCGCCCACGAGCGCCGAGACCGTCATCACCAGCCACCACTCGGTTTTCGGTCCGGTCACGCGCTCAAACACGCGACGGCTCAGCAATGGGGCGAGTGCGGTTGGCGCATAGTAGGCGGCCTGTGCGGCTGCCAGCGTTCGCCTGTCCAGTCTCACGAGCGGTGTCCTACCCGCTTCATGCCGATTTACCGGGCCTCCGCTGAGCACTGCTTGCGTCCCCGTCTCGGCGATCATCGTCCGCACTGCGCTCGCCGTGGCGGGCTTCTGCGCGATCGTGGCTCTCGCTTTCGCCCACTGAGCGAAGCGGATGGGACCGGATCGAGCTCATCGCGCGCGCCAAGGCGCACGTGAGTGACGGCCACATCCGGGAACTCGGCCATCGACCAGGCTGACCTTCCTGGAGTGATGGGGCACCCCCGGCTGCGTCCGCCCCGTCCGGACGGGGTCGGATGGTCCCAGGGACGCCGCGCGCAGCGCGGCCCCTACACCATCTCGGCCCCGCGGCTAGCGGCTTGCGCGTCGGAGCGTCGGTCGTTTCGCATCGTGGTAATCGATTGGTCCACCCAGTTGCCGGTGATTTGCCTCGTCGCGGCGTTGATGCGATTCCAGGCGTTGATCGCGGCGATCGCGATCACCAGCCCGGCCAGCCCGGACGCGTCGTAGTAGCGGGCTGCCTCCTCCCATACCTCGTCGGAAATCGGGTCGGAGCGGTCGGCGAGCCGGGTGGCGGCCTCGGTCAACGCCAGTGCGGCGCGCTCGGCATCGCTGAAGTATGGAGTCTCCCGCCAGGCGCCGACCATGAAGACACGCTCGTCCGGCTCGCCCGCGGCCTTCAGCTCGCGGGAGTGCATGTCCAGGCAGACGCTGCACCCGTTGATCTGGCTCGCTCGCATTTCGATCAGGTACAAGGTGGTGGCGGGCACGCCGGCTTTCCGGGCGGCGGCGCCAAGGTTCTGGAGCGCCTCCATGGCGCCGGGGACGGTCATCGCCGGGTTCTTGATTCTTGGTTGCATGTTCGTCCTCCCGTCGTGTGTTGTTGAGCCGCCGTCACACCGCGTGGATCCCGCGGGTCCATCCGATTGACACGCGACGATGGAGGAACGTGACATGACCGATCAGCAGTGGCTGGCCGAGCGGTTCGAGGAGCACCGCTCCCGATTGCGGGCGGTGGCTTACCGGATGCTCGGGTCGCTGAGCGAGGCGGACGACGCCGTTCAGGACGCATGGCTTCGGGTCAGCCGCGCCGACACCAGCGATGTCGAGAACCTCGGAGCGTGGCTGACCACGATCGTGGCCCGCGTCGCGTTGAACATGCTGCGCTCGCGCAACTCGCGCCGGGAGCAGCCGCTGGAGGTGCACGTCCCCGACCCGATCGTGGACCCGGCCGACGGGACCGATCCGGAGCACGAGGCGTTGCTGGCCGACTCGGTCGGGCTGGCGCTGCTCGTGGTCCTGGAGAGGTTGAGCCCGGCGGAGCGGCTCGCGTTTGTGCTGCACGACATGTTCGCAGTGCCGTTCGAGCAGATCGCGCCAATCGTCGAGCGCTCACCCGAGGCCACGCGGCAGCTGGCGAGCCGGGCTCGCCGGCGCGTCCGGAGCACGGCGCCGGTCCCCGACGCCCCGCTCAGCGAGCAGTGGAAGGTCGTGGACGCGTTCCTGGCGGCGGCGCGCAACGGCGACTTCGAGGCGCTGGTCGCGGTGCTCGACGCCGACGTCGTGCTCCGAGCCGACGCTGGACTGACCGGCCTCTCGCATTACGTGCAGGGCGCGGAGACAGTCGCCGGCCAGGCGACGATGTGGGCAAACGTAGGCCTGACAATCAAGCGGGCGCTGGTCAACGGCGCCGCCGGGCTCGTGTCCGAGCGCCGCGGCAAGCCATTCTCGGTCGGCGCGTTCACGATCAAGGACGGGAGGATCGTCGAGTGCGACTTCCTCGTTGACCCCGAGCGGCTCGCCGGACTCGACCTCGAGGTGCTCCGGGACTGACCCGTCTACATCGACACAACCGCCGCACGCACCCACGCCGGCCCGATCGGGCCGCAACCTGATTGGTCGCTCAGCGCCGTAGCCGGGCGAGCGCGCGCGTCGCCGCGGTTGCGTGCTGAGGCTCGCGCGTAACCTCAATCCGGTCCACCGACTTGACGCTGAGGAAGCAGTCCCACTCGGCGGGTCCGACCAGTCGCGGCATGCCGGCGGGACGGGGGCTCGCGGCTCCTCCGTGCTCGAGGGCGAGCAGCACCCGCTCATCCTCAGCTTGCTTTCGCGTGAGGACTGCGGTGTACTCGCCGGAGCCGACGGTGACATAGCCGGCGGCGTCGGCGGCGCCGGCAAGCGCAAGCAGGGTTGTAAGCCGCACTCCGCGCCAGCGCTCACCAAGCCGGCTCCAGCCTTCACGGCAGTGAAAGTCCGCGACCAGTTCGGCGTCCATCAGCGAGCGCAGCTCAACCGCTCCGAGGCACGCAGGTCGCTCGACGTCGCCGCAGATTGAAACCGAGACGCGGTCGGTGATCGACGTCTCGATTCTACGGCTGGCTGCCATCCCGTTGGGCGGAAAGGTGAGACGGTCAGGCCCGCGGCGCGCGCCGCGCGGTCACCAGGCAGGCGATCGTACTCGAGCGGATCGGCCGGGCGAGTCGCTGGTGAAGGGCGTGGTTCTCGGCGGCCAGCGCGCCGCGCTGTCGGGGCGACAGCCGCTTCCAGAACGACATCGTGCCGAGAAGGGCGTTGAGCTCCTCGCCCGTGTGCTCAAGGAGCATCGGCACCGCGGCGACGTGCGTGTCCTCGAACAGCGATTCCGCATACCCGCGCGCAATGTCATAGCGACCGAGCCACGCCCAAACCTCGGACACGTTGGCGCGCCGCGCCGCGACGCCCGCGAGCATGCCGTCGAGGTCCCGGTATGCCGGCCAGGCGGCGGCGAGCTCAGGCGCGATTCGGGCCATCGCGGCGCGCAGTGCCTTTTGATCCTGGCTGCTGCGCGCCTCCTCCAGCCCGAAGTAGGAGACGAGAGCGAGGGTGCCGCCGTCGGCGAGCGCGTCGGCCGCCCTGTGCCAGCTCAGATCCGGGTCGAGCCAGTGGATCGCCGACGCGAGAAACACCGCCTGGTAGCGCGCGTGCGGCAGCGACGCATCCTCTACGCGCGCGTTGACAAACTCCACTTCGCCGAGGCCGTGCAGTTGACCCCGTGCCCGCGCAATCAGCTCGTCACCGGATTCGACCGCGGTCACCCGAAGGCCACGGGTGAGCAGAGAGCGCGTCAGCTGGCCAGTGCCGCAGCCAATCTCGAGCACCGGGACGCCGGGCCCGATACCGGCCACATCAGAGGCCTGGTCGATCAGCGCGTCCGGGTAGCCCGGACGGTGACGGTCATACTCGCCGGCGACCTCGTTGAAGACGGTGCCGTAGCTGCGGGCGTTGGCTTCGTTGGGGATGGTGGCAAGGTAGATCATGGCGGGGACGCGCCGGCCGTCAAGCGAACGAACCGTTGAGGTCGAAATAGCCCCGCACGACGCGATAGCGCAGAATCACCGCGTAACCATTGGACGACCGCGGGTGCCTGCGAAAATCAGGGTCGATGCGGGCTGTCGCGACGGCGTATCCCGAGCTCGCCGCGCTCGAGGCGTCTGGTGACGTGCCCGAGCTGATCGGACAGGTTCGTGCGGCCGTCGTCGCCGATCCGGTGGCAGCGATTGCTGACGCGGTCGTCCGGGGATGGCTGGGGCGACGTTGGACGGCCCTGGCCGTCCAACGCGCGGCGCTGGACCCCGAGGCGGTAGCAATCGCGCGGGGCCGTGCGCGCCGACTCACCCCGCACGAGGCGATCGCGCGGCGCTTCGTCGTGCCTGCGTTGCGCGGCGCCCCCTGGCGGGAGCTGCCCCCCGCCGAACGCCGGCCGCTGTCCGCAACGACCGTTGTGCTGTGCCCCGGTTTGCTCGGGTCGCTCATGCCGATGTCCGCGTTCGCCTCGACAGCGCCCCTTCTCGAGCGTGAGTACGGCGTCCGTGTCTTGGTCGCCGACAGCCATCCGGCCGCGAGCTGCCGTGCCAACGCTCGCGACATCCTGCGGGCCGTCACCCGGGGCGAGGGGTTCGCGGTCGACGGCACGGAACTGCGCCCGGGCGCGATCACGCCACGCGACGTGGTGCTCGTCGGCTACAGCAAGGGAACTCCCGACGCGCTGACCATGCTCGCCGAGCATCCCGAAGTCGCCTCACGGGTCAAGGCGTTTGTGAGTTGGGCGGGCGCGGCCGGAGGCTCATATCTGGCCGACGAGGTCGCGCCGCTGGTCGCCGACGTCGACGTCCACGCGGTCCTCGAGGGCACCGGCGGAAAGGTGCTCCGGCGGCTCATACCCGCCGCAGAGTTCAATCGCATTACGAGGCGGGAAGACGAGTTCGACCTGCCCGGCGCCATCGGCGATCTGCGCACCGACGTGCGGAGTGGGTTCCTCGACGAGCACCGAGGCCTGCTCGATGCGCTCGGCGTGCCGTTCATCAGCGTCGCGGGCGCGGTACGCGTCGGCGACGTGCCGTACTTCCAGGCCCTCGCGACGCTGCAGCTCGCCCGCCACGAGCGGATCAACGACATGCAGGTCACGCAATCGCAGACTCGTATCCCGGTCGCTGCCTCAGCGCATCTGGGCACGCTGCGCGCCGATCACTGGGACATGGCATACGACGCTTTCCCCAGGCAGCTCAGGTTCGGCAGCCGTCGCCTGTCCCATCCTCTTCCCCGCACCGCGATGCTCGGGGCGACGCTCGCACTACTTGCAGAGATCGGGCTGATCGAATGAGCGCGCGCTCCGGAGCGCGCCGCGGGCCCGCGGCAGGTAGCCTGCAGCTCAGCCATCTGCTGAGTCCGTGCGATTCGCGATCTCGATCCCGCAGTACGCTCGCGACAGCCGCTTCGACGGCGACGGTTTCCGCGCGCACCTGCGGCGCGTCGAGGAGCTCGGGCGGTTCGAGAGTGCGTGGGCGCAGGAGCAGGTAATCGGCGCGGCCGGCAGCCTCGCGCCGCTGCAGACCATGGCCTATGCGGCGGCGTGCACCGAGCAGCTGCGGCTGGGTTGTGCTGTGTTCGTGCTCCCGCTGCACAACCCTTTGCACCTGGCCAAGGCGATCAGCTCGCTGGACTGCCTCAGCCACGGCAGGGTCGAGGTGGGTTTGGCGACCGGTGGCCGGGGACGCCCGTTCGCCGCCTTTGGCGTCGACCCGGATAGGCCGGTTGCTCGCTTCAACGAGGCGCTGGCGCTGATGAAGGCGTGCTGGACGGACCATGAGATCAACTTCGATGGGCGGTGGTGGAAGCTCGAGGGCGCCTCGATGGAGCCCAAGCCGGTGCAGAGGCCGCACCCGCCGGTCTGGTTTGGTGGCAGCGCGCCGGCGGGGATGCGCCGCGCGGTCCGGCACGGGGACGGGTTCATGGGCGCCGGCTCGCAGACGACGCCCCGGTTTGCCGAACAGGTCAAGGTGGTCAGGGAGGAGCTGAGCGCGCACGACCGCGAGCCCGGCACGTTCCGGATCGGCAAGCGCGTCTACGTCCACGTCGAGGACGACGCGGGGCGCGGGCGTCAGCGGCTTGAGGACGCGCTTACGCGACACTACGGTTGGAGCGGATGGTCAGAACACATCCTCGCCGGCCCGGCCGAGGTGTGCAGCAACGGCATCCGTGCGGTGGCGGACGCCGGTGCGGAGTTGATCCTGCTGAACCCGCTCCTCGACGACGCCCAACAGCTCGAGCGGCTCGCGGCCGAGGTGATCCCGACGCTTAGCTGAGTTCGGCCCTTGCTTCCCACTCGAGGTCGGGCGTCACAAGGTGTGTGGGCGCACCTCCCCAGCGCCACCGGCAGACAGGCGACGACCTCCTGGGTCGCCTCCGGGGACACGACGACCTGCAACGACACCTGGAGGCCAGCGCATGATGGACGGAACCCTGGAGACGATCGACGGCCGCCCGGCGCTGTGCTTCGAGCGCCGACTCGCTCACCGCGTGGAGCGGGTATGGCGCGCCATCAGCGACCCCGCCGAACTCGAGCGCTGGTTTCCCGCCGCGGCCCCATGGACGCCCGCCGCCGGCGAGACGTTCGAGGCCGGCGGGGCGACTGGGGAGGTGACCGACGTCGACGCACCGCACCGCCTCGCCTGGACCTTCGCCGGCGACCGATACAGCTTCGAGCTCTCCGCCTGCGAAGGCGGCTGCCTGCTCGTCTTCACTCACGTCTTCGACGACCGCAAGCTCGCCGCGCAGACCGCTACGGGCTGGGAGGCCTACTTCTCGCGGCTGGAGCCTCATCTCGCCGGCGGCTTCCTGCCCGAAGAGAAAGCCCACGAGCGCTGGGAGGAAGTCCACGAACGCTACGCGGAGCGCTTCGGCGTCGACCCCACACCGGGCCGACGCTTCATCGCCGCCCACCGCGCCGGCCACTGACACTCAAACAGCAGCGACGCCCCCCTGCGAGCGTCGACGGACTGCCGTGGGCTTAGCTCGGGTCCGCGAACGCTGAGCCGCACGGCGTGACCGAGATGCCTCCGAGGTGGCGTCGGAGGACCATGAGTGGCCCGGCGCGCGCGCAGCGTCGACTGCGAGAATGCGGGTTCGCTGGCCTCGCGGCTCGAGCGTGACACCGATGGACTCGCAGTCGACCCAGACCCAGCTTCCGGCCGCCCGGCCGACCTCTACATCCCATCCGCCGGACGCTCCGGAGGAGGATCGCCGGCCACCGCCACGGAGTGGACTGTCGCTGCTGTGGCGCGTGTTCCTGGGCAACGCGGTGGTGTTCGTGGTTGCGTTCGCGATCGTGGCGTGGACCCCGGTCACCGTGCACCGGATCGCCACGCCCAGCGAGCTGCTGGTGTTGGCGATCCTCCTGATCGTGATGCTGGCGTTCGACCTCCTGTTGCTGCGCCGCGCTTTCCGCCCTCTTCGACGCCTGGCGGCGACGATGGGCGCGGTGGATCCCACCCGGCCAGGTCGCCGGGCCGACCCCTTTGAGCACGCGGGCGCGGAGGTGCTCGCGCTCGCCCGGGCACTCAACGCAATGCTCGACCGGCTGGAGGGCGAGCGGCGCGAGAGTGGCAGGCGTGTATTGGCCGCCCAGGAGCGCGAGCGCAGCCGGATCGCCCGGGAGCTGCACGACGAGGTCGGCCAGACGCTGACGGCAATCGCGATACGAGCCGAGCGCGCCGCGGGTGATCCAGGGTCGCAGCGCGAGACGTTGGTGGACATCGGTGAGACCGCCCTGCGCAGCCTGGAAGACGTGCGCCGGATCGGGCGGGAGCTGCGGCCCGAAGCGCTCGACGATCTCGGGCTTGTCAACGCCCTGATCGCACTGTGTGGACGCGTCGATCGGCAGGGCGGCCTGCGGGTCCGTCGCGAGCTCGACTGGCACCTGCCCGAGCTCTCGCCGGAGGTGGAGCTGGTCATCTACCGGACCGCGCAGGAGGCGTTGACCAACGTGCTGCGTCACGCCGGTGCAACCCAGGTGTTCGTCGCCCTGAAGCGCGATGACGGACGTGTCGTACTACGCGTGAGCGACAACGGGCGCGGGCTGCCGCTAGGCGCGACCGGACGCGGCTTGCGCGGGCTGCGAGAGCGCGCGATGGTGATCGACGCGCAGCTGGAGATCGGTCCCGGCGCACGCCGTGGAACCGAGATCACCCTCACGGTGCCGACGTCATAGACGAGAGAGTGCCAACGCCCCTGAAGACCCGGGTACTGCTGGCGGACGATCACGCTGTCGTACGCAGCGGGCTCCGTGCCGTGCTGGACGGCGAGCCGGACATCGAGGTGGTCGCGGAGGCGCAGGACGGGATCGAGGCGGTCGAGAAGACGCTCGCGGGCGAGATCGATCTCGCGATTCTGGATGTCTCAATGCCGCGGCTGACCGGGCTCCAGGCCACGGCCGAGCTCCGCCGGCGCCGCGGAGACCTGCGCGTGCTGATCTTGTCCGTCCACGACAACGAGCAGTACTTCTTCGAGGCGCTCAAGGCCGGAGCGTCCGGATATGTGCTGAAGTCCTCCGCCAATCGTGACCTGATCGATGCATGCCGAGCCGCCATGCGCGGCGAGTCGTTCCTGTACCCGAACGCGGTCACGGCCCTGGTCCGGGAGTATCTGGAGCAGGCCAGGCGAGGCGAGACGGCGCCCGAGGACCCGCTCACGCCGCGGGAGCTCCAGGTCGTCAAGCTAATCGCCGAGGGCCACAGCAGCGACCAGATAGCCGAGGAGCTCGTCATCAGCCGGAAGACGGTCGATCACCATCGCGCGAACATCCTCGGCAAGCTCGGCATGCGCAATGTCGCCGACTTGACGCGGTACGCGATCCGCCGTGGCCTGATCCAGCCGTAGTCCACACCGGCCCCTCAAGATAGGGACTTCCACCCATGGAGTCCTGACACCGGCGCTGCCAGCCTGAATGCGTGGCAGAGGTCCTGATCCGTCTGGAACGACCGGCACTTCTGACGCGTGAGCTACGCGCGTGGCTGGCCGATTGCATGGAGGGAGGGCGAGCGATGCTCGCCCGCGAACGGGCCAACGGCTCGCGCGGCGCCCTGCTTCTGCGCGTCGAGGTGCCCAGCCCGTCCGGCGAGGCCGCCCAGAGCGACGTCGCCGACCTGATGACTGACCTGCGGCTGCTGGGCCTGCGCCCGGCGTTGGTCTCAGAGCAGCTCGTCTAGGGCGAGGTGGAGGTGACCCCAGCGCACGGACGCCGCAGTCTCCACGAAGCGGGGCACAAGGCCACGCCCGCGGGAAAGAGCCGCAACGGCGAGGTCACGCCGGGAGCCGTGCGGCACACGTTCAACGAGGCCGCCCACAAACTCGGCTATTGGCCGGTGGCGCCTGCCGAGCCGACCCGGGTCGAGGGGCGCCCGGGAATCGCCGGGGTCGACGAGGAGCGTGACGTCGTCGCGCATGCCGGCCGCATCGTGCTGGCCCTCGGAGCTCTCGGCGTCGTCTACGGCGATCTCGGTACCAGCCCCCTGTACACCGAGCAGGTGATCTTCACGCAGCACGCGGACGCGGCGCGCCCGACCGCCGCCGGCGTCTACGGAGTCGTCTCGCTGATCTTCTGGGCTATGACGATCGTGGTGTCGATCAAATACGCCGGGTTCCTGATGCGCGCGCACAACCGCGGCGACGGCGGGGGGATGGCGCTCGCCGCGCTGATCCAGCGTAAGCGGGTCGGCCGCACCGTGCTTCTGGCGACGCTTGGCATCTTCGGCGCCGGCCTGTTCTTCGGAGACGGCATGATCACGCCGGCGATCTCGGTCACCTCCGCCGTGGAGGGCCTAAGGGTCGACTCCCCCAGCCTGGCTCACCTGGTGGTGCCGATATCCCTCGCGATCCTGGTCGCGCTGTTCGCGATCCAGAGCCGCGGCACGCGCGCCGTCGGCTGGCTGTTCGGCCCGCTGATCCTCGTCTGGTTCGTGGTGATCGGAGTCCTCGGCGCCCGCCAGGTCGTCGCCCATCCGGGCGTCCTGCAGGGTCTGTCGCCGACGTGGGGCGCGCGTTTCATCGTCGACCATGGCGGCGCCGCTTTCCTCACCCTCGGCGCCGTCGTGCTGGCGTTGACGGGGGCGGAGGCGCTCTACGCGGACCGCGGCCACTTCGGCGCCACGCCGATCCGCCGAACGTGGTTCGGGATCGTGTTCCCGGCGGTGTTGCTCTGCTACCTGGGCCAGAGCGCGCTGATCCTCGATCATCCCGATGCGATCAGGAACCCGTTCTACCTACTGGTCCCACAAGCCGACCGGATCCCGATGGTGTTCCTGGCCACGATCGCGACGATCATCGCCTCCCAGGCGGCGATCACCGGCTCGTTCTCGATCGTCCGCCAAGCCGTCCAGCTCGGCTTCCTGCCGCGGCTGAAGATCTCGCACACGTCGGAGCTCGAAGGCCAGATCTACGTGCCGTTGATCAACTTCATACTGGCCGCTGGGGTCACCACGCTGATCCTCGTCTTCCAGCGCTCAGGGCGGCTCGCCACCATCTACGGCGTAGCCGTGACCGGCACCTTCGTACTCGACACGATCCTATTCCTCGCCGTGGCGCGCGCGCTCTGGCACCTGGCCAGATGGAAGGTGGCGGCGATCGGCGGCGTGTTCCTCACCGTCGAGGTTTCATTCTTCGCTGCGAACGTGACGAAGGTCGGGCATGGCGCTTGGATCCCGCTCTGCGTGGGCCTCATCACGGCCATTGTGATGGTCAGCTGGCGACGAGGACGCGAGATCGTCACGCGTAACCGCACTGAGGAGGAGGGGCCCCTGGACGATTTCCTCTACCGCGTCCGGATGAGCGACCCGCCGATCCACCGCGCGCGCAGCGTTGCGGTCTATTTGAGCCCGAGCAAGAACACCACGCCGCTGGCGCTCAAGGCCGGAGTCGAGCACCACGGGATCTTTCACGAGAAGGTGCTGATCGTGTCAGTGGAGCCGGTCAGCATCCCGCGCGTCGACCCGGACGAACGGCTCGTCACCGAGACGCTCGGCAGCGGCCTGTTCAAGATCAGGCACGTCACGCTACGCGCCGGCTACCGCGACACGACGGACATCCCCGCGGCGCTCATGCTGGCTCGCAAACGCGGGCAGCTGGAGCGCAACCTCGACCTCGAGCACGCCTCATACTTCATCTCGCGGATCACGATCACCCCGACCAACGACGCCGGCATGAGTCGGTGGCGCAAGCTGCTGTTCGTGGCGATGGCGCGCAATGCTGCCAGCCCGATCGACACGTTCAGGCTGCCGGTTGATCGGACCGCGACCTCCGGCGCCCTGATCGGCCTCTGAGCGGGGCAGCGACCGCGCCCACCGCGGAGCTGATTCACGGGCACAAGACGCATAAGCCCGGTGTAACGGCTCTTCACGTCTTCTTCCCGACGGATTAGCTCTGTGTTCGGGCGCGCTGCTGGAATGCCGACATGAAGCCGGCCGATCAAACCGGCGCCGCAGCGCCCCGGACAGGGCTCACGGTGGCGCTGTGCGGGCTTACGTTCGTCGCGGTGGCGAATCTCGTGATCACCTGCGTGCGGCTATTGTCGGTCGGGACGGGGCGTGGGTCGTCGCTCCGACTGGCCGTCGAGGTCGCGGTTGGCGCAGTAGCCGGCGCGGCGGCGTGGCACCGAGTGCGCCGTGCAGGCGGCGGCGTCGATGCCCGCGCCGCGGAGCGGGGAGACGAGCGACTCGCTCCGCTGGAGGACGCCGCGGAGCGGGGAGACGAGCGACTCGCTCTTCGGGAGGGCGCCGCGGAGCGCCGGACCGGCGGTCCTGCCCCCCGGCGTCCCTGGGCCCAGTGGCTGAGGCGCGCCCAGTGGCTGCTGGCGCCCGCTCTGATCGTCCTGGCGGTGACCTCGCTCTCCGGCCAGTGGGACACCGTCAGCGACGCCTTCGGACAGCTGTCTCACGTGCACTGGGCGTGGGTGAGGCTCGCGGTCTACGCCGAGGCGCTCTCGATCATCGCGTTCGCGATGCTCACGCGGATCCTGTTGCACGCAGGCGGCCACAGGTTGCGCCTTCGCTCGATCATCGCGCTGACGCTCGCCTCCAACGCGCTGTCGGTGACCGTGCCGGCGGGTCCCGCGTGGGCAGCGGCCTTCTCGTTCGAGCAGCTGCGCAGGCGCGGCGTCGACCGGCGTCTGGCCGCCGGCGTGCTCGTGCTGACGATGGTGATCCTGACCGCGGCGCTGATCGTGCTGCTCGCGGTTGGCGTCGAGCTGGCCGGCGGCAGCGGGCCGGCCGCCCCGTTTCGCACGCTCGTGATCGTGGCGACGGCCGCGGGCCCTGCCGCCATCGCGGTGTACCTCTTCGTTAGGCGGCAGCGACAGCAGCCGGCACGCGGCTCGCGACCCCACCGCCTCCCGTGGTGGCGGCCCCGCGTGGCGGGCGCCGCGCTCGGCGCCGCGCTGTGCAACTGGCTCACGGATTGCGCATGTCTGGTGGCGGCGATCCTCGCCGTCGGCGGTCACGTCCCGTGGACCGGCGTGCTGGTGATCTACGCGGTGGGGCAGGTCACCGCGAACCTGCCGATCACTCCCGGTGGTGTCGGCGTCGTCGAGGGGGCGCTGTCGCTGCTGCTCGTCGCTTACGGGGTGCCAACCGGGGCCTCGGTCGCGGCGGTGCTCCTGTACCGGCTGATCAGCTTCTGGATCCTCGTACCGATCGGATGGGCCAGCGCGGCCGCGATGAAGCTCGAGCCGCGGCTGAAGGCTCGCCGACAGGCTCGATCGCACACTTTCCGGATCCCTCAGGGGACCTGGCGGTCGATCGCCGCCTCCGCCTTCGCCGATGTAGACGACGCCGTCCGCACATAGCCGTCGCGGCGAACCGCCCGCAAAGAACGCTGGAGGAGGAGTTCGACCTCACCTTCCTGCACAGCGTCAAGAAGACCGTGATCGAGCGGCCTCGGTCAGCTCGAACTTGCGGCCGTCGTCACCGCCGCCGCTCGGGCAGTCTTGCCGGAACCGGTGGCATCGGGCGGCTACCGGTGTGGAGCGGGTCATGGCAAGCGGAGCCGCAGCGTGCGGGGTGCGAGGACGCAGATTCACATTCCGGGGTCCCGCCCTCGCGCCTACAGTGGCATGGCGTTTTGGATCCGTAGCGCGAGGAGGACGTCGTGCTGTTTCCGGCTCTAAGCGACCCGGTCGACAAGGTCGCGTTGCGATTTGGCAATCGGACACTCAAGTATCCGCAGCTCTGCGATGCCGCGACACGCGTCGCTGACCAGGTGGCTGGAGCGGATCGCGTGGGCGTATGGGCGGTTCCGGAGCCTGAGAGCTGTGTGGCCGTGATCGGCGCGCTACTCGCGGCGGTCCCCGTGGTCCCGATCAATCCGAAGGCCGGCGAACGCGAGCTTGGCCATATTGTCAGCGACAGCGACCCAGCCATGATCCTGTCCGCTGCGGGCGTCCAATTACCCGCGGCTCTCGGCGACCGACGGCTGCTCGAGGTCGACCTTGACGGCTCGGGCAGCAGGATCCCGCCCGAGGCGCCCGAGGAGGCCCCTGCGATTGTGATCTACACCTCCGGCACCACCGGGGCTCCCAAGGGAGCCGTCCTGCCTCGCCGCGCGATCGCCTCGAACCTCGACGCACTCGCGAAAGCCTGGGATTGGACGGACGAGGACGTGGTCGCCCACTCGCTTCCGCTCTTCCATGTCCACGGACTGATCCTCGGCGTGCTCGGCCCGATTCGGCGCGGGGGTGGCGTCCATCACCTCGGCCGTTTCTCCTCCGAGGCCGCTGGCGCAGCGCTGAGCGACGATGCGACGATGTTCTTTGCCGTTCCGACCATGTATCACCGGCTCGCCGAGGACGCCGAGGGCTCGTCCGAACTGGCGGAACAGCTCGGTCGCGCCCGCCTCCTGGTCTCGGGTTCCGCCGCACTGCCCGCGGCCGAGCACAGCCGCATCGAGCGTCTGACCGGCCAGCGCATCGTCGAGCGCTACGGCATGACCGAGACGTTGATGAATACGGCGATTCGGGCGTCGGGGGACCGCCGGCCGGGCTACGTCGGCCCGTCGCTGGACGGCGTCGAGATCCGGCTCCTCGACGACGATGGCAACGTCGTCGAGGTCGACGATGACGAGACCGTAGGGGAGATCGTCGTCCGGGGGCCGAACCTGTTTCTCGAATACCTCAACCGGCCTGACGCGACTGCCGAGGCGCTCCGCGACGGATGGTTCTACACCGGAGACCTCGCCACCCGGACTCCCGACGGCTATATCCGCATCGTCGGGCGGCGCGCCACCGACCTCATCAAGAGCGGCGGGTTCAAGATTGGTGCCGGCGAGATAGAGGGCGCCCTCCTCGAGCATCCAGGCGTACAGGAGGCTGCGGTCACGGGCGAACCGGACTCCGACATGGGCGAGCGGATCGTCGCCTGGGTCGTACGCCGTCCCGGCGCCTCCCCGTCGGAGGGCGAACTGGTCAACCACGTCGCCTCGATGCTGACACCCCACAAGCGCCCCCGCGTGGTCCATTTCCTGGACGAGCTGCCGCGCAACGAGATGGGCAAGGTCCAGAAGAAGCGGCTGGCGGCTCGATCCACCGCGGAAGCGGCTGAGCGCACCTGACACCGTCTCGCCGTGTCCGCGACCGCCAGGCCCGCCAGCGCCCGCGATCGCATCGCCATGGTCGCCGACGCTGGGAGCCTCGAGGTCTGGGACGATGACGTCGTCTCGCACGACCCTTTGCGCTTCAGCGATAACCTGCCATACCCTGAGAGGCTGGCTGCCGCCGAAGCGCGCACCGGACTCAGGGAGTCGGTGCTGACCGGAGGTGTGACGATCGCCGGGCGCAGGGTCGTCGTGGTCGCCGGGGAGTTCGGCTTCTTCGGCGGAAGCATCGGCACCGCGACCGGGGAGCGGGTGGCGCTCGCAATCGACTGCGCCTGCGAGTCACGCGTGCCGGTTCTGATTCTGCCCGCGTCGGGCGGTACGCGGATGCAGGAAGGGACACCAGCGCTCATGCAGATGGCGAAGATCTCGGCAGCGGTCCGCCGCCTGCTCGACGCGGGGTTGACCTACATCGCCTACCTGACACACCCCACCACCGGAGGCGTTCTGGCATCGTGGGGCTCGCTTGGCGTGGTCACTTTCGCGATGCCCGGTGCCTTCATCGGATTCGGCGGGCCGCGCGTGGTCGAGATGATGACGGGCCGGCGGTTGCCCGATGGCATCCAGAGCGCTGAGCACCTCTTCGAACGAGGCCTCGTGGACGACGTCGTCGCGCCCGAGGACTTGCGCGAGCGAGTGCTTCGAGTCCTCGCCGTAACCGCTCCCGTGTCCGAGCCTCGAAGTCGCCGATCGTCGCCGGCCCGCGCCAGCGAGCTTCCTGCACCCGGTGACGCATGGGCGTCTGTTCGTCACGCCCGTAATCCGCTGCGTCCGGGCGCTGCCGAGCTGCTGCGCGCGTGGGCCACGGATGTCACCGTGCTCCGCGGCGACGGCGCCGGCGGCGGCGAGGACCCAGGATGCCTCGCCGCGCTCGCGCGCCTGCGGGGCATACCTGCCATGGTCGTCGCCCAGCACCGCGACCGCACAAGCCCTTCCAGAATGGGCCCGGCCGGCTATCGAAAGGCCCTCCGGGCGATGGCGGTGGCCGAGCAACTGAATCTCCCGCTGGTGACGATCGTTGACACTCCTGGCGCTCAGATGAGCGTGGCGGCCGAAGAAGGCGGCCTGTCGGCCGAGATCGCGCGATGCATGGCGAGGCTCAGCAGCCTTCGTGTGCCGACGCTGGCCGTGCTCGCCGGCGAGGGCGGCAGCGGCGGTGCGCTCGCGCTGCTGGTCGCCGACCGCGTCATCTGTGCCGAGCACGCCTACCTCGCCGCTATCGCCCCGGAGGGGGCGTCGGCGATCGTGTACCGTTCAACCGATCGCGCCGCGGAGCTTGCGGCCGCCCAGGGCGGCGCGTCGTGGGAGCTGATGCGGTTCGGGATTGTCGACACCGTCGTCAGCGAGCAGCCCTCTGCCGACCTCGAGCCGGAAGCCTTCGCGGCGCGGCTGGGCGAGGCAGTCGAGGCCGAACTTGGACGCCTGCTCGAACAACCGCCCGACATCCGACTCACCCTGCGCACCCGGCGCTACCGGCACGTCGGCAATCCGGAAGGAGAGTGACCTGTCATGAACATCACCGGAGAGCACGCGTTTGTCTCGCCGCGTCCCAGGGTGTGGGAGGCGCTTCAGGATCCTCAGATGTTGGCCAATGCCCTGCCCGGCGTCAGACGGCTGGAGGTCAACGGGCCGGATGAGTACGCCATCACCGTCAACGTTGGCGTTGGATCGGTGAAGGGCACATATGACGGCACCTTCAAGCTCACCGACAAGCGGGACGGCGAAAGTTGCAGCGTGCGCGCGAACGCCACAGGGGCGCCCGGTTCCGTTGATGCGGTCGCTCGCATGCAGATGCGCGACGGCGATGATGGAGGCGCCGTCCTGGCCTACGAGGCGGACGCGAGCGTCACCGGACCCCTAGCGGGGGTTGGCCAACGCTTGGTCGGCGCGGCGGCGCGCAAGACCACCAAGGAGTTCCTGGCTGCACTCGACCGCGAGCTCATGTCCGCAACGCAACCACATGACGCAGATCGGACCGGAGCGGAGCCTGAGCGCCCCGCTGGTGAGCCCGGCGCCGAGCCGGCCGCCGAAGCGCGTCCCCCGGCCGCCGGTGCGGTATTCGCTCCCCGGGGTCGACCGCCGTCGGAGCGAGGGGGAGTGGACCCCCTCGTGGTCGGGCTCAGCGCGCTCGGGGGGTTTCTCGCCGCGCTGGTGGGCGTCGCGTTCGGGCGCTGGACAGCTCGGCACTGACTGCCTCCGAGCGCAGGCCGGCTGCGACGTCAGGCCGATCCACCGCCACGATCCGCAGCGCCGCCAGCGCCAGCGCGAGCGACAGGCGGCCATCGGGCTCCTCGATCCTTCGGCCCAGCAGCCGCCGCAGACGCGCCAGACGGTGACGGATCGTGTTGTAGTGGAAATAGAGGTCCCCAGATGCGTCGACCAGGCGCATGTTGTGTGACGCCAGGGCCGCCATCGTCGCAAGGAGGTCCTGCCGATCCGGAAGTGCCGGATCGCCGAGTGGCCCGAGCGCCTCTCGTGCCATTGTGGCCAGGAACTCGACGTCACGGACCGCGGCCAACAGGCGTACCAGTCCAAGATCGTCGAAGTATGCGATCGATGCCTGCCCCGAGCGCAGCGGGCCGGAGGTCGTCAAGGCGAGCATTGCCTCGCGCAAGGCCTCGGGCAAATCGGTGATCTCGGTGCGCATGCTGCTCACGCCGACGCATAGCTGCCGCCTGATCCCCGGCACCGCACACCGTGAGGCCAGCCGTCGTGTCACCGCCTCCGTGGCGGTGGTGCGATCCTCCTCACGGGCGATATGCACCACCAACCCTAGGCCCTGTCGCCGCGGGAACGGGCGTACGCGGAAGGTGCCCCCGACCAGCGCGCGAGCGAGGGCGTCGGCGCTGCGGTCGTCCAGAGAGAAGCGCGCGACGTCGAGTGGGCCCCCCTGCTCGCGCCCGCGTCGCGACACCAGCATCACCAGGTAGGGCGACCCGCGAGGCCAACGCAGACGCTCGGCGTGCTTCCGGGCCTCGTCCGGGCTGAGACTGTGATCCACGAGCTCCTCGAGGAGCTGGCGTTCAAATTTGCGGTACACGGCCTCGACCCGTTGGCGACCGACGAGCTGCATCCCGCACACCACGGCCGCCTGCGCCAGGGCCGCGTGTGCGTAGTTCTCATCCTCGATCACCCCGGTGGCGTAGAGCGCCCCGTAGCGTCGACCGACGGTGGAGATCGGAGCCAACAGGTAGCGTCGCCCGTCGACGTCCAGGGCGCTGCGGCGGGTGATTGCGCTGACCTCGTAGGAGAGAGCCGCCGGGCTCCATATCGCGCAGTCGCCGGTTCCCGTGACGAGCGCGCCGTACTCGTCGAACACCGCGACGTGAGCGCCGAGAGCGCGTGCAACGATCGCGGTGATCGCGGGCATCGGCTCGTTTCCCAATGCGGCGCCGGTCAGGGCATCGTGCAGTTCACCGATGCGATGCAGGCGCTCGGTCTGGCGCTCGGCGATCGCCCTCAGCAACGGATTCACGATCGCATCAAAGCGTCCGGGCGACAGCACCAATAACGGCAGCGAGTGGGCATCGCACGCGGCGAGGAGATCATCGGGTAGTCGCGCCCAAACCCTCCCGGGCTTGACCCCGAGCGCGCTCACGCGGCGCCCCGCGAGTCGCGCGACGAGCCATGCGAGGTCGAGGTTCCGGAGCGGATGGGCGCTCGACAACATCAGGCTATTTGGGGCCAGGGTCTCCAACTCGCTCAGGTCGAGCACACCTACGGAGTCGATCCGGTGTTTGAGCCCGGTTTGCCCGGCGGCGACACGCGCCTCGCCTAACGCGGTCTCGCGCAGCGCCCCGGCAACTGTCAGCGGGCCCCGGGCGCCGTAGCGGATGCGGCCCATGTCAGCCGCCGGCCCAGCGCTAGCAGAATCTGACAACCACCCGGGCACGGGACAACGCCCTCTGCCGTTTCCGCGCGCCGCCGCCGCTCCTAGCCTCGCGGACCAGTTGCTCGCTGCGTGGGCGCTGTTCTGAAAGGAGACGAGCCGTATGGCGACTGTACTGGACCGGGTGTGGACGCTGCACGGGGACGGCCGCTCCGTCACCCCCGGCGAGGTAGTGCGTCCGGACGAGCGACTGCGCTTCCCGAACATGTTGGGGCTCGGCGCCCAACACATCCTGGCGATGTTCGGGGCCACGGTGCTGGTCCCGGTACTGACCGGCTTCCCGGTCACGACCACCTTGTTCTTCTCCGGGGTCGGCACGCTGGTCTTCAACATCGTGACCCGGAACCGGATACCGTCCTACACCGGCTCCAGCTTCGCGTTCATCGCCCCGGTCTTGGCCGCGAAGACACATGGCGGCGTGCCGGCGGCGCTGGGCGGAATCCTCTGCGCCGGGGTCGCCGTGTTCATCGTCGGTCTGATCGTCGATCGCGCCGGCTTTCGCGTGATCGAGTTCCTGCTGCCGCCGGTCGTCACGGGGGCGATCGTCGCCCTCATCGGCTTGAACCTCGCCCCGACCGCTGAGACCGAGTTCGTCAAGCAGGCGGGCATCGCCATGGTCACGCTCGTGGCGATTCTGCTCATCGGCGTGGCCCTCAGGGGCTTCGTATCTCGCCTCTCGGTGTTCCTCGGGGTGGTGGTCGGTTACGTATTCGCCGCGATCTTGGGAAAGGTCGACTGGAGCGGCGTGCGCAAGGCAGACTGGGTTGGCCTGCCGCACTTTCAGCACCCCGTCTTCAACGGCCGGGCGATCCTCCTGATCGTGCCCGCGGTCCTGCTCGTGCTGATAGCTGAGAACGCTGGGCACGTCAAGGCGGTGGCCGCCATGACCGAGCGCGACCTCGACCCGGTGATCGGGCGATCGTTCATGGGAGACGGTCTGGCCACGACCATTTCCGGAGTGTTCGGCGGCTCCGGCACGACCACGTATGCCGAGAACATCGGCGTGATGGGCTTCACGCGCGTCTACTCGACCCTGGCTTACGTCATCGCCGGGTGCGTCGCGATCGGGCTCGGTTTGCTACCGAAATTCGGCGCCGTGGTCGCGGCTCTCCCGATTGGCGTGCTCGGCGGCGCGGTCACCGTGCTGTATGGAATGATCGTGGTCCTTGGTGCCCGCATCTGGATCGAGGCGCGGGTGGATTTCCGGGATCCGGTCAACCTCGTCACCGCCGGGGTTGCCGTGATCGTCGGCGCTGGGAACTACACGCTTCACTGGGGTGATTACACGTTCGCGGGCATCGCGCTGGGCTCGCTGGCCGCGGTTGTCATCTTCCAGGTGCTGAATCGGTTGCAGCCGAAGGTCACGGTTGCACCCGAGGCCGAGGCCGGCGCCTTCGGCGATGCGCTCGTCGACCCGCTCGCCCACGAGCCCGACCCGCGGGCTCGTACGACGCCGTAGAGCCGCACCACCGTGAAGCCCGCACCGTTCGCCTACCACCGCCCGCGTACCCGCGAGGAGGTCGACGGTCTCCTCGCGGAGTTCGGCGGTGAGGCAAAGATCCTGGCGGGCGGGCAGAGCCTGATCCCGATCCTGAACATGCGTCTGGCCGCGCCGGCGCACGTGATTGACATCAACGGCCTCGCCGACGAGCTCGTCGAGCCGGCCCTGCTCGGCGGTACCGTGACGATCGGGCCGCTCGTCCGCCACGCCGCAGCCGAGGGTTCGCAACTCACCGCCACCGCGCTACCGCTGCTCGCTCAGGCGCTTGCATACGTGGCTCATCCGGCAATCCGCTCTCGTGGGACCGTGGTTGGCAGCATCGCCCACGCTGATCCGGCTGCCGAGCTTCCAGCCGCGTTCGCGGCGCTCGAGGGCGAGGCACGCGTCCGCAGTGCACGGGGCAGCCGGAGTATTGCCGCCCCCGACCTGTTCGTCAGTCACCTGGAGACATCGCTCGAGGAGGACGAGTGGATCGAAGAGGTGCGGCTACCGGTGCAAGGCGTTCGGGGGTCTGCGGTCGAGGAGTTCGCACGCCGACACGGCGACTACGCGTTGTGCGGTGTGGTCGCGCTCGCCGAGCCACGCGCGGGCTCGCGGATCGTGCTGGCGCTGGCCTACATCGGCATGGGACCGGCGCCCGTGCGCCTCGAGTTGCCCGAACTGACCGCGAGCGACGTAGCCGGCGACGCGCTCGAGGACGCGGTGCGCACGCTGGCGCACGAGCAGCTCGAGCCCGAGGATGACATCCACGCGTCCGCGCGCTATCGGCGGTGGCTCGCTGAGCGGCTGGGAGTGCGGGCAGCGCGACGAGCTGCGGGCGCCCTGGAGAAACACTGATGGATGTGCGACCGCGAGAGCTCGCGCCGATCAGCCTCACCGTCAATGGCAACGTTCACGAGCTGGAGGTCGAGCCCAGGTGGCTGCTCTGCGATGTGCTGCGGCACCAGCTTGGGCTGACCGGCACACATGTCGGCTGCGAGCACGGCGTGTGCGGATGCTGCACGGTGCTCATCGACGGTCGGCCTGCACGCTCCTGTTTGATGTTCGCCGTCACCGCCGATGGAGCTGACATCCGCACCGTCGAGGGACTGGCCCGCGGCGACGGGAAGCTGCATCCACTGCAGACCGCGTTCAGGCGCCACCACGGCTTGCAATGCGGCTTTTGCACGCCGGGATTCCTGATGGCGGCCCTGCCGATCTACCGCCGGGCGGGTGCGCTCTCCGACGACGAGCTACGGGAGGCATTGGGTGGGCAGCTCTGCCGCTGCACCGGGTACGTCGGGATCGTGGCGGCCGTCCGCGCGGCGGCGGAGATCGAGGCCGGGGACAGCGCGCCGTGACGACGCGCATGTTCGGCGAGCGTGTCGAGCGGCGGGAAGACCTGCGCCTCCTCACCGGGGGCGGGCGTTACACCGACGACTTCGAGCATGACGCCGCGCAGGCCGCTTTTGTCCGTTCGGAGCACGCGCACGCACGGGTTCTCGACGTCGACGTCACGGGCGCGCTGGAGGTCGACGGCGTGCTCGGGGTCTACACCCACGAGGATCTCACCGGCGGTTTCGCCGCTCCGTTGCCGCTACTCGTCCCCCACGAGGGCATCGTCAGACCGCGGACTCAGTATGCCCTCGCCGCCGAGGAGGTTTGCTACGCCGGGGAGACGATCGTGATGGTGGTGGCCACCGACCGCTACGTCGCCGAGGATGCTGCAGGTCGAATCAGGGTGAGCTACGAGCCTCTCGAGGCGATCGTCGACCTCGCGCGCGCGGCCGACGCCGGGGCAACTGTCGCGCATGCCGGCGCCCCGGACAACATCGCCGGACGGGTCTCGGAGGAGAAGGGCGACGTCGACGGGGCACTTGCCAACGCGCCGCATGTATTCGAATGGCGCTTCGAGATCGAACGGAGCGCCTCTACGCCGATGGAGGGACGCGCCGTTGTCGCGCGCTACGACGAGCGCGACGGCATGCTGATGGTCTATGACTCGACCCAGGCCCCGACGGGCATTCGCGGAGGCCTCGCCGCCCTCTTCGGCGTGGACCTCGAGCGCGTCCAGGTTCTCGCTCCGGACGTCGGCGGCGGCTTCGGGGTGAAGGTAATGCAGTTCTACCCCGAGGAGGTGCTGATCCCTTGGGCGGCGCGTCGGCTCGGGACGCCGGTCAAGTGGACCGAGGACCGTCGGGAGCATTTCATTGGCTCCAACCATGAGCGCAAGCAGATTCACCACGTCCGCGTCGGGTGCGACGACGACGGACGGATCCTCGCATTCGAGACCCGCTTCGTGCACGACTCGGGCGCGTACTGCCCGTACGGGCTGATCGTGCCGGTGATCACCTCGGCGCAGCTGCCGGGGCCGTACAAGCTCGAGAACTACCGCTATGAGTTCCGCGCGGTCTACACCAACACCGTCTCCACCTCCCCCTACCGCGGCGCGGGGCGTCCGCAGGGAGCGTTCGTCATGGAGCGAACCTTGGACCGCCTCGCCCGCGAGCTTGCCCTCGATCCGGTGGACGTGCGGCGCCGCAACCTCATACAGCCCGATGAGTTCCCCTACGAGGTCGGCGTGACCTTTCAGGACGGTGGGCCGACCGTGTACGACTCCGGCGACTACCCTCGCGGCCTCGAGCTGCTCTTGGACGCAGTCGGCTACGCCGGCTTCGCCGCCGAACGCGAGCGGGCCGCGGCCGAAGGCCGGCGGCTTGGGCTTGGGCTCGGTTGCTACGTCGAGGGCACCGGGATCGGACCCTACGAAGGCGCGGCGATCAACGTGATGGGGGACGGGACCGTCACCGTCGCCATCGGCCTGTCGACCCAGGGCCAGGCCCATGAGACAGTGTTCGCCCAAATTGCCGCCGACGAGCTGGGCGTCGACGTCGAGCGCGTACAGGTGTCCACCGGCGATACACGACGGATCGGCTATGGCGTGGGGACATTCGCCAGCCGCTCGGCGGGGGTCGCGGGGAACGCCGTCAAGCGGGCCGCGCGGAGCGTCCGCCACCAGGCACAGGAGTTCGCAGCCCGACTGCTGGAGGCTGCCGTGGATGACATCGAGCTCGCCGACGGGGCGGCACGCGTAAAGGGTTCGCCGCAGAGCGCGATACCGCTCGGCCGGCTGGCGCTGGTGGCCAATCCTCTGCGCTACGCCTATGGTGCCGAGGCCACGGAGGCGGCGGTGTTCGCACGTAAGGCCTACTCCAGCGGGGAAGCGCCGCTGCACGAGGACGCCACGCCGGGACTCAACGCGGTCGAGTATTACAGCCCCAGGTCGGGCGTGTTCGGCTTCGGGATGCACGCTGCCATCGTCGAGATCGACCCCGACACGTGCAACCTGCTCGTCCGGCGGTACGTGATCGTTCACGACTGCGGCCGGGTGATCAACCCGCTCGTGGTGGACGGGCAGGTGCAGGGCGGTTTTGCGCAGGGGCTCGGCGGCGCCTTCTTCGAGCGGATCGTCTACGACGACACAGGCCAGATCCAGAACGCTAGCTTCATGGACTTCCTGATCCCGTATGCCACTGAGGTGCCGGCACCGGAGCTTCACCACACCGAGACTCCCTCGCCGAGCAACGAGCTCGGCGTCAAGGGGGTTGGGGAGGCGGGGGCGATCGCGGTACCGGCGGTCATCGCGAACGCGGTCGCAGACGCGCTCGAGCGCCCGATCGATTCCATGCCGCTCTCGCCACTGCAGCTCTTCGACATGCTGCACCCCGACGGAAACGGACGCTGATGCCGCCGGGTCATCGTCTCCGGCGGCACGCTCGCGGCCGGTCGCGACTCCGCCACTGCGCTACCGAGGATGACGGGCGATGGCAGCCGGGATGTTCGACTTGATCGTTCGCCGCGTCGCGATCGACGGACGCGACGGCTCGCACGACATCGCGATCGCCGGTGAGCGAATCGCCGCGATCGCCCCGCGGCTCGACGCAGAGGCCGAGGTCGAGCTCGACGGCGAGGACCGGCTGGCGAGCCCGGCGTTCGTACAGCCCCACATTCACCTCGACAAGGCCCTTGTCGGGCGGCGGCTGCCGCCGAACAGTTCCGGCACGCTCGCCGAAGCTATCTCGCTGCTGCACGAGAGCAAGCGTGCGGCCACCGTGGAAGAGATTCGCGAACGCGCCGGAATCGTGATCAGGCAAGCGGTCATCGCTGGCACGACGACACTGCGCAGTCATGTCGACGTCGACACCATCGGCGGCCTCAGGCCCCTGGAGGGCGTCGCCGCCGCCCGTGCCGACCACGCCGATCTGTGCGACATCCAGATCGTCGCCTTCCCGCAGGAGGGCATCTGGCGTAATCCAGGCACCGATGAGCTCCTGATCCGGGCAATGCGCTCCGGCGCCGACCTTGTCGGCGGAATGCCCCACTGGGAATCCGATCACGACGCTGCCAGGCGCCACATCGCATTCTGCCTCGATCTCGCCGTGCGCCACGACGCCGACGTCGACATGCACGTCGACGAAACCGACGACGGACGCTGGCACACCTTCGAGCTGCTCATTGACGAGGCCGAGCGGCGCGGTTGGGGCGCCCGCACGAGCGCCGGCCACGTCTGCGCGATGGCCGCGTGGGAGGACGGTTTCGCCACCGCGGTCATACGCCGCGCGGCCACGGCTGGCGTGAAGGTGATCACCAACCCACCCACGAACCTCATGCTCCAGGGTCGAGGCGACGCCGAGCCGCGCCGCCGCGGCATTCCCCGGATCAAGGAGCTGCTCGCCGCCGGGGTAACGGTAGCCGCCGGTCAGGACTGCGTCGAGGACGCCTTCTACCCCTTTGGAACGGCGGATCCGTTACAGGTTGCGCTCATCGTGGCCCACGCCGCCCAGCTTGGCACACCCTCGGAAATCGCCGCCGCCTTGCGCATGGTGGGCGAGGACGCCGCCCGCGTGCTGCGACTTCCTGTCTACGGACTGGTTCCCGGCGCTCGCGCCGACCTGGTCGTGCTGGATGCCGCGAAACCACAGGAGGCGCTACGCGAGCAGGCGCCGCGACGCTGGGTCGTGTGCCGCGGGCGGATCGTGGCCGAGACCATCCGCGAGCAGCGACTGCACCGGTCAACCTCGGGCCACGAGGCTAGCGGCGGCCATTGTCCGCCCTCACCTCCCGCCGCAGCAGCAGCGCAAGCATGAGCGCGTCGAGCCGCGTGCCGTCCTCCATGAACGGACCGAGCAGCTCGGTCAAGCGGGCAACGCGGTAACGCACGGTGTTGTAGTGCCAGCCGCCGCGGCGGGCGGTCTCGGCGACGTTCAAGCCGGTCTCCACGAGGAGGCGGAGGGTGGCGGTAAGCATCCTTCCGTGATCAGGCTCCAACTCATCCAGCGGCGCCAGCGTGTCGCGCTCGAACGCCTGCAGCTTGTCGACTGGGACGTGGCTCAGCATCCGCAGCGGACTGAGGGGATCGAACTCGCAACAGCGCGAGCGCGGGCCGAAGCACTCGGCGCAGGCAACGGCCTCCAGTGCTTGCGCGTGCGCGAGCGGAAGCTGCGCGAGCTCGCAGTGGAGCCCGCTCAGTCCCAATCGCACATCGACGAGCTCGAGCTCGAGCTCGAGCTCGCGCATGAGCAGCACGGCGGCGTCGCCGGCACCGTTGGGTCCGTCCGGCACGGGGAGGAGCGTGAGGCAATCGCCGTCGCGAGCCATCACGAGAGCAGCCGGCGAGAGGCGCCGGATCGCGGCGCTCGCGGCTTCGGTTGCACCGTTCGCCGACCGCGCCAGCAGGACCCGAAATGGCGTCCCTGCCCGCCAACCGGCCGCATTGGCGCGCTCGCTCGCGGCGACTGGATCGAGGGTGCCCACCAGCAGGTCCCGGACGAACTGCTCGGTGAGCTGTCTCACCGTGGCGGCCTCCTCGAGTTCGTGCACTATCTCGAAGGCAACGCTGCGGGCGCCGCTTTGAACGGCAGCGAGCATGAGCGGCTGGCGGGGCTCGGGCAGGCGCGCGGCGACGCAGCCGAGGTGCATTCCACCCGCGAGGATCGGCCACAGGATCCACCCTTCGCCGGCGTCCGCGGGCGCGGTCCAACCCTCCGCGATCCAGGCGAAAGCGGCCTCCTGAGCCGCCTCGCGGTCGCCGTCATCGGACACGGCGAGGGCGATCCCGTCCGAGCCGATGATGGCGATGCTTCCGGCGGTCAGGTCTGCGATCGCTCTGACCAGCCGCGGCAGGCCGGCGTCGGAGATCACCAGGTCGATCAGCTCATCGCGGACCGCCCCGACCAGGCGAAGATGGCTTGCCTGCGAGGCCACGAGTGTCTCCAGAAGTTCGGTCAGCAGTGAATTCAGCCGCGAGCCCGCGGCGAGCTCGACGAGCGGAAGTGACCGGTCGTCGGCCCTGGCGAGGCCGGCCGCTCCGAGCTTTTCCAGCGTCGATCCCCGCGCCGCCAGCCCCGCGACACCTCGCTCGTCGAGAGCGTCGATCAGCGTAATCGGATCGTCGAGCTCGTCAAAAGCGCAGCTGGCCGCCAGGATGAGTTCGTCGCGCCGGACGAGTGCCACGGTCGGCACCTGCATGACGTTGACCCGCGTGAGCGCACGCGACAGGCCGGAATCGCCGGCGAGAACATGCGCACCGCGTAGAGCCGGGAACGTGAGCACATCGCTGATCCGCAGGCGACCCCCGAGCACCGGCCCCAGCGCCGTGTCCGAGAGCAATCGCAGGCGGTGGCCCATCCGGACACAGCCTTACCACACCGATGGCAAAGCGAAACAACCCGGATGGGACGTCGTATCCCGATGCGCTAGTGCCGACGGTGTCGCCCGACTCTAGCCTTGCCCGCGATGGAATCAGGCTGCGGTGAGCGGGTCGTCGTGGCGCTCGGCGGCAACGCGATCGCCGGCGA
The DNA here is from genome assembly GCA_019240655.1 of Solirubrobacterales bacterium. Lineage (GTDB taxonomy): Bacteria > Actinomycetota > Thermoleophilia > Solirubrobacterales > Solirubrobacteraceae > Palsa-465. Next base: position 38,647 of record JAFAXX010000055.1, read on the forward strand.
GAGCGGAAGCGATCCTATCTCTCAACAGCGCGCCGTCGAGCGCGCCGCCGAGCAGATCGCCGACCTGGTGCTGGCCGGCTATGAGATCGTCATCACCCACGGCAACGGCCCGCAGGTCGGCAACCTCCTGCTCAAGAACGACCTCGCGCGCGACGTCGTGCCACCGGTCCCACTCGACTGGTGCGTGGCCCAGACCCAGGCCACGCTCGGTTTCCTGATCGTCACCGCGCTCGAGGCGTCGCTTCGCAGGACCGGCGCGGAGCGGCTCGTCAGTACCGTCATCACCCGCGTGCTCGTCGACTCCGCCGACCCCGCCTGGTCGCGCCCGACGAAGCCGATCGGGCGCTTCCTCCCGGGAGCTGAGGCGCGCGAGCGCATAGCCCAAGGAGAGGCGTGGGAGGACCGTGGCCCGCGCGGCTGGCGGCGCATGGTGCCCTCGCCAGATCCGATCGAGATCCTCGATCGCGGCACGATCGAACGACTCCTGGCCACGGGGACGGTCGTGGTGGCCGCCGGCGGCGGAGGCATTCCGATGGTCCGTGAGGATGGTCGGTTACGAGGCGTCGAGGGCGTCCTCGACAAGGACCTGACCGGGGCTCTGCTGGCCCGCACTGTCGGTGCCGCTTGCTACGTGATCGCCACCGACGTCGAGGCAGCGGCCATCCGCTTCGGAACGCCCGACCAGGAGTGGCTGGGCACGGTCACTCCGCCCCGGTTGCGCGCGCTCGTTGATGAGGGTCACTTCGCGAGCGGCAGCATGGGTCCAAAGGTCGACGCGGTCCTGAGATTCGTGGAACAAGGCGGCGAGCGGGCGGTCATCACCACGCTCGATCGGCTACGCGAGGGTGTCGAGGGCACCGTCGGGACACGAGTCCAATTCGGGAGGTAAGGCAGATGCACGACCGCGTAATCGTACGGAGAGGCGCCTACTATGACTCGGTCACCCTGATGCTGGTCTCGCGCAACGCGGGGGCACTCGAGGGCGCCGAGGCGGTTGCCGTCGGCATGGCCACACCGCTGAACCTTGAGCTGATTGAGAGCCAGGGCTTCGACCTGCACGGTGCTGGCGAGCTTGGCCCCAATGATCTTCTGCTCGCGGTGCGCGCGCGCGACGACGCAGCCGCCGACGGCGTCGTGGCCGCGATCGACGCCGAGCTGTCCGCCCGAAGCGCCGGGAGTGGCGGTGCGGTCGAGGAGCGACCACCCCGTTCGATCGTGTCCGCTGCCCGCCGGCACCCCGAGTTGAGCGTAGCGTTCCTCTCTGTCCCCGGACATCACGTGGCCTACGAGGCGGCCAGGGCGCTCGACGCCGGGCTTCATGTGTTCTGCTTTTCGGACGGCGTGAGCCTCGAGGACGAGGCCGAGCTCAAGCGACGCGCGCTCGAGCTCGGGGTGCTGTTCATGGGCGCCGACTGTGGGACCGCGATCATCGACGGGGTCGCGCTGGGCTTCGCCAACGCGGTGCGGCGGGGACCGGTCGGCATCGTTGGCGCATCGGGGACCGGAATCCAGGAGGTGACATGCCTGCTCGATGCGGCCGGAGTCGGCATCTCCCACGCGATCGGCGTGGGCGGGCGGGATCTCAGCGCGCAGGTCGGCGGCGCGATGACGCGGCGCGGCCTCGAGCTGCTGGGGGCCGACGCCGGGACGGAGGCCATTGTCGCCATCTCGAAGCCACCGGATCCGGAGGTGGCGGACGAGATCGCCGTAGTTGCCGCGCGCGCCGGCAAACCGGTCGTGCTTGCGTTTCTCGGCTTCGGCGATCCGCCGGCGACCCCCCCGGGCGTCGAATATGCCACGACCCTCGAGGCAGCCGCCGCCCGCGGTGCCGAATTGCTGGGGCACTCGCTGCCGGACTTCGAAGCCCGTCTACCGCGACCACCCACACGGGGCTGCGTGCGCGGACTGTACAGCGGCGGGACGTTGTGCAAGGAGGCGATGAGCATCGTCTCTGGCGGCGTCGGCCGCATCGCGTCGAATATTCCCTTGCAGCCGGACTGGCTGCTAGCTGATATCCGACAAACCACCGGCCACGCGTTCATCGACTTCGGAGAGGATGAGTTGACCGAGGGGCGGCCGCATCCGATGATCGACAACACCCTGCGCATCGAGCATCTCCTCCAGGACGCCGCCGACACACAGGTCACGGTGATCCTCCTCGACGTGGTCCTTGGCTATGGAGCCCATCCCGATCCGGCTGCTGACCTCGGCCCTGCGGTGTCCGAAGCGGTGGCGGCGCGCGAGAACCTTAACGTGATCGTCGCCCTGTGCGGGACCGACGGCGACCCTCAGGGCCTCGAGCGCCAGCGCGCCGCCCTGCTCGAGGCGGGCGCCGCCGTCACTCGAAGCAACGCCCACGCGGCCCGGATGGCCTTGCAGGCGGCTGCGGTGAAGGAGGCGTCCGGTGTCAGAAGCTGACTCACAACTCCTGCTGGCCCGGCCGATCGACGTCGCCAACATCGGCGTCGATCTGTTCGCTGACGAGCTCGAGCATCAGCGGGTGCACGTGTCTCGCGTCGATTGGCGTCCGCCGGCCGAAGACACCGAGGACGCCCTCGGCCGGCTGGCGCTGCAGGCGGCCGACATCGCCCGCGCTAATGACCTCGCGCTGGAGCGGATCGAGGACGCCAAGCCTCTGCTGGTCGGTGTCGGCGTCGCCGGACAGCTGCTGCCGGGGATGAGCGAACGCACCCTGCTGCATGCCGGGCCCCCGATCACCTGGCCGGACATGTCGGGGCCGCTGCGCGGCGCGATCATCGGCGCCGCGCTCTATGAGGGGCTGGCAACGGATCCCGATGACGCGGAGCGCCAGGCCCGCGCCGGCGCGTTCGAGTTCAGCCCGTGCCACGAGCGCGGAGCCGTGGGTCCGATGGCCGGCGTCGTCAGCGCGTCGATGCCGATGTGCATCGTGGAAAACGAAACCCACGGCAACCGTGCGTACTGCACCTTCAACGAGGGCTTGGGCAAGGTGCTGCGGTACGGCGCCAACGACGCGGAGGTGCTCGACCGCCTCGCTTGGATCCGCGACGTGCTGGCGCGGGTGTTCGCGCGCGCCTTGGAACGGCTGGGGTCGCCGATCGATCTGCGGTCGATGACGGCCCAGGCGCTGCAGATGGGCGATGAGGGCCACAACCGCAACCGAGCGGGCACTTCCCTCCTCCTGCGCGAGCTGCTGCCCGTCCTGCTCGAGCTGGACGAGCCTTCCAGCGATGTCGTCGCCGCCGCCCGATTCATCGCCGGCAACGACCACTTCTACCTGAACCTGACGATGCCGGCCGCCAAGGCGTCGGCCGACGCCGCCGCCGGTGTCGAGCGCTCGTCAATTGTCGTCGCGATGGCGCGTAACGGCACGGAGTTCGGCATACGGCTGAGCGGCACGGGCGGACGCTGGTTCACCGGGCCCAGCGGGATGATCGATGGCCTCTACCTTCCCGGTTACGGGCCGGAGGACGCCAACCGGGATATCGGCGACAGCACGATCACCGAGACGGTGGGGCTCGGCGGCTTTGCGATGGCCGCCTCGCCCGCGATTGTGCGCTTCGTCGGCGGTCGCGCCGAGGATGCCCTCGAAGCCACGCGCGCGATGTATGACATCAGCTGGGGGGAGAGCCGCAGCTATCAGATTCCGGCACTCGGGTTCCGCGGAACGCCGGTGGGGATCGACTGTCGCGAGGTGGTGCATACCGGCCTGCTGCCGTTCGTCAACACCGGGATCGCGCATCGGGAGCCCGGCGTCGGACAGATCGGCGCGGGGTTGGTCGAGCCGCCGATGGAGGCCTTCGTCAAAGGGGTGCGCGCGCTCGCGGAGTGTGTCTGATCCCGGCCGGGGTCACGGCTCAGAGGGAGACATGCTCGCTTTCCTCGTGGCTACGCCGGTCCTCGAACGGGTCACCGCCACGCCAGGACACGGGATCGTGCGCGGTGTCGTCCGTAGCGCCGCCTATGTCGAGGTAGAGACTTTCATCATCGCCGTGACCGCCCGAGGCGTCCCGTTCATGCCGAATGGTGTCGCCCTGACCGAACGGCCGAGCCTAGGCGGCTGGCCGGCGAGTGGCACTCCCGTCCGTTTACAACGAGGCGGCATCGAGGCCGGGGAGCGTTCGATCATCTGGCCGGCCGATCGCCCTCCGGCGTGGGATCCGACGCTCCGCCCGGCGTCGGACGCCGGCGTCGATGCGCTCCATCGGCGGGCGATCGAGATTCTGCAGGCCCGGGGCATCGACGCGCGTGGAGACCCCGCCACGCTACCGCGGGCGCTGGAGCTCAGCGGCCTCGAGACCGCCGCGCGCGGGCCGGGAGCGAATGCCATCGCGCTGCTGCTGGAGTCCGTCGCCGCGCGCGACGGCGAGTTGGCCGCGCGTGCAGCAGAGCTGCTGCTAGGCCGCGGCTCAGGACTGACGCCGGAGGGCGACGATTTCCTGGCGGGAGCGGCTGTGGTCGTCGCAGCCTTTGCCGAAGCGGCGGGGTGGGAGGCGACCGACCGCACCCGATGGCTTGCGGCAGTGCACCCGCCGGTCCTGCGCCGGCTGACTACTCCCCTGTCGGCGACGCTGCTGGAGCTCGCGATCGCCGGCCAGATCATCGAGCCCGTCCACGGCCTTCTCGACCTGACGGATGTAGGGGGGCGCCGCTGGCCCACGGCGCTGCGACGCTTGGAAGGCATCGGACACTCAACCGGATCGGCTTACGCAGCCGCGATCGGCTCTGCAGCGCTGTTCCTCACGGGGTGAGCGGGGCGGCGGGTTGCGCCGATCGCGCGGCGCCGGACTGTCGAAGACCGCCATATCGACCGCGGGTAGCCTGCCAGCATCAGCGACGACCAAGGGAGCAGCGGATGATGCCGATCAATTCGATGAACGTGCTCGACCTGTCCCAGGACTTCTCGATGCATACCCCGGCCTTCGCGAGCTACGAAGGCCCATCAATCAAGTGGGTGAAGCGCCTCGCGTTCGAGAAGGCAGGCGGGCAGATGCTGACCACGTCGCTGCACGTCGGCACCCACCTGGACGCGCCCGCGCACTTCTTCTCGGGCGGGAAATTCATCGGTGACCTGCCGCTCGAGTGGCTGATTGGCCCGGCATGCGTCGTCGACCTCGAGAGAATGGGGATTGGCGACTACGAGCTCTTCGGGCCCGACCAGTTCGAGCAATGGGAGCGAGACACCGGAATCACGATCGAGCGTGGCGACATCCTCGTAATCCACACCGGCTATCACAAGTACTACCCCGAGAACTGGGCCGATCGCACTGAGGTGGATGAAACGACGTATTTCATCCGACACCCCGGGCCGACGCGCGAATTCGCGGTGTGGCTGCTGGACCGCGGCGTTCGCTGGCTTGCCGTCGACGTGGGCAGCGCCGATCATCCGATGAACACCGTGATCCGAAGGCTGCGTCCGGACGAGGCTGAGGACGCCGAGGCGAAGCTCGGACGTACTCTCGACGAGATCTTCCCGAAGCAGGACTATCAGATCATGCACACGCTCCTCTTCCCGCACGACATAATCCACATTGAGAATCTCGGCGGAGCGATCGACGAGGTGCTCGACCAGCGCATCACCTTCGGGTGCTTCCCGTGGCGCTTCCAGGGCGGCGAGGCGGCGATGTGCCGAGCGGTCGCCTTCCGCCAATAACTGGGTCATGGCTTCGACGCACTCGACGATGGCGACAGCCGCTTTGGAAATTTGCTCCCTGACCGCGACGGAAATGGCGAGTGGTCTCCGGGCGCGGCACGTATCCGCAGTCGAGTTGCTGGAGGCCCATCTCGCGATGATCGACCTGATCAATCCCCGCGTGAACGCCATCGTGACTTTGGCCGCCGAGCAGGCCGCGGTGCACGCGCGGCTGGCCGACGCGAGATTGAGCCGTGGCCAGAGCGGCGGTCCACTCGACGGCCTGCCCGTTGCCCACAAGGACTACACCCCGACCGCCGGGCTGCGAACAACCTTCGGATCACCGATCTTCGCTGATTTCGTTCCCGATCAGGACGCGCTTGTGGTCGAGCGTCTCAAAGGCGCCGGCGCCATCACGGTCGGCAAGACGAACACGCCTGAATTTGCCGCTGGCTCGCAGACCTATAACGAGGTCTTCGGCGCGACACGCAATCCCTACGATCCCGCCAAGACGTCCGGCGGGAGCAGCGGTGGGGCGGCGGCAGCGCTGGCTTGCCGCATGGTTCCACTTGCCGATGGCACCGATATGGGCGGCTCGCTGCGCAACCCGGCGAGCTTTTGCAATGTCGTCGGCCTCAGGCCGTCACCGGGCAGAGTTCCCTCATGGCCGGCATCCTCGGCCTGGTCTCCGTTTTCTGTTGACGGCCCGATGGCCCGCACGGTCGAGGACGTCGCCCTGATGCTGAGCGTGATCGCTGGAGAGGATGATCGCTCGCCGATCTCGATCACCGAACCCGCAACGCGCTTCGCCGGTCCGTTGCAACGTCGGTTCGCTGGCGTTC
>JAFAXX010000142.1 GCA_019240655.1 Solirubrobacterales bacterium
CGATGCTCACGCCAGCGATCCGCTGGTGATCGTGGCCATGGTCCTGCTGTTCGCCGGCTTCCTGACCAAGGCCGCGGCGGTGCCGCTGCACTTCTGGCTCGCCGACGCCCACGCCGTCGCGCCGGTTCCGGTATGCGTGCTGTTCTCCGGGGTGATGGTCGAGCTGGGCGTGTACGCGGTGGCCCGGCTCTACTGGCAGGTATTCGCGGGCGTGCTCGCGCCCCACGCCATCGCGGTGCGCGCGATCTTCGTCTCGCTCGGTGTCGTCACCGCGCTGATCGCGTCCACCATGTGCTTCCTGCAGCGCCACATCAAGCGGCTCCTGGCCTTCTCGACCATCAGCCACGTCGGGATGATGGTGTGCGGGGTCGCGCTGTTGACGCGCCACGCCCTGGCCGGCGTGGCGGTGTACGTGGTCGGCCACGGCCTGACCAAGGCCGCATTGTTCATGTGTGCGGGAGTGCTGCTGCACCGCTTCGCGACGATCGACGAGTACGACCTGCACGGCCGCGGTGCCGCGGTGCCGGCGGTTGGGGTGATGATGGCGATGGCCGCGCTGCTCCTGGCCGGCCTGCCGCCGTTCACCACCTTCGCCGGCAAGTCGCTGCTCGAGAGCGGCGCCTCGGAGGCCGGCTACGGATGGGTGATCGCGGTGTATGTGGTCGTCTCGGCGGTGACCGGCGGAGCGGTGCTGCGCGTCGTCGGCCGCGTGTTCTTCGGCTGGGGGCCGACCGAGGCGGCGCATCCGGAGCAGGCCTACGCGGCCGAGGAGCGGGTCGACGAGACGCGCGGCGAGCGCGACCGCACTCCGGCGCTGATGGTCCTGGTTCCCGCGGTGCTGCTCGTCGGGGTGCTGGTGCTCGCCCTGATTCCCGGCGCGGTGCCCGGCGTCGAGCGGCTGACGGCGGGGTTCATGGTCCACCGCGACTACGCGGCTTGGGTCCTGCACGGCGTGCACGTGCCCCTGCCCGAGCTGCCGCCGAGCCACGTCAGCGGCGAGGACTACCTCTACAGCGCGATCGCGGTGGGCGGCGCGGTTCTCGCCGGCGCGCTCGGATTGTGGGGCCGGCCGCTGCGCGAGGGGCTCCCCCGGGCGATCCGGCGGCCGGCCGCGGGGACGGTGTTTGCGCTGCGGGGGTTGCACAACGGGCACATCGGCGACTACATCGCCTGGTGGAGCGCCGGGGTCAGCCTGATCGGCGGTGTCTGCCTGGTGGCGCTGCGATGAGCCGCGGCGCAGCGATCGGGGCCGCGGTCGTGCTCGGCCTCGGCCTCGGCCTCGCCGGATGCAAGCAGCCGGGGACGCCGGCGTCAGCCTCGGAGGCGGCGCAGCTCGACGTCGCCACCAGCCGGTTGTCGGTGGCCTGCGGCTACGCGGACGAACTGACCGCGTTCGGCGGCCAGCACCCCGACGAGCTGGCCTACGTGGAATCGATCGCGGTATCGGGGGCGGAGAAGCTCGCCGCGGTCTTCGCGCGCAACCAGACCGGCATCTACCAGGGTGAGAGCGTCGGCGCGATCGTCAACGACAGCATCTCGCTGCTCGAGGACTGCGGGCTGCCGCGGGCGCGCGCGGTGCTCGAGCGGGCCATGGCCAACGGGGGTTGAGCGTTGCGCCGCGCTGGTGTCGCGGCGCAACCAGCCGGATGGGGCGTTGCGCCACGCGGCGTGGCGAAAAAAGCCGGCTATACCGACAATTTTCCCCACGACTGGAGAGCTGGCGCGAATCCGTGCGCCGGTGCGGCCGTTCAACCGAAGAGCTGCGGCCGTTCAACCGAGGAGCTGCGAGCGGTGCAGGGCCGGCCGCCCGGACTCCACCGCCGCCATGATCCGCTCGGCGCGCTCGCTGGCCGGCTCGATCAGCGCCGGCAGCCGGCTCTCGAGGCACTCGTGCAGATGCCATTCGTCGCCGTGCCCGGTAACCAGGCCGCTGTGCGCCAGCCGCGCGAGCGCGTGGGAGACCGACGGCCGCTCGGCGGCGACCAGCTGCCCGAGCAGCTGATGGGTCAGGGGAATCGGCAGGCGAACTCCGCCCGGCTCGACTCTGCCCCAGCGGCCGGCCAGGTGCCAGAGGAGCAGGGCCAGGCGCACTTCGAGGCGCGGTTGCGCCGCGATCGCGCGCTGGATGTTGAGGTTGACCGCCCGCCGCCCGGCGCGCCGGAGCAAGGCCTGGCCGACCTCCGGCCAGAATCGCACCCGCCGCGCGAACGAGCGGTCGAGCACGGCCAGGCGCATCGGGGTAAGCGCCCGCGAGGTGACGTGGCACGCGAGCAGCTGCTCGGCCTGGCCGGGCAGCGGCTGGAGCAGATCGCCGGCGCCGACGAGCTCGGCGCAGACGCGATCGCCGACGCGGAGCCCCAGGGCGAGCACGCCCTCGACCACCAGCAGGCCGGGGCCTCCCGAGACCGGTCCGAGCCAGTCTCCGAGCCCGAGCCGACCGCCGTCGACCTCGAAGGTGAGCGCGGTGGCGGATGCCCGGGCGAGGCGGCGGGCGTCCGGCTCGAGCTCGTCGGCGAGGTCGCGGTCGAGATCGAGCAGGCACTGGAAGGACGCGAATCCGCCGTAGGGGTTGCGCGCCGGGGAGCCTCCGCGCACCGGCCCGGGCCTCGGATCACTCTCGCCCATTGTCACCGCCCTTTCCGCTGCGGCCTCCACCCTCGGTGGCCAAGTCTATGCGCGCCCAGCGGGCGAGTTGGGACCGAACCTGGGCGCGGCGGGCCGCGCGGTAATCCGGATTACCGTCACCTGGATTACCGGGTCCCCGGCTGGTCAGAGCTCCGCTGATATACCCGGCCCCGGCACCGAGGAGAGGACGACGCGGCGCGGGACCGGAGCGCGCAGAGAGGCAGCCCTGAATGTGCTTAGCGATACCGGGCCAGGTGGTGGAACTCGTCGATCATGGCGGTCACATCGCCAAGGTCGACGTCGTCGGGGTCAGGCGCAACGTGAACGTCGGCCTGCTGGCCGACGAGGACGGCGGCGTGCGCCTGGGCGACTGGGTGCTGATCCACGTCGGCTTCGCGATCTCACGGATCGACGAGGACGAGGCCCGGGCCACGCGGGAGCTGCTCGAGCAGATGGGGCAGGAGTACGAGCAGGAACTCGAGGAGCTGAAGGCGAGCGTGATCGAGTGACGGGCGCCGACGGCTGCGGCCCCGATCACTGCATCACCTGCGGCGACGACGGCGTGCCGATGACCGTGGTGGCCGTCGACCCCGAGCGCGGGCTGGCGCTGTGCGGCGACGGCGGCGGGGAGCGCCATTCGGTGGAGACGGCCCTGGTCGATCCGGTCGCGGCCGGCGACCGGCTGCTCGTGCACGCCGGCACGGCGATCGCCGCACTGGTCGAGGAGCCGCCGAGATGAGATTCGTCGACGAGTTCCGCGACGCCGAGCTCGGCCGGGCGGTGGCGGCGGAAATCCTCTCGCTGATCGAGCCGGGGCGGCACTACAAGCTGATGGAGGTGTGCGGCGGCCACACCCACTCGATCTACAAGTACGGGGTCGACGACCTGCTGCCGGCCAACGTGGAGCTGGTCCACGGTCCCGGCTGTCCGGTGTGCGTGATCCCGATGGGCCGCGTCGACGACGGGATCGCGCTCGCCCGCACCGACGGCGTGATCTTCACCTGCTTCGGCGACATGATGCGGGTGCCGGGATCGGAGGGCAGCCTGCTCGAGGCCAAGGCTGCCGGCGCCGACGTCCGCATGGTCTACTCGCCGCTCGACGCCCTGCGGATCGCCAAGCAGAACCCGGACCGCGAGGTGGTGTTCTTCGCGATCGGCTTCGAGACCACCGCGCCCTCGACGGCGCTGACGCTCAAGCGCGCGCGGGCCGAGGGAGTCACGAACTTCTCGTGCATGTGCAACCACGTGACGATCGTGCCTCCGGTGCGCGCGCTGCTCGAGTCCCCCGACCTGCGGCTCGACGGGTTCATCGGCCCCGGGCACGTGTCGACGATCGTCGGCGGCCGCCCGTTCGAGTTCATCCCAGCCGACTACGGCAAGCCGCTGGTGATCGCGGGCTTCGAGCCGCTGGACATCCTCCAAGCCATCGCGATGATCCTCCGCCAGCTCGAAGCGGGCCGCTGCGGGGTCGAGAACCAGTACACGCGGGTGGTTCCCTACGAGGGCAACCTGCGGGCGCTCGAGGTCATGGCCGAGGTGTTCGAGCTGCGGCCACACTTCGAGTGGCGGGGCCTCGGGTTCATCTCGCACAGCGGCCTGCAGCTCTCCGAGGCCTACGCCGACCTCGACGCCGAGCGGCGCTTCCAGGTACCCGGTGTCCGGGTGGCTGACCCCAAGGCCTGCCAGTGCGGCGAGGTGCTGAAAGGCGTGATCAAGCCGTGGGAGTGCAAGGTGTTCGGGACCGCCTGCACCCCGGAGCGGCCGATCGGCACGTGCATGGTGTCCTCCGAGGGAGCGTGCGCCGCCTACTACAACTTCGGCCGGTTCGCGCGCGAGCGCGAGGTGGTGTGAATGGCCCAGCTGCCCGCCACCTCCGAGCGCGAGCAGAAGATCCTCGGGATCATCGAGACCGCGCGCGGCAAGCGGCCGAAGTTTCGCGACGAGCAGATCACCATGGCGCATGGGGCGGGCGGGAAGGCGACGCACAGCCTGATCGAGGGGATGTTCGTCCCGGCGCTCGGCGGCGGAGAGCTCGCGGCGATGGCCGACGCCGGCGCCGTCACGGTGGACGGCGTCGAGCTGGCGCTGACCACCGACTCGTTCGTGGTCAAGCCGCTGCGCTTCCCGGGCGGCTCGATCGGCGAGCTGTCGGTCAACGGGACGGTCAACGACCTGGCCGTGGCGGGAGCCCGCCCGGTGGCGCTCAGCCTGTCGCTGATCCTGGAGGAGGGGCTGGGGGCCGAGGTGCTGCGCGCCGAGGTCGCGGCGATCGCCAGCACCGCCCGGGAGGCCGGGGTCGAGATCGTCGCCGGCGACACCAAGGTCGTCGAGCGGGGACATGCCGACGGCATGTACATCTGCACGACGGGGATCGGCCGGCGCGACGGCCGCGCCACGCTGTCGCCGGCGGCGCTCCGGCCGGGGGACCGCGTGCTCCTGTCCGGCACGATCGGAGATCACGGCACCGCAATCATGCTCGCGCGGGGCGAGTTCGAGCTCGACGCCAAGATCGAGTCGGACACCCGCTCGCTGTGGCCGGCGGTCGCCGCCCTGCTCGACGCGGTCGGCCCGCAGCTCCGCTGCCTGCGGGACGCGACCCGGGGCGGCGTCGCCTCCGTGCTCAACGAGCTGGCCCGGTCCTCGGCGGTCGCGATGCTGGTCGACGAGGCCTCGATCCCGGTCGAGCCCGCAGTGGCCGGCGCGGCGGAGATCCTCGGGATCGACCCGATGTACGTGGCCAACGAGGGCAAGCTCGTCGCCTTCGTGGCGCCGGACCGAGCCGAGACGGCCCTGGCTGCGCTCCGCAGCGTGCCCGGCTGTGAGGCGGCGGCCGAGATCGGCGAGGTTCGCACCGAGCCGCCGGGGATGGTGCTGGTGCAGACGGGCTTCGGCGGCCGGCGGGTGATGGACCAGCTCGTCGGCGACCCCCTGCCGAGGATCTGCTAGCGGCGGCGATGCACGAGCTCTCGATCGCCCAGGCCATCGTCGCCATCGCCGCGCGGAATGCCGACGGGCGGACGGTACGCCGGGTCGAGCTCCGGGTCGGCCATCTGCGCCAGGTGGTGCCCGCGGCGCTCGAGTTCGCCTGGCAGCTGTTGACCGAGGGCAGCGCGCTGGAGGGAGCCGAGCTGGCAATCGAGGCGGTGCCGGCGCGGGGGCGCTGCCGCGGATGCGGCGCGGAGACGACGGTGCCGGACTTCCCGCTGCGGTGCGGGCGCTGCGGCGGACTGGACTTGGAGATCGTGGCCGGCGAGGAGCTGCTCGTCGACGCGCTCGAGCTCGATGACAACGAAGCCCTCACGACAGAAGGGGTGACCCATGGCGATTGAGCAGCAGGAGCGGAGCGGTTCCGGCGTCGAGGAGGTCCACATCCTCTGGATCTCGGAGGGGATGAGCTGCGACGGCGACTCGGTCTCGATCACCGCCGCTGGCCAGCCCGGGATCGAGGACGTCGTGCTCGGGGCGATCCCCGGCCTTCCCAAGGTCAACCTCCACAACAAGGTGCTCTCGCCGACCCTCGGAGGCGAGGAGTTCCTGCTGCCCTTCCGTCAAGCCGCCCGAGGCGAGCTCGACGCCCCGTTCGTGCTGGTCATCGAGGGCTCGATTCCCAACGAGAAAATCAACGGCGACGGCTACTGGACGTCGTTCGGCAACGACGAGGCGACCGGCGACCCGCTCACGCTGAACTGGTGGATCGACCAGCTGGCGCCCAAGGCCTGGGGCGTGGTGGCGATCGGCACGTGCGCGACCTACGGCGGCATCCACGCGATGGCCGGTAACCCGACCGGATGCATGGGGCTGGCCGACTACCTGGGCTGGGACTTCCGCTCCGCCGGCGGGCTGCCGATCGTGAACGTGCCGGGGTGCCCGGTGCAGCCGGAGAACTTCATGGAGACGCTGGTCTGGCTGCTCTACCAGGCCGCCGGCCTGGCGCCGACGATCCCGCTCGACGAGGCGCTGCGTCCCCAGTGGCTGTTCGGCAAGACGGTGCACGAGGGCTGCGACCGCGCCGGGTACTACGAGCAGGGCGACTTCGCCATGGACTACAACTCGCCCAAGTGCCAGGTGAAGATCGGCTGCTGGGGGCCGGTGGTCAACTGCAACGTCCCCAAGCGGGGATGGATGGCGGGAATCGGCGGCTGTCCGAACGTCGGCGGGATCTGCATCGGCTGCACGATGCCCGGGTTCCCCGACAAGTTCATGCCGTTCATGGACGCGCCGCCCGGCGGTGGCCTCTCGTCCGCGCTCACCGGCGCGTACGGGCCGATGATCCGCAAGCTCCGCGCCGTCACCAACAAGACGATGAACCAGGAGACGAAGTGGCGTCACAACCGTCCCGAGCTGACCACCGGCTACCACCCGCGGTGGGGGAACTAGAACGGCTCCGCGCCTGAGAGGAGAGACCAAATGGCAGCAACGCGCGAACGGGTGAGGCCGGAAGCCGGCAAGCTCGTCGACATGGCGTGGGATCCGATCACGCGGATCGTCGGGAACCTCGGGATCTACACGAAGATCGACTTCGACAACCGCGAGGTCGTCTCGTGCAAGAGCACGTCGTCGCTGTTCCGTGGCTACAGCGTCTTCATGAAGGGCAAGGACCCGCGCGACGCCCACTTCATCACCAGCCGGATCTGCGGCATCTGCGGCGACAACCACGCCGTCTGCTCGTGTTACGCCCAACAGATGGCCTACGGCGTCAAGCCGCCGCCGCTCGGCGAGTGGATCGTCAACCTCGGCGAGGCGGCCGAGTACATCTTCGACCACATCATCTTCCAGGACAACCTGGTGTTCGTCGACTTCTGCGAACAGATGGTCAGGGAGACCAACCCGAGCCTGTGGCAACGCGCGCAGAGCGCGGAGGCGCGCCACGCCGAGCTGCACGGGTACCGCACGATCGGCGACATCATGCGCTCCTATAACCCGTTCACCGGCGAGACCTACAAGGAAGCGCTGCTGATGAGCCGGATCGGGCGGGAGATGATCTGCCTGATGGAGGGCCGCCACGTGCACCCGTCCACGGTGTATCCCGGCGGGGTGGGCACGGTGGCGACCCCGACGCTGTTCACCGACTAC
>JAFAXX010000175.1 GCA_019240655.1 Solirubrobacterales bacterium
GACATAGTCGGTTAGAGCCGGCCACCACGCGGGCGCGGTGAAATCGCGCTCCGGCGCCGGGCCGGGATGAACCAGCAGCGGCGCGTCGTGCCGCTCCAGCGTCTCGAGGACCGGGCCGAGGCGCTCGAATCGCGCCGGCCCGGCGAGCGCGTCGGCCGCAACACAGGCACCCGCGAACCCTTGATCGAGGAGGCGCGACACAGCCGCCGCATCCGGCTCGGCCAGCCCCACACCTGCCCACGCTCCGAATGCCCCGGGCAGCTCGGCCACCCCCTCGTGGTAGGCGGCGATCAGCGGCTCGGCATCGCCGGCGGAAAGCGCCTCGATGCCCAACGGCGACGACGGCGCCACCAGTGCGCGGTCCAGGCCGTCGGCGGCTACGAGCGCCGCACGGCGGTCTGGATCGTGGTCTGCGAGCACGACCGGCGTGTCGACCTCGCCCCGCACGCGCAGGATCCAGCCCGGGGGGCGACGCACCAACCTCGGCGCCTCACGACGCCGCGCGAGCGCCCGCAGCAGCGGCTCGGGCCAAAGGTGCTGGTGGATATCGACGCGCAGCAGGGACCCCGCAAGATCGGTTGTGAACCGGTTCAGTGAACCGGTTCACAATTATCTGCATCACCGCCTGCCGTGTCAACCCAGATAGCCTGCGGGGGATCGTCAAGCATCGCACCACGATCCGCGAGCTGGCCGAATACACGGGACTGTCCCCGGCCGCGGTGAGCTATGCCCTGCGCGGCAAGCAGGTGTCCGCGGCGACCGAGCGGCGCGTCCGCGAGGCGGCCGAGAAGCTCGGCTATGAGGCCGACCCGATCGCGCGGGCGCTGGCCGGCGGCGCGACCGCAGTCGTCGGGCTGCTCGTCGGCAGCCTCGCCGACTTCTGGACGCAGGAGCTCGTGCGCGCCGTCCAGCGCGAGCTCTACGGCGCCGAACTCAGCGCCCTGGTCGCCGACGCCGACGGCGAGCCAGCCCGCGAACTCGAACTCGCCCAGCGGCTCGTCGACCAGCGTGTCGATGGGCTGGTCGTCGTGCCGATCGGCCCGGCCAGCGGCGGCTGGGCCTCGATTGCGCGGCAACTCCCGGTGGTTACGATCGGCGACGAACTTCCCGGCGTGGCTCCCGCAGGCGAGGTGGTGTTCGACAACGAGCTCGGCGTGGAGCAGGCGCTCCAGCACCTCAGCGGGCTCGGGCACCGGCGCATCACAGTGCTCTCGTGGGCAGTCGAGACCTCACCTGAGCGCGACGCCGAACGCGCGGCCGCCCTCTCGGCGGCCGCGCTCGGACTTGACTGCCGCGTCGTCCCCTGCGCCTATTCGCTCAACGGCTCCCAGCCACTCGCCGCCGAGCTCCTCGATGACCCGGGACGCCCGACCGCAGTGTTGTGCCTCTCCGACTCAATCGCCTACGGCGTCTACGCCGCCTGCGCGGAACTAGGGCTTTCCATCCCCGGCGACGTCGCCGTCGCCGGCTTCGGCGATCACCCGATCTCCCGGCTACTCGCGCCGCCCCTCACCTCGACCGTGTGGGACGTCGAGCAGGCGGCCGAGTGCGCCACCAGCTTCTTGTCGCAGGCGATCGCGGCCGACGGCCCACAAGCAACGCTGCGCGAGGTCGTGGCGCCGGTGCTCGCCGTCCGCGCGTCTACTGGGCCGCCCACGCCGCGACGAGGCTAACCCCGCCACCGCCGGGCCGAGGGTGGCCTTCGCGCGGGCGAGCGTACGCCCTGCCCGACTCCGGTGGCAGGCGCACACTCTGTCTAAACCACGCCTACCAGCACAGTTGCCGCTACGCGAACCACGCCGCGCGGTGATCGCTGTCACCAATACCAGGTATTAACCACCACGACGCGCTGGCGGCGTCGGCCGCCCTTCAGGGCCAAGGTCCCGGCCGCTAGACTGACCGCGGCTAGAGGAGGGAGACGCGGACGCGGTGCGCATCACAGGCTGGTCGCGAGCGGCGCTGGCCACGGTAATCCTTGGTGCCGGCGGAGGCGTGGCCTCGGCCAGCACAGCGCCGCCGCCGCTCCGCGCCTCGTGTGAGCTGGGTACGGTGTCGAAGGCCGCCGGAACGGCCGAGAACGCGGTGCTGAAGGCGGCCGTGGGACGCTTCGACCAGGGCTTGACCGAGCTGTCCCGGGCCGGTCGCACTACGGCCGCCCGGCTGTACGCGACCGACCTGGCCGCCTACGTATACGGCTACCCGATCGTGATCGTGCGCCGCACAATCCTCACCTTCCCCAGGAACCTGATGGTCTCGATTGGGAAGCTGGCCGACACGAGCACCGTCACCGTCGTGGCCCCCAACCACGACACACTGTATTCCGTCGCCCAGCTCGATCTGACCAACGGGCCGGTGGTGATCCACACGCCGCCCACGCACGGCCGCTATTCCGTGATCCAGCTGCTGGATGCGTTCACGAACATCGTCTCCTACCTCGGCGACGGCGCCGCCGCGCGAACGGGTGAGACGGCGGCGATTGCTCCACCCGGCTGGCACGGCAGCCTGCCCGCGGGCGTTCATCTGGTGCATTCGGCCACCCGGCTGGTATGGCTGCTGGGGCGCACGTTGGCCACCGGGCCGGCGGACACGGCAACTGCCACGGCGCTGCTGTCCCAGTACTCGCTGCAGACGCTGCCGAGCTATGTCGCCGGCGTCCGCTCACACCCTACGATTCTGCCCGAGTTTCCCCGGCGCCAGCCGGTTAAGGTCCCATCGGGCACTGCGTTCTTCGACGAGCTCGGGTCCGACCTGGGCGGCGATCCGCCGCCTGTCGGGGATGCCTGCGCCCTGCGTACCTTCGCCGCGGCAGGCGTGGGGCCGGGACGGACCGCCAGCGGCCTCACCGGCCTTAAGGCCCGCGCAATCGCGGCCGCCGCCTCCGACGGCCAAAGCGTCCTGAACCAGATCATCGAGCGCGTGCGTCACCTGCCCGCAATGATGAGAAACGGCTGGGCCACGACGCCGCCGGATACGGCGATGTTCACGAACCACTACCTGGACCGCGCGCTCGTGGCGCGGATCGGCCTGGGCGCCAACACAAACTCAAAGGCGCTGTACATGACCGAGGACCAGGACTCGGAGGGACGCGCGCTGACCGGCGCCCACAGCTACACGGTGCACTTCGCCCCGGGGCGGCTACCGCCGGTGGGCCAGTTCTGGTCGCTCACGCTTTACGACCGCCGGATCCTGTTTTACGCCAACTCGCTGAACCGCTACGCCGTCGGCGACCGCAGCGCTGGGCTGCGCCGGGACAGCCACGGCGGCCTGACCATTTATGTCTCCCACCGGGACCCCGGGGGCAAGCAGCGCCGCAACTGGCTGCCGGCACCCTCCGGTTCGTTTTCGCTGTACCTGCGGCTTTACGAGCCCAAGTCGGCCGCGGTCAGCGGGCGGTGGCTGCCGCCATCGGTGGTCCGGAGCTCATAGGCCGGTGGCTCATCGCCCGACCCACCTCTAGCCGCTCCCGAGCCGCCGCGCCGGGAGCGGCTCGTCCGCGGAGCCGACACAGACCCTCCATATAGTCCGCGACCCCGGTGGTGTCGACCCTAGGTGCCTCCGGCTCGACGCTCCTCACGACCACATGCACGGCGGACGGCAGGCTCGCCCGGGCCGAGTCGTAGTCACGGCGATCCCAGGCATCAACGCTCGATGTCCATATCAAGCGACCTCGTTCGTCGTACTGGCAGAACCTCACGCAACCCGAGGAGCCAGCAATGATCCGTCGAGACGCCCCGAACTCCACCATCGAAATGCCTCGCTAACTCGGCAGCCGGAACAGCGACGGCATCCACGTCCAACTGCTCTGGCACCCGGACACAACCGCGTCGCAGTCTCGGTCGAGGACACGAAGTCCGGCCAAGCGTTCGAGATCGCAATCGGCCCCGGGCATCGCGCGCTCGACGTCTTCCACCACCCGTATGCCTACGCCGCGGGCTCGGCGCGGAAGCCGTGAACCACGTCCAGCGACTGCCAGCGTCGCGTAGGGTCCGTGTTGGGTCAAGCGCCGTCAATGGCGGTCGAGCGTCCGACGTCTTCCCAGCGCCCGAGCTCGTCGGTTAGCTCATCGAGGCGTGCGCGGATGTTGTCGATCGCGTCGCCGCCGAGGACCAGGCGCAGCGGCGGCTCGTCTGCGTCCAGCGCTCGCAGGATCGCTTGGGCCGCCTTCGCCGGATCGCCCGGTTGCAAGCCGTGGCCACCGCTGACGTAGTCGCGCGTTGGCCCGACCGTCTGCGCGTACTCCGCCATCGGCTGCGAGTGATATGCCGCATCCGGCCGGAAAAGGCCGGTACGAAACGCGCCGGGTTCGACGATTAGCGTCCGAATCCCAAGCGGAGCGACCTCATCGTGAAGGGTTTGCGTGATTCCCTCGAGAGCGAACTTCGTGGCGCAGTACGCGCCAAAGCCGGGCGTGACCTGACCGCCGACGCTGGACATCTGCACGATCGCGCCGCCGCCCTGAGCCCGCATGTGCGGAAGCACGGCGCGAATGAGCGCCACCGGGGCGAAGAAATGCAGCTCGAACAACGACCGCAGCTCCTCGTCGGTCGTCTCCTCGACCGCACCTACCTGCGTCCGGCCGGCGTTGTTCACCAGAACATCAATCCGACCAAACCTCGCGAGCGCTTGATCGACGGCGCTGAGCCGCTCCGCTGGGTCGGTGACGTCAAGCGCAATCACCTGCACGGCGTCATCCGCAGCGAGGTTCAGCCGGCCGGGATCCCGGGCGGTCGCGACGACACGGTCGCCGCGGCCAAGCGCCGCCTCGGCGAGGGCGCGACCGAAGCCGCTCGACGCTCCTGTGATAAGCCACACCCTGTTCTCGTTCATGATCGTGATCATCTCCGATCGTCAACCGGCAGGGTGCTCACCCACCGGAACAGCTCGCGCAATTCGGCTTCGCCGCAGAGCACCGGGAGACGGTGGTAGGTGTCGAGTCGTCCGTCCGGTCTTGTTGCGAGCCTCGGTGGTGTCGATATGGATTACCAGCGGGGACGAGCATCGCGTGCATCCGGGTCGCCTACCACCCGGTGTGGTGCCTGAAGCGGCGCACGCGGCTGCTGGTCGAGCGGTTCCTGGCGACCTTCGGCAGATCGACGGCGAGTCGTGCGCGGGGCCCGGGATGGACGTGATCCGGCTCACGGTAGAGCTCGACCACGTGCACCTGTTCGTGAGGGCGAGCCCGCAGACGGCCGTCCAAGAGATCGCCCAAACACGCAAGGGCCGGACCAGTTGGGTGCTGCGCGACCGCCATGAGCAGCGGTCACGGCGCGGTGTCGTTAACGACGGAAGACCCGCGACCGCAGGAGCAAGGGGATCAGCGGGCGCTCCGGGGAAAAACGCGACGCCAGACAGCGGCGCGTCGGTCGCGCGCCCAGCCCGGCGAGAGGATCAGCCGGCGCGTCCTCGAGCGATTACGGCCAGGTGATCCAGGCCGCGAGGTCGTCGCGGCTCAGCTCGATCAAGCCACTTCTTTCAAGCGGTCGGTACTCCCCGCCTGACAGCCCGAGCCAGTGAACCGCCCGCACCTGCGGATCGACGATCAGCAACTCGTCCACGCCGTGTGCGGCGTAGAAATCGAGCTTGTCCCACGTCTTGTCGTTCGGCGAGACGATTTCCACGACCAGCGCGGCGGTGGGGTGCCATTGCGCCTCAACGTCCGCCGGTCGGTGCACAGCGAGGTCAGGCGCGCGATAGTCGCGCTCGTCCGACCCCGACCTTCGCGTGTCTCGTTCGGCACGACACGAATCCTCCTCGGGGACGAATGACCTTCGCTGTTCGGCGGGGCTTTTGCTTTGCCGCGAGATCGTTCCGGCCCGGCGCTCCATAACGACAAGCGGCCCGCACCCCCGAGCAACCGGGACGCAGGCCTCGTCGGGACAAGTCTTTCGAACCTCAGCGGGGACGGACTTAAGCCGCGATGGCGACCGCGAGCTTGAGGGTCGCGCTCGCCTTCTACCTTAAGGTCAGCGTGCCCGAGCTGCGCCTCCCGAGCCCGCCGCTGGCCGACGAGGTCGTCCTTCTCCGCCCCTGGCGAGCCGGCGAAGGTGATGGGGTTCGCGGACTCCACCGTCCAACGGTTCGCTTGGACGAAGGCGACGCCGTACACCGAGGATGACGCGCGCAGCTTCTTCGCCTATCAGGAGCAGTCGCGTAAGCGGGGTGAGGAGCTGAACTTCGCCTTCGTCGAGCCGTAGCGCGGCCAGCCGGAAGATCGATCCAGCATGCCGATACAAATGGTGCGGTGGAGGTAGCTCAAGGGGCTTGCGGTCGGTACGTCGCCCACAAGCGCTCACGACCCGCGGCGCGCCGCCGCGGCGAGCGTGGGTGACGGCGGCGTCGGAGCCGCCGCTGATCCGGGTCTCCAACATCCAGCCTCTGGCCACGCGACGCGGGCTCGGCTGACTCGCCGAGCGGCGCGATCGAGCTCGCGGAAACCCTTCACCCGGCACCGGAGGTGGGGCCGAGCTCTGGTTCGCCATGATGCTCGCGCGTTCACGCGGCGGTGCGGGACGCGGGCATGAGCAAAGGCCATGGCGACCGTTCCTGTCGGGCGTCGACCGGCACTACGACGAGCGCGGGTGCGTCGAGCGCGAGCGCCCAATCGAGGGTGCTCGCCAGCCCATCGGGGGTAGGCGCGGTGGTTCGCGCCGCGACGCCGAAGCTCTCGGCGAGCGTGATCCAGTTGGGGTTTTTGAGGCGTGCGCCGATCTCGCGGCCGTTGAAGAGCCGGTGCTGGTCTCGCAGCACGTTGCCGTAGGCGGCGTTGTCGAACAGCACCGTGACCACGGCAATCTTCTCCTGCGCGGCGGTCGCGAGCTCTTGCAGCCCGAAGCCGAAACCGCCATCGCCGGTGATCGCCACGACCGGTGCTGTCGGGTTCGCCACCTTCACCCCGAGAGCGGTCGGGAACCCGAAGCCGAGGGTGCCTTGATGACCGCCGGAGACGAAGCTTCGGGGCGAGTAGACGGGGAAGGCGAAGTACGACGTAAACCCGCACTGGCAGATTTCCTCCACGAGGAAGCCGTCGCGTGGCAGCACCGCGCGGATCGCCGCCAGCAACGCTGCGTGGGGCTGAATCTCGTTGATTCTCTCGCCCACGGCCGCCTTGATCCGCGTGAACTCCTCAGCGCGCGAGGGCCGGCGCCGGCCGTGACGGTCAAGCGCCGCGACCAGCGCCCGCGTCCCAGCGGCGGCGTCGGCCGTGATCGCGTGCTCGGCGCCTAGGCGCAGTGGCTGGGTCGGGTCTACGTCGACCGTCAGTACGCGCAGTCCCGGTCGCCGGTCAGGCCAGCGAAACCACATCAGTTCCATGCGTGTGCCGATTCCGAGGACGACGTCCGTCTGATGCCAACGCTCGAAGCCAGACGCGCAGGTGAAGCCAAGGTGGTGTTCGTCGGTGAGGATTCCGCGCCCGCTTCGGAACGGGACCACTGGAGCCTGCACGCGCTCGGCCAGCGCTCGAACCTCCTCGGCGGCGTGCTGTGCGCCGCCGCCGACCATGATCATCGGGTTATGCGCAGTGGCGAGCGCGTCGGCCACGCGATCTACGGCGTCGGGATCCGGGTCAGGCACCGGCTCACCCACCGGCTGTACGTCCAGGGAGACCGGGGCCCGTGCCTCGAGCACATCCCACGGCGTCTCGACGGCAACGGGGCGCGGCCGACCCGACGTGGCCCGGCGCAACGCTTCGGCGACGATCCCCGGCGCCTGCGCGGGATGCTCGATTCGCTGAGCCCATTTTGTGATCGTACGCAGCGTCGCCAGCTGGTCTGGCAGTTCGTGCAGATGCCCCAGGCCCGAGCCGATGTACGGCGAGGGCACCTGGCTCGTGACGCACAGCACCGGCGTACTCGCGCCAAAAGCGGTGCACAGCGCGGCGCCGGCATTGAGAACGCCCGGCCCTGGCACGACGCTGAACACGCCGGGGCGTCCGGTTGAGCGCGCGTAGCCGAAGGCCATGTAACCCGCGGCCTGCTCGTGGCGCGGGGTCACGACACGCAAGCGGTCTTGGGCACGAGCGAGCGCATCGTAGAGCGCGTAGGTCTGCACACCGGGGATCCCGAACACGGTGTCGACGCGCGCACGCAGCAACGAGTGCACGATTGCCTCGCCACCAGACAGCATCTCGGCCTTCATGGTTTCAGTCGCCAGCTCGCGTGGGCGATGGCTTCCAGAGCGCTTGTGCGATCGTATCTTCGGGCGAGGGTCGCGGGAGCGTGGTCAATTGATCTCAACCGAGACGCCGCTCGCCGCATCGGCTGACAAAGCGCAAAACAGCTTGGGAGCACCTGGTGAAGGTCTGGACCGAGACGGTCGAGGCGAAACGCTACATGTCGGCGTACCACTCGACGGCATGGCATTGGAGCGCGGGATCGCCTCGATTGCATCAGGTCGCGGACGTGTCCTTCCTCGAGAACACGCGCCTCCTCGGCCACATCCGCAGGCCGGAGGGCCTGATCGTCGAACTCCCGAGCGGCTCTACGGCGCGCCCCGCTGAACGGTTGTCTCGCCGTCTAGAACTCCGCCTCGGCGACGGGGGCAACCGTTTGTCACTGGACCCCGCCTCAGTCCGCCCGGCGTCGACTCGATGCCGAGTCAGCCGGCGCCGCGCCGTGTCGACCAGCTGGGATCCGGTCCGCTCAGCGCGCCAGGGCAGGCAACCACCCGCACCGAGCGTCCGAGGCGCTGAGACGTCGAGCGGTGTTGACGCGGGCCTGGAGGCGAAGGCCGCTGATGACGATCTCGCAGGTGAGGTCGGCGTGGCGCTCGACGTTCTGGTGAGCCAGTGGGTTGGCGCGGGTCCAGCCGTTTGGCTAAGGGGGGAGGAGGGTGAAGGGGCGGCTGCGCCGTGGGCGATGAGCAAGTGCAGGGTTCTGAGCGCAATGGGTCGGATCCGGCCTTCGGCGGTGAGGTGGTCCACCAGTCCCCACCGCTCGCGCTGGATGAGCTCGTGTTGTATATCGACCCACCGGTCGCGTGGCGTCGGCTCAAGAGCCGGCCCCCAGAGCCATTATCGAGCTCGATGATCGGTAACCAGTGAGCGAGCCGAGGCGGCGGGCGAGCGTCGACTTGCCTGCACCCGCTCGGCCGAGAATAAGAATGCGCTCCACCTCTGCGATGCTGTCAAGCGTTGCCGGCGTCAGCGGACATCTCGCATGCGCTTTGGAACGATCTCACGGCCTGCCTCGGCGCCAACCTTCCTTCTGCAATGTCGCCACCTGGGGCGCCGGGGCGGGAGCTGCCCCTCCGGCCGGTCGCCGACAAAAGAAGGCAGTAGCGACGAGAGCTGCGTCGCGTGAAGTAGCTGAGCTTGCGTGAATCCGGTTCGACTGTGCGTGGGTCTTCTGCGTCGCTCCCGTAGCCAGCAGGGGTGGTGTGAGCACCGAGGCGCGGTTTCGGTGAAAAGCACGGCCGCGGCCCAGAATGGCGCGACGCTCCCACAAGCGCACGGGGGAGTTTGGGGCCGGCGCCGGTGGCTTGCCAGGCCGAGCGTCGGCAGATGACTGGATGCCGGAGGTCGCGGTCAGTCGCGGACGGGTGCGGGCTCGGGCTCGACGCTGGGCCGCCGCGCCGGAAGCCGCCGGCGGCTTCGGCGATGGTCCCGAATCCGCTCCCGCGATTGGTCGGCGTCCGGGAGCGGACTGCCGCCTTCGCTCGGCGGCGGTGTCGTCGGCTTCGGCGGCGGCCCCGAACCGCCGCGACCGTCCGTGTCCGGGGATTCCGGAGGCGGCGGTTCGTTGAACAGCAACGCCGGCACGAGGAGCAGCGCGCACGTGACCCACAGCATCGAAATCGTCAAAAGCCCCTTGGCGACACCGTCGCTGTCGCTGACCGGCCCGAAGACGGGGATGGTTGCGATCGCCACCGTCAACGGGCCGAACACGACCAGGAACGTTCTCGCAATCCGTACGGGAAGGCTTGCGCTTCGCCGCCACACGGAAACAGCGTAGCTCGGTTTGGTTGGGGCGCGCCCGCACCCAGAGCTAGAGGAATCGAGCGGGCTCACCACGCGCCGGGGCGGCGATGGCACGTGATGAGCCTGGCTCCGCCGCGGGTGCGCTATTCCAAGCACGCGGCGCAAGGTGGCTTCAGGCGCGCCTGGGCCGCGGCCGGCACCGCCCGCCTGAGTGTCGGAGATGACGAGCGCGCGCACGTCGGTCAGCTTTGACCTCGAGCAGGCCGGCGAGCGCGCCGTCGCGCCGAGGGCGTTGGCGCTGGCGAGCCCGCGGCGCCTGCGATCAAGCAGCGCGATCATGGCCATCGACGCCGCGTGGGCGGCGTCGAGCGTGGCGCCAGCGAGGACCGAGCCGCGCGAGGGCCGCCGGTAGGTCACCGCCGCCTGGGCGACGTGGCGCGCGCCAGAACGCGCGCGAAGCGCCGTGCGCGCCGGTCGATCCGCGCCTCGGGCAGGCCGCCGAGCAGCGCGTCCGGGACCTGAGTGATCCGCGATGTAGGCGTTCTCACCGGTGGGCGGACCGTGAGTGCTGACGTCGCCGCTGCCGTAACCGTCGTGCCCCGCGCGACGAAAAGGTTCCCCGGCCCGCGCGCGTCAGCGCCGCGGCCGCGATCCTGGTCGCTGAGCGAGAGTTATGGTCCTCAGGACCTGTGTCGCGTCGCCACGGGGAACGAAACTGGTCGCCCGAACGTCAAGCGAGGCCGAACGACTGCGAACGACGACGGCCTGGAACACGGTGCTCGGCGAGGCGGGCCATCACGCTCGCCTCGCTCATCACACCATCACTCGGACTTCGTTCCCTCACCGGTCCCACAGCGCAGCGATCACGCACCCACGGCAACTTCGATCTCGGGCGGGATGTTGCTGCCCTGGTTGACGCCTACGTCCTTGAGGATGGAAGGCACCACCAAGCTGATGACGAGCCTCGTCCCCACGCCGCCGAACGGATAGATCGTCAACAAAACGCAGGGGGGTCGGCGCT
>JAFAXX010000089.1 GCA_019240655.1 Solirubrobacterales bacterium
CGCGGCCGGCGGAAGGGCCACCACCGCGTTCTTCAGCCATTGACGTGGGCGACAGGCCTCGAGGACCACGCCGGCCCGCGCCCGCTCGCGCCGGGGCGGCGCGTCAAGCGCCCGAGCCCGGTAGCGAGGTGGCGGGCCGACCTGGCCGCGAGCCAGGGCAGGCGAGGACGTCATGGGTGGCGGTTCAACGCCCACCGGGTGCGTTCCTGCTTTTTGACGCAGATGAGAAAGCTCTTTTGTGGCGCTCTGCTATAGACCCTGTGGGTGAGGACCTCGCCTCGCTGGGTGACCCGCTTGGCGCCCCGGAGCGCTAGCGCGGCGACCGAGGGCGGGCTCCTCGCACGCGCCCCCTCGCCGGCGCTCGTCGTCGGCGCGATCGCGTCGGTGCAGCTGGGCTCGGCGCTGGCGGCGAAGTTGTTCGCCCAGATTGGCCCCGCGGGCGCCGTGCTCCTGCGGTTGCTGTTCGGAACGATCATCGTGCTCGCGCTCTGGCGGCCGCGGCTGCGAGGCCGTAGCCGCCGCGAGCTGATGCTCGCCGCTACGTTCGGCCTGGTGCTGGCGGGGATGAACCTGAGCTTCTACTACGCGATCGACCGGATCCCGCTGGGAATCGCGGTGGCGATCGAGTTCGTCGGTCCGTTGGGGGTCGCGGTCGCGGGGTCGCGCCGCTGGATCGACCTGCTGTGGGTGGCGTTAGCGGCCGGCGGGATCGTCGCGCTGACCCGGGGTCAGACCCACGGCCTCGACGCGCTGGGTGCCGTGCTCGCGCTGGTCGCCGGCTGCCTGTGGGCCGCGTACATCCTGCTCAACGCTCGGGTCGGCCGCGCGTTCGAACGCGGCACCGGCCTCGCGCTCGCGCTTTGTGTGGCGTTGGTCGCGACGCTTCCAGCCGGCGTGATCGTAGGCGCCGGGCACCTCCTCGACGGCCGGTCGCTGGCGCTTGGCGCCGCCGTGGGGGTACTGTCCTCGGCGATCCCGTACTCGTTCGAGATCGAGGCGCTCCGGAGGATCCGCCCCGCGGTCTTCGGGGTGTTGATGAGCCTCGAACCGGCGATGGCAGCGCTCGCCGGTCTGATCGTCCTCAAGCAAGGCCTAAGCGCCAGGGAGATCGCCGGAATCGCGCTCGTCGTCTCCGCGTCAATCGGGGCCTCGTTGCAGAGCCGCGAGGCGCCAATCGCGGTCTGAGCTGATCGCCCCTGAGCCGGAGCAGCTCAACGATCTCGCTCGTCGGTATGAACGGATCGGCCACGGCGTCTCCGTCCGTGAGCGAGAGAGCGGCGACCGGGCGACCGCCGAGCTCGGCGATGAGCGTCGCGCCGGACGGCGGCGGTGCGGAGTCGAGCTCGGCGAGCGCTCTCAGCGAGCTTCGATCGGCGGCGGTGGCGAGGCGAACGACTAACGGCCCGGTGTGTGCTTGAGCGGTGTTCATAGCGTCAAGCCTGATGTAAGGACCGGGCGGCCACATCGGGAGGAAGGAGCGGATTGCCCGCCGGCAGCCCTTACGGTGCCGGCGCGATGACTCAGCTCAGCCGCGAGAGCAGCGACGCCTCACCAGACAGCGTCTGGCTGGTGGCGCCGGTTATCTCGACCTCCACCAGCTCGCCGGGCCCGGCGAGGCCCGCGAAGTTGACCACCTTGTTGTGGCGCGAGCGGCCGCGCAGACGGGCCGGATCGGTTCGCGACGGCCCCTCCACGAGGACTTCGAGCGTCCGGCCGACGAACCTCTGGGCGCGCTCGCGCGCGCGGCGCTGGATCACCTCGACGAGCCGCGCCATCCGTTCGGTCGCGATCTCGTGGGGAACTCGGTCGGGCAGCGTGGCGGCCTCGGTCCCGCGCCGCGGGGAGTAGATGAACGTGAACGCGCCGTCGTAGCCCACCTCCTCGGCGACCTCGAGCGTCTGGCGAAAGTCCTCCTCGGTCTCCCCCGGGAAACCGACGATGATGTCGGTGGTGATCGCGCAATCCGGCACGTGCTCGCGGATGAGCGCCACGCGGTCCAGGTAGCGCTCGCGCGTATAGGTCCGGCGCATCCGCTTGAGCACGGGGCTCGATCCCGACTGCAGCGGGAGGTGGATGTGCTCGCACACCGCCGAGACCTCGGCGTGGGCGCGGATCACGTCCTCACGCATGTCTTTCGGGTGGGGGCTGGTGTAGCGGATCCGGTCGATTCCCTCCACGGCGTCGACCATCTCCAGCAGGCGGGCAAAGCTCACCCGCTCCCCGCCGGACAAATCGCGGCCGTAGGAGTTGACGTTCTGCCCGAGCAGCGTCACCTCGCGCGCGCCGTCCGCGGCGAGACGCTGAACCTCGGCCACCAGTTCGCTCGACGGACGGCTCACCTCTCGCCCGCGCGTCGATGGAACGATGCAGTAAGAGCAGACGCAGTTGCAACCCACACTGATCTGGACCCAGCCCTGGTACTCCCGGGCCCGCTTGGCGGGGAGCCGTCCGGTGAAGCCCTCGAACTCGAAGAATCCCTGGGCGGTCAGCGAGTCGCTGGTGAGAAATTCAGCCAGCTTGTGTACCTGGCCAGGGCCGAACGCCACGTCGACGAACGGGAAGCGCGCGAACACCTCCTCCTTCACGGACTGTGCCCAGCAGCCGCCGACGCCGACGACCACGTCGGCGCGCTCTGACTTTGCCTTCTTGGCTTCGGCGAGATGAGCGATGAACCGGTCGTCGGCCTTCTCGCGAATCGAGCAGGTGTTGAACAGAATCAGGTCGGCCTGGTCGCGCGCCCGCGCCTCGCTGTAGCCGAGCGACTCGAGCATGCCCTTCATCCGCTCGGAGTCGTGCTCGTTCATCTGGCAGCCGAAGGTGGTGAGGTGATAGCGCTTCATCCTCGGGCCAAGGGTACCGAGCGCCCGCGCGCCCGGACCGCCTCAGCTGCCCTGCCCCGCGAAGCCCGGCAGCATCAGCTCGACCCGCGCGCCCCGGCCGTTGGCCTCGGCGGCGACCACCTTCCCACCGTGGGCCTCGGCGATCGCGCGGACGATGGGCAGGCCGAGGCCCGCGCCGCCGTTGGCGCGGCTGCGGGCGGCGTCGACGCGGTGAAACCGCTCGAACACGCGCTCGCGCTCCGGCGCCGGTATCCCCGGACCGTCGTCGGTCACGACGAAGCGCAGGCCAATCCGGTCCATCGGTTGCACCTCCAGGCGTACGACGCCGTCGGCCTCCGACGTGTGCTCGATCGCGTTACGGGCGAGATTGCGCAACGCCTGGGCGAGGCGGTCGGGGTCGGCCTGAAGCGATCCGTCCGGGACCGGGCCGAGCTCGAAGCGTCGGTCGGCGGTGAGGCTGATCCCATCCCAGATCTCCTCCACGAACGACGGGACGTCGACCGCCTCGGTACGGAGGAAGTTCGTCTGATCGGCCTGCGCCAGCACGAGCAGATCGTCGACCAGCCGGCTGATGCGGGCGATCTCGGCCTGCAGCAGGCGCTCCACGCGACGGACTTCGTCGGAGGAGGGATCCTCCTGAGCGGCGAGTACCTCGAGCTGGCCTCGGATCACCGTGAGCGGCGTGCGCAGCTCGTGAGAGGCATCGGCGACGAACTCTCGCTGGCTGCCGAATGCCTCGGCGAGCCGGTCGAGCATGTGGTTGAACGCCTCGGCGAGCACGCGGACCTCGTCACCCCGGCGGCCCGCGAGCTCCATCCGGGGGGCGAGATCGCCGGCGTTCACCCGCGTCGCGATCGCCGCCATCCGCCGCAGCGGCGCCGAGACGCGCGCCCCGGCTAGGTAGGAGGCCAGCAGCGCGAGTGCCAGCGCGGCGGCGCCGGCGAGCAGGAATGCGCGCGCCACCCCGTGCTGCGCCTGCTCCACGGTGGTCAGCGGCTCCCCGGCGCCGACGACCGCGGTGAGCTGCCCGAGCCGCACCGGCCGCTCGAGGATCAACGTCTGTCCGACGTCGGGCAGGGGAAGGGTGAAGTAGCCCGGGCGCGGTTTCGCCAGCGAACGCCCCTCCTCGTTCTCCCTGTGCTGGTCGGCCGCCGTCTCGCCAGGATCGGGCCGGTCGGCGCCGAACGCCTCCGGCACGTTGCTCACCGTCGCCGCGCCCGGGACGAGCGTGAACACCAGGGTCGAGGTGGCGCGGTACGGCAGCGCGGTCATGTACCGCCGGGCCGCCGCGCTCACCTCCGTACTCGATACGGCCCGCAGCGTCCTCAGCGACTGCGCGAGCTGGCCGGTGTCGTCGGTGATGTCGTGCCTGATCTGGCTGCGCAGCTGGGCGCCGGTGTCCTGGTAGACGACCGCGAACACCGCCAGCGCCGAGACGAGCATGACGGCCGCCACCCACAGCGTCAGTCGCCATCTGAGGCCGCTGCGCAGCGCGGGCTCAGGTGCTCGCATTGAAGCGGTAGCCGACGGAGCGGACCGTGACGATCGGTGCCTCCGCCCGCGGGCCGTTCGGATCGTCCTGACCGGCTCCGCGCAGCTTTCGGCGGAGGTAGCCGACGTAGACGTCGACCACGTTGGTGCCCGGGTCGTACTCGTAGCCCCACACCGCGCGCAGGATCTGCTCGCGCGACAGCACGCGTCCGGAGTTGCGCATCAGGTACACGAGCAGCTCGAACTCGGTCGTCGAGAGGCGAATCAGCTCGCCGGCCCGGTAGACCTCACGGGTCAGCAGGTTGACCTCGACGTCTCCAGCGCGCAGATCGGTGCTCGGCACCTGCGCCGCCGCGCGCAGCTGCGCTCGGATTCGCGCGCACAGCTCGGCGAGCGAGAACGGCTTGGCGAGGTAGTCGACGGCGCCGGCGTCCAACCCGGCCACGCGGTGCTCGACCTCACCGAGAGCGGTGAGGACGATCACGGGGAGCGTCGGCTTGGCGTCGTGCAGGGTCTCCAGGACCTCGAGGCCGCTGCGGCCCGGGAGCAGCATGTCGAGGACCACCAGCGAAACCTCCTCACCGAGAGCCTTGGCGAGGCCGTGGTCGCCGTCGAGCGCGCTCGAGACCTCGTAGCCCTGGGCCCGCAAACCCCGGTGAAGGAAGTCGACGATCCCAGGTTCGTCCTCGATCACCAGAATGTGGCTGGGCACGGTCACATTGTGCGCGATGGCCGGGAAGAGGTTTCTCATTGCCGGCTGAACGGCGATTGAACCGAAGGTGCAAACTCATGACTATGCAAACTGGCCAGCGCGGGGCGGTGGCCTCGCCGCCGGCGGCTGCGAGCGGGCAACGCCGCCGCGCGGCGCAGCGCTCCGCAGCGTGGTTCGGCGGGGGCACGACCGGAAACGAGCAATTGACCGCGACCGCGGGCGCGATCCTGCTCGTCCTGCTGCCTCTGCTCGGCCTCACGATCGTGCTCATCGGTCAGCTGATGTCCGAGCACCTGTTCATCGGGCTGTTGCTGCTCGGGCCCGTGGGGCTGAAGATGGCAAGCACGGGTTACCGGTTCGCGCGCTACTACACGCACGACCCGGTGTACCGTCACAAGGGTCCACCGGAGCTCGTGCTCCGTCTGATCGCCCCGATCATCGTGCTGAGCACGGTGGTCGTGTTCGCGACCGGGATCCTCCTCCTGTTCGTTGGCCCGAGCCACCGCGGCACGCCGGTGCTAATCCACAAGGTGAGCTTCATCGTGTGGCTCGTGTTCACCGGACTGCATGTGCTCGGCCACGTCCCTCGGCTCGGCAGGTCGCTGCGGGTGGCGAGGGCGAGGGTCGAGCATCCCGGCCGCTCGCCGGGTGCCGCCGGGCGCGCGCTCACGATCGCGGGGGCGCTGCTCGCCGGCGTCGTTCTCGCCGTCTCTCTGATCCCCCAGTACCACGTGTGGACGGCGCCCGGGGCCATCCCGCATCACCACCACCACGAGGGCGGCTAGCCGCGGGCGGCCGTGGCCGCGGCTGCGGGCCGGACTCGAGGACCGGCGTCACGCCAGCCCGGAAACCGCTCAGCGGGCGTACTCGACGGCGCGTGACTCCCGGATCACCGTGACCTTGATCTGCCCCGGATACTCGAGCTCCTTCTCGATCTCCCGCGCGATCTCGTAGGAGAGCAGAGTGGCCGCATCGTCGTCGATCGCACCCGGGGCGACCATCACGCGGATCTCGCGACCGGCCTGCATCGCGTAGACCTTCTCTACGCCCTTGTGACGGGTAGCAATCTGTTCGAGGTCGCGCAGCCGCTTCACGTACTGCTCGAGCGACTCGCCGCGGGCCCCCGGGCGTGCGCCGGACAAGGCATCGGCGGCCTGCACGATGACCGCCTCGACCGTCTGCGGCTCGACCTCGTTGTGATGGGCCTCCATCGCATGGGCAACCGCCTCGGACTCGCCGTGCTTGCGCGCCAGGTCCCCGCCCACGAGCGCATGAGGACCCTCGACCTCGTG
This sequence comes from Solirubrobacterales bacterium, assembly GCA_019240655.1. Taxonomy (GTDB): domain Bacteria; phylum Actinomycetota; class Thermoleophilia; order Solirubrobacterales; family Solirubrobacteraceae; genus Palsa-465. The sequence continues at coordinate 6,336 of JAFAXX010000089.1, forward strand.
GGTCACCGCCTTGCCGATGTCGTGCAGGAGGGCGGCGCGGCGGGCGGTCTTGGCGCTGGCGCCGAGCTCGCCGGCCATCATCGCCGCGAGCCGCGCCACCTCGATCGAGTGCGCCAGCACGTTCTGGCCGTAGCTGGTGCGGAACTTGAGCCGGCCGAGGAGCTTGACGAGGTCCGGACTCAGACCCTGGACGCCGGCCTCGAACACCGCCTGCTCGCCCAGCTCGACGATGTGGCCCTCGAGCTCGGACTTCGCCTGGTAGTACATCTCCTCGATGCGGGCGGGGTGAATCCGGCCGTCCTGGAGCAGCTTCTCTAGCGTCAGGCGCGCGATCTCCCGGCGGACGCCGTCGAAGCCCGAGAGCACGACCGCGCCCGGCGTATCGTCGATGATGAAGTCGACGCCGGTGAGGTTCTCGAGCGCGCGGATGTTGCGGCCCTCCCGGCCGATGATCCGGCCCTTCATGTCGTCCGCGGAGAGCTGCACGACCGAGACGGTGGTCTCGGCGGCGTGGCCGGCGGCGAGTCGCTGCATGCACACGGAGAGGATGTTGCGCACCCGGCGGTCGGCCTCGCGCTTGGTCTGCTCCTCGACCTGTCGTATGCGCCGCGCCGCGTCGTGCTGAGCCTGCTCCTCGACCTCCTGCAGGAGGACCTGCTTGGCACGCGCCGACGACATTCCAGAGATTCGCTCCAGCTCGCGGTGCAGCTCCTCACGCCCGCTGGTCAGCGCGTCCCGTTCTCGCTCGAGCTCGGCGCCGCGTCGCGCCAGCTCGGCCTCCCGTCGCGCCAGCTCCGCCTCTCGTCGCGCCAGCTCCGACGCGCGCTCGGGCCGGTCGGCCTCCGCAGGCGCGACAGGCGCGACGGCGACGCCGTCGCCGCCGGCGATCGCGGCTCGGGCGCCGTGCGTGCGACCGTAGAGGACCACAGCGAGCACGATTCCCACTGCGATCAGCGCTGCGGCACCGATGATGTCCATGCTCGTTCCCTCCTGGCGGTCCGGACCCGAAGGCCGGACCTCACCTCAACACTTTGGTTTCGGAGCGACCGAGCGGCCGTGCGGGACGCACGGAAACGGATGCCGGCCAGGCGACGAGCGCCTGTCAGGCGGCGGCTAAGTTGCGGTTCGTCGGTATGGCGGAAGCGGCCCGAGCGGTCCGTCCCTAAATGCCGTCAACACTGCAGTCCGGTATCCAAATCTCACAAATTTGCGGGAGTTTCAGTGGCCTTGGGGCCATTCGTTCGCTACTCGCATCGTAATACCGCTGGCGTGGGCGCGCAAACCGCCCCGAGCCGGACTCGCTCGCGTGCACGGCCAGCGCCGCGAGCGCCAGCTCGCGGTCGTAGCCCCTGCGCAGCAGCACGCCGAGGGCGCGCTCGCGCTCCCGCCGGTCGGCCGGCGGCGCCGGAAAGCGCCTGCGCAGCAGCGCCACCGCCCGGTCCAGTTCTCCTTCGGACTCCGGTCGGCGGAGCGCCTCCTCGATCAGCTCCCGCTCCACCCCTCGGGCGGCCAGCGTGCCGCGGATCCGCTCGCTGCCCCACTGCGCGAGCTCGCGTTTGTCCTCCGCCAGCAGCCGCGCGAAGCGCGCGTCGTTCACGTAGCCCTGATCCGTCAAGGTGTTCATCGCCTGCTCGACCACGGGCGCCGCGATGCGCTTGGTCGCGAGGTGACTCCGGACCTCGGCCTCGGTCCGCTCGCGGCGGTTCAGGTAGCGGTAGGCCAGCTCGAGCGCCTGCTCGAGGCGCTCGCGGGGTTCGCTCTCGGCCATCCAGCGACCCGCGCAGTGCGCTCAGGCCGCGCGTTCCCGCGCCGCCGCCACCGGCTCGACCGCCTGCAGCGCCGATTCCTCGCGCTGCTCGATCGGCTTGACGAGATCCCGCCCTATCCCGAGCGCCGCATAGATCTTCGCCTCGATCTCCTTGGCCACCTCCGGATGCTCGTCGAGGAACGCCTTGGCGTTGCCGCGCCCCTGGCCGAGGCGCTCGTCCCCGTAGGAAAAGAACGACCCGGACTTCGTGACGATGTTGTGCTCGATCCCGTAGTCGATCAGGCAGCCCGACGTCGAGATTCCCTTGCCGAACTCGATGTCGAACTCGGCCTGCTTGAACGGCGCGGCCACCTTGTTCTTGACCACCTTGACCCGCACCCGGTTGCCCACCGCCTCGGTGCCGTCCTTGAGCGTCTCGATCCGCCGGATGTCCAGGCGCTGGGAGGCGTAGAACTTCAGCGCCCGGCCGCCCGGCTGGGTTTCCGGCGAGCCGAACATGACGCCGACCTTCTCCCGGATCTGGTTGGTGAACACGCACAGGGTCTGAGTGCGGTTCAGGTTGCCCGCCAGCTTGCGCATCGCCTGGGACATCATCCGGGCCTGGACGCCGACCGTCTGATCGCCCATCTGGCCCTCGAGCTCGGCGCGCGGCGTGAGCGCGGCGACCGAGTCGACCGATATCACGTCGACCGCGCCGGAGCGGATCAGCATGTCGACGATCTCGAGCGCCTGCTCGCCGTAATCCGGCTGCGAGACCAGCAGCTCATCGATGTCGACCCCGATCTGCCGGGCATAAAGCGGGTCCATAGCATGCTCGGCGTCGATGAACGCGCACACCCCGCCGAGCTTCTGGGCCTCGGCGATGACGTGGTAGACGAGCGTCGTCTTGCCCGACGACTCCGGGCCGAAGATCTCGACGATACGGCCGCGGGGCACGCCGCCGATCCCCAGCGCGATATCGAGCGACAGCGCGCCGGTCGGCACCGCGTCCACCGCGACGCGCGCGCCCGGATCGCCCATCCGCATGACGGTGCCCTTGCCGAACTGTCGCTCGATCTGAGTGAGGGCGCCCTGGAGCGCGGCTTGCCGCTTGGCGTCCACTTTCGGGTCCGACGTCGCGTCCGGCCTGACCCCGGCCTTGTCGTGATCGCTCATCTCGTTGGGCTCCTTGTCTCTCATGCGCTTTGACCCCACGGTAGGGGCGCTGGCGGACGGAACCGGCACGCTAGATCCGTCTCCGGCAACGAAACAAGCCACGGATGTGACAACCCGGCTACGAGCTGCGGCAATCGTGTCTGAGAGAGCGGATGGAGCCGCCGATCGGCGGCGAGGGGCACGCGGATCGGTCGATCCCGGAGCGAGCGTGACGGGCTAGCCAGGGCCGCCCAGGCGGCCGCCCTCACGCACCCCTGCGCACGAGCTCGCGAGAGGCCAGCGCCTCATAGCGGGCGCCGCCGGCCCCGAGCCGTGAGCGGTACAGCGTGACCCGCGAGCCCTCGAAGGCGATCGCCGGCGGCTCGCGGAGCGTCCCGCGGCGCGCCGACCGGCGGTCCTGCGCCACCCGGGCCACGGTCACGTGGGCCAGGAAGGGACGCGTCTCCGGCCGATACCACCCGCCGGCCGCGAGGACCCGCGACAGGACGCCCTGTACCTCGAACAGTCCGTCGCCGCGATCGGTGAGCGCGATCGCCAGCACCCGTGGCCGGCGGGCGGGCAGCCAGATCGCCTCGGCGACCTCGAGCGCGGCGGCCCGCCTGCCCGCCAGCGCCGCTGTGCATGCGCTTACGATCGACCCGACCGCCGCGGCGTCCTGCCAGCCGAGGAAGCACAGCGTCACATGCAGGTCCTCGGGGCGGATCAGGCGCAGTCCGGCGGCGTCGCGCACCGCTGCCGAGCGCCACGCTACGACGGCCTCGCGCACCGCCGCCGGCAGCTCGAGCGCAATGAAGAGGCGCGCCCGCTCGCCCGGGCGGTCAGCCGGCGCCCGCTCGCCCGGGCGGTCAGCCGGCGCCCGCTCTCCCGGGCGGTCAGCCGGCGCCCGGCCGCCCGCAGGCTCAGCCGGCGCCCGCTCGCCCACGCGCCGAGCCGGCGGCCGCCGTGGACGCCCCCGCCGCGCCGGCGCCCGCCGCCGAAGCACCCTCGCCCAGCAGCACCCGGCGCAGAAGATGCATCGCCACGGTGGTCGAGCGCTCTCGCACGTCCGAGCGACCGCCCGGCAGCCGTACGCTCCGGGTCAGCCGCGCGCCGTTGCTGGCGCTGACCGAGAAGCAGACGAACCCAACCGGCTTATCGTCGGTCGCGCCGCCCGGGCCGGCGACGCCGGTGATGCCGATCCCCAGATCGGCGCCGAGGCGCGCCCGCGCGCCGTCGGCCAGCGCCTCCGCCACCTCGGCCGAGACCGCGCCCCGGTCCGCGATCAGCGCCGGGTCGACGCCCACCAGCGATGCCTTGGCCTCGTTGGAGTAGGCGACGATCCCGCCCAGGAAATAGGCCGAGGACCCGCCCCGCTCGGTCAGCCGGGCCGACATCAGACCGCCCGTGCACGACTCCGCCACCGCGACCGTGCGTCCGTCGAGCAGCGCCACCACCTGATCGTCGACGGTCGAGCCGTCCGCGGAGAACAGGACGTCGCCGTGCTGAGCGCGGAGGAACGCCAGCAGCCGCTCGTAGGCCTCCTGGGCCGCGGGCTCGTACCGGGTCGCGACTTCGATCTCTCCGCGCCGCAGGCAGGTGGTGATCTCGAGCGGCGTGAGCTCCAGTCCGGCCTCGTCGGCCGCCCGCAGCGTCCTGGCGATCTCCGACTCCGGAATGCCGAACAGACGGACGATCTCCCGCCGGTAGGTCGGCGCCCCCGCCGCGGCGGCGCGGAACGCCTCCGTCGCGATCGCCGTCTGCCACATCGCCTGGAGCTCGCGCGGCGGGCCGGGCAGCACGACGATGGTCGGCCCGGTGGCGCCGTCAGCCGGCGGGACGACAAGGCCCGGGGCGGTGCCGACTGGATCGAGCACGGTGGCGCCGCTCGGGATCACCGCCTGCTTTCGGTTCGAGATCCGGATCGCCTCTTCGTCGATCCCCGGCCAGCGCCGCATCATCGGCCGCAGGATCTCGGCGATCAGCGTCTCGAGCTCCTCGTCCAGCACCATCTCGCGGCCCTGAAACTGCCCGACGATCTCGGCCGTCAGGTCATCGGCGGTTGGACCAAGGCCGCCGCTGGTGATGATCAGTGCCATGCCCTCGCCGGCCATGAAGCGAAGCGCGGCGAGCAGGTCTTCGGCCCGATCGCCGACGATGTGGATCGTCGCCGCGTCGACCCCGAGCTCGCGCAGGCGCTCGGACAGCCACGGGCCGTTGCGGTCGGAGATGATGCCGCTCAGCACCTCGGTGCCGGTGATCAGGATGCCGGCGCGCGGGTTCACGTGCACGTCGGCTGCTGGGCGGCGGGCAGCGGGTGGGTGCCCGAAGGCAGCAGGAGGAATCCGATCGAGGTGGGCGATGTGCTCACGTTCACGTCCTTGCCGTTGACCTTCATCTTGACCGATGCGTTGCCGAGCGTGAGCAGCAGCTTGCCCGCCCGCTGGCTTGGGATCGTCTCCCCGGGCGCGAAGATTCTCCCCGGGATCAGGGTCTTCCCGTTGCCGTCGACCAGGCACACGTACACCTGCCCGGTGGGCACGAGCGAAAGCGTGACCGCGGTCGGCCGGTGGGCCGCGTGGTGGACGGGATGGCGCGCCCGCGGCGGGCTCCGCTTGGCCGTCACCGGCGGAGTCGTGTTCGTGGTGTTGCCGGTGTACCTGCCCACGACGTAGAGGGCGGCCGCGACGGCCACGAGGACGCCACCGATCACCGCCCACGGCGGAATCCGCACGCGCCGCCGGGCGCGGCGGCGCTCGGGGCTGCGCACGGCGATCGGGCGCATGTCTTGGTCGGAGGGGCGCTCGTAGCGCCGCTTGTACTCGTCGACCAGCAGGCGGCTGTCGAGGCCGAGGAAGTCGCCGTAGGTGCGCAGGAAGCTCTTCGCGTACACCGGTCCGGGGAGCAGCTCCCACTCCTCGTTCTCCATCGCCCGCAGATACCTGGCCCGGATCTTGGTCCGCGCTTCGGCGTCGCTGATCTCGACCCGGGCGCGCAACCGCGCCTCGCGCAGGGTGATGCCGATGTCCGCCATCGCAGGTTCTAGTTTGTCAGGGGCTGCGCTGCGCGCAGCGTCCAGCCGGACGACTCGCCACGGTACGTTCCGGCGAGGCTGCCCGGCGCGAGGCCGACCGGTCCGCGCTCGGCCACCCTACGGCGACAGTGCCCGCTGGATCGCCCCGAGCAGCGACTCGGCGCGATCGCGGAGGAGCGAGTCGGCGGGCAGCTGCGACACCGCCTGGTTGAGCACGTGACGCAGGCCCATGAGGATCTCGGTGGCCGAGAATCCCTCCTCGATCACCGTCTCGAGCCGCGCGGCAAGATCATCCCGCCCGGCGTCTCGCAGCTCGCCGGCCAGCGCGCGCGCCTCGGCGTAAGCAGCCACGCTCACGATGGATCGTCGGCGTCGCCGCGCACACGGCGCGGCTCGGGCGCGCCGCCGTCGGCCTCGGCCAGGTGCGCGAGGATCCGCGGTACGTCGGCCTCGCCGATCAGCACCTGACGCGGCTTCGAGCCCTCGTAGCCCGAGATGATCCCCCGCCGCTCGAGCATGTCGATTAGGCGCCCCGCGCGCGTGTAGCCGAGACGTAGGCGGCGCTGGAGCATGGACGTCGACGCGGTCCCCATCTGGGCGACCAGCGCGATCGCCTCCTCGAGCAACGGGTCCTCGTCGGGATGAAAGTCGGGATCCTCTCCCCCCTGCTCGCCCTCCGCCGGCTCGACCTCCGCGAGCAGCTCCTCGTGCAGGTCCGGCTGGCCCTGGCGGCGCCACGCGTCGGTCAGCTCGAGGATCTGCGCCTCGTCGATGTACGCGCCCTGGATCCGCTGGAGCTTGCTCGACCCGACGGGCGAGAACAGCATGTCGCCCTGGCCGAGCAACGCCTCGGCGCCGTTCTGGTCCAGGATCACGCGTGAGTCAGTCTGGCTCGAGACCGCGAAGGCGATCCGGGACGGCACGTTGGCCTTGATGATCCCGGTGATCACGTCGACCCGCGGCGACTGCGTGGCCAGCACCAGGTGGATGCCGACCGCACGAGCCTTCTGCGCGAGGCGGATGATCGAGTCCTCGACGTCGGCCGGCGCGACGATCATCAGGTCGGCCAGCTCGTCGATCACGCACAGGATGTAGGGCAGCGGCGGCTCGCCGCGCGCGTCGCGGGCCCGGTTGAGCTCGGGTAGCGAGCGGGTGCGGGCCAGGGACATGATCGAGTAGCGCTGCTCCATCTCCTTGACCAGGTTCTGGAGCGCGTTGGCGGCCATGCGCGGGCTGGTGATCACCGGGGTGAGCAGGTGCGGCACCGACTCATAGTGGTTGAGCTCGACCTGCTTGGGGTCGACCAGCACCACCCTGACCTCGTGCGGAGTGGCGCGGAGCAGGATCGAGGACAGCATCGCGTTGACGCACGCCGATTTGCCGGCGCCGGTCGTGCCGGCCACCAGCAGGTGTGGCATCTTGGCCAGGTCGGCGCCGATCGCCCGGCCGGCTATGTCCTTGCCGAGCCATACGGTGAGCGGCGACCACTCGGCCGGCGGCGGCTGGAAGACGTCGCCCAGGTGGACGATCCGCCGGCGGGCGTTCGGCACCTCGACCCCAACCGCCTGCTTGCCGGGGATCGGCGCCAGGATGCGGATCTCGGTCGCCGCCAGCGAGTAGGCGAGGTCGTCCTTGAGCTGCGCCACCTTGGCCACCTTGGTGCCAGGGGCGAGGCGGATCTCGTAACGCGTGATGTGGGGACCGGTCACACGGCCGACCACCTTCGCGTCGATGCCGAAGTGCCCGAGCGTCTCGATCAGCGTCCGGGCCACCTGCTCCTGGCCCTCGGTGTCCGGCCTGGCCGCCTCGCCGCTCGAGCGGACCAGGAAGCGGGGCGAGGGGACCTGCCAGTGGAAGTCCGGGTCCTCGGTCACCGAGGCGCGATAGCGGCCCTGCGGAGTGAGGCCGTTCGCGGCGACCGCGACGGCGGGAGGCCCGCTCTCATCCCCGAGCTGCCCCAGCTCTTCCACGGCCGGCTCCTCGAGCTCGGGTGGCGCCCGCACGTCGGCATTCGGGGGCGCCTCGACGTGGGTCGAGCGTACAACGAGCTCCGAGGTGTCGGGCTCCGGCGGCAGCAGCGGCTCGGGCTCCGTGCCCCGCTCGCGCTCGGCCGGCGCCGAGGCCGCGGCCGCTCTCGCGGCCGCTGTGGCGGGCCGGCGGGCGAGCGTCACCAGCTCCTCGCTCGAGCGGCGGATCACGCGCCGGGTCTCGGCTACCTGCGCCCGGGTGGCGCGGATCACGCCGGCGATCGTGGCGCCGGTGAGCAGGATCAGCGCGGCGATGAACAGGAAGACCGCGAGGATGTCGGCCCCGAGCCGCGAGAGCAGATGCGCGGTGAGCCAGAACTCGGTCTGGCCGAGGATGCCGCCGCGCGCTTCCGCGGTCCGCGCCGACCAGAAAACCGCTCCCTGGGCGGCCCCCGGCCCGACGCCGAGCGTCCCCGCGGCGAGGGCGAGCGTGAGCGCCGCGGTGAGGCAGATCACGCCCGTGCGGAGCGGGCGAACCGGCGGGCAAAGCTGGCGCACCAGGATCAGCGCGCCGGCCACGACCAGTGTCGCGGGCACGGCGTACCCGAGCGCTCCGAGCAGGAAGCGCAAAGCGGTGATCGCGCCGCCGCCGAGCGCCCCGCCCGACCAGCGGGCGTAGGCGACGCCGGCCAGGAAGATGCCAACCGCTACGAGCGCCAACCCCGCGATATCGATGTGGTGGGGCTCGAGCTCGAAGCGTGGCAGCGCCACCGCCGGGCGGCCGGCGAACAGCGAGCGCCGGGCGCGCCGGGGCGGCTTGGTCCTCTTGCGGGCGGCAGCCATGGTCAGAAGAACCGACTTCGACACCGGCCGATCGGCTCCTGCCCGATGAACGATGCGTAAAGATCGGCCGGCCTCGGCAGCCGGCCCGCTTACCATTGCCGGGAAATGACGGATTACGAACGCCCCCCGCGCGTGCTCGTGGTCGAGGACGACGAGGCGATCGCCCACGTACTCCAGCGCTCGCTGCGCATGGAGGGCTACGAGGTTCGGCTCGCCGGCGACGGCGTCAGCGCGCTCGACCAGGCGCACGCGTTCCTGCCCGACCTCGTGATCCTGGATCTCGGCCTGCCTCGCCTGGACGGGATCGAGGTCGCGAGGACGCTGCGCCAGGGTGAGGACGACGTGCCGATCCTCGTCCTCACCGCGCGTGACGCGCTCGAGTCGCGCGTCGAGGGCCTCGACTCGGGAGCCGACGATTACCTGGTCAAGCCGTTCGAGCGCCAGGAGCTGCTGGCGCGCATGCGTGCGCTGCTCCGGCGCCGCCCGCCGCGCGGCCAGGCGACGCTGACCGTCGGCGATCTGAAGCTGAATCCGGACACCCACGAGGTCCGCCGGGGCGAGCGGACGATGGACCTCACCCAGCGCGAGTTCGAGCTGCTCGAGTACCTGATGCGCAACGAGCGCATCGTGATCTCCCGCCAGCGCCTGCTCGACGAGGTGTGGGGCTATGACCCATTTTCGATGACCAACACGATCGAGGTGTTCGTCTCGAACCTACGGAGGAAACTGGAAGCCGGCGGTGAGCCGAGGCTCCTACATACGATCCGCGGCGCGGGCTACGTTCTCCGCGTATAGGTCGCTGCCGATCCGCTGGCGCCTGGCCGGCGGCTCAGCCGCGCTGACCTTCGTGATCCTGGCCGGCTTCGCCGGGATCGTTGGGATGTTCACCACCCGCCAGGTCCGCGGCCAGTTCAACGATGAGGTCCGTGCGGCCGCCGATCAGCTTCAGCAGGAGCTGAGCCACCGGCTGCGCTTCGTCGGCCCGAGCCTGAACTGCGACCGCACCCCGGTGCACCTGAGCGACTACGCCAGCGCCGAGCATGCCCAGATCCGGATCTTCGTCGATCAGGAGCTCTACTGCACCCAGACGCAGCTGCGCAGCAAGGCCGACCAGGCGCCGCCCGAGACCCCGCTCTTCTCGACCTCGCCCGGGCAGTCCAGCGGCATGTTGACCCGGTCGGGCTACCGGGTGGCGATCCGCAGCCTGGCGATGGCCGAACCGCTCCGCTACGACGCCGTCGTGCTCTACGCGCGGCCGCTTTCCGACGTCGACCACACGCTCGCGCGAGTGCAATTCGCCCTGCTGCTTGGGGTCCTCGGCGGCACCGTGCTAGCCCTGGTCGGCGGCCTGTGGACCGCGCGCCGGGCGATGCGCCCGGTCGTCGAGCTGACCGATGCGGCGCGAGAGATTGAGCGCACGCGCGATCCTCGGCTGCGCGTCCCGCATCCGGAGGCCGACGACGAGGTGGCCGAGCTCGCGCGCACGCTCGAGGGCATGCTCGGGGCGCTCGATGCGGCCCGCAACGAGACGCAGGGCATGCTCGACCGCCAGCGCCACTTCGTGGCCGACGCGTCTCACGAGCTGCGCACGCCGCTGACCAGCGTGCTGGCCAACCTCGACCTGCTGGCCGACGAACTCCGGGGCGAGCAGGAGGAGACCGCACAGGCGGCGCTCCGGGCCACCCGCCGCATGCGCCGCCTGGTGGGCGACCTGCTGCTGCTGGCCCGGGCCGACGCGGAGCGCTCACAGCCGCACCGCCCCACCGATCTGGCCGAGGTGCTGCTCGAGGCCGCCTCGGAGCTCGGGCCGGTGGCCGAGGAGCATGAGCTTTCGATCGACGCGCGGCGCGCCGTGGTCCCCGGTGTCGAGGACGACCTGCACCGGCTGGTGCTGAACCTGCTCGAGAACGCGGTCCGTCACACTCCGCCCGGCACGCGCATCCACGCCGCCACCGCGATGCGCGACGGCGTGGCCGAGCTCGTGGTGGAGGACGACGGCCCCGGGATCGCCCCCGAGCTCGCGCGCCGCGTCTTCGACCGGTTCGTACGCGGGGCGCGCGACGACGGCCGCGGCTCAGGGCTCGGACTGTCGATCGTGCGGGCGGTGGCCGAGTCCCACGGCGGCTCGGTCCGCCTCGAGCTGCCCGAGAGCGGGCGCGGCACCCGCTTTTCGATCACGATCCCGGCCGGGACCGACGTGAGCGCGGCCGTCGACGGAGCGGCGGGGGATCAGACCTCGACGACGACCGGCAGCACCATCGGACGCCGTCGCAGCCGGTCGTAGACGAACGCCGCGAGATCGTCGTGGAGCTCCTGCTGGAGCAGGTCGATCTCGCGGACGCCGTCCTGCGCGGCGGCCGCGAGCGAGCGCTCGACCTCCTCGCGGATCGCCTCCACCAGTCCGTCGGCCTGCTCGATGAACGGCACGCCGCGGAAGATCACCTCCGGCGGGACGACCGACTCGCCGCTCTGCTCGGAGACCGTGGCCACGACGATGAAGATGCCGTCGGCCGAGAGCATCCGGCGGTCGCGGAGGGCCACGTCGGCCGGGTCGCCGATGTCGACGCCGTCGACGAACACCATGCCCGACTGCTCGGGCTCGCCGAACCGGGCCCCGCGGGCGTCGATCTCCAGCGGCAGGCCGTTCTCGCCGCGGAACACCGCGTCGGGATCGACCCCCACCGCGGCGGCGAGCTCGGCGTGGAGGTGGATCCGCTTGTGGTCGCCGTGCATCGGCATCACGTAGCGCGGCTTGACGAGGTTCAGCATCAGCTTGAGCTCCTCGGCATAGCCGTGGCCGGAGGCGTGGATCGGCGCATCGCGGGTGGTGATCACGTCGCAGCCGATGTGGTAGAGCCGGTCGACGGTCTCGTTCACCGCCCGCTCGTTGCCGGGGATCGGCGTGGCCGAGAACACCACCGTGTCGCCGCGATGCAGCTTGATCATCCGGTGATCGTTGTGGGCCATCCGCCGAAGCGCCGACAGCGGCTCGCCCTGCGAGCCGGTCGAGATCACCACGATCTTCTCCTCCGGCCAGTCCTCGACTTCCTGAGGCTGGACCAAGAGTCCCTCGGGCAACTCGATGTGACCGAGCGAGCGGCCGATGTTGACGTTCTTGCGCATCGAACGGCCGACCAGCGAGACCTTGCGCCCGAGCGCCGCCGCGGCGCCCATCACCTGCTGGACGCGATGGATGTTGGAGGCGAAGCTGGTGACGATGATCCGTCCCCGGGCCCGGGCGAACACCTCCTGGAGGTGCGGCCCGACCCCTCGCTCGGACGGGGAGAAGCCGGGCCGGTCGGCGTTGGTTGAGTCGCCGCAGAGCAGCAGCACGCCCTCGCGGCCGAGCTCGGCGAGCCGCGAGATGTCGGCCGGGGCGCCGTCCACCGGCGTCTGATCGAACTTGTAGTCGCCGGTCACGAGCACGGTTCCGAGCGTGGTGTGGACTGCCACGGCGCACGAGTCAGGGATCGAGTGGGTCATGTGCACGAGCTCGAGCGTGAACGGCCCCGCCTGCAGCCGCTGCCCCGCCCTCAGATCCTCGAGCGGCGCGTCGCGCAGGCGATGCTCGTCGAGTTTCGAGCGCGCCATGGACACGGTTAGCCGGCGGCCATAGACGGTCGGCCAGTGGTCGAGCTCGCGCAGGATCCACGGCAGCGCCCCGACGTGGTCCTCGTGGCCGTGGGTTACCACGATCGCCTCGATGTCCTCGGCGCGCTCGCGCAGGTAGGTGAAGTCGGGGAGCACCAGGTCGATCCCGAGCATGTCGGTGGTCGGGAAGCGAAGCCCGACGTCGATCACCACGATCCGGCCGTCCTGCTCGACGACCGTCATGTTCTTGCCGATCTCGCCCAGCCCGCCGAGCGGGAGGACGCGCAGTGGGGTGCTCACGCGCGGGCGGTCTGCAGAAGCCCGTGGCGCTCGAGCAGCGCGCGGATCGTCTCGGTCTCCCGCTCGTCGAGCTCCACGTAGGGCAGGCGGGGGATGCCGGCGGGGAACCCGAGCAGGTTCAGCGCGGTCTTGACCGAGCACGCCAGCGGCGCCACGGCCAAATCGCGGTAGACGTCGCGCAGGCTCTCGTCGATCTCGCGCCGGCGCTCGGGCTCGTCGACCATGCGGTGCATCTCCTCGCCGAACAGGTGGCTGGCCACCATGATCCCGCCCGGCTCACCGAGGTCGAGCACGTCGGCCAGCAGGTCGTCGTTGCCGGCGTAGACCTGAAGCCCGTCGATCTTGGCCAGGTTGGCTGGATTGGCCTGCTTGACCGCGACGATGTTCTCCAGCTGCGCAAGCTCGGCCAGCAGGTCGTTGGGAAGGTCGGCGCCGGTGCGCTGCGGGATGTTGTAGAGCACGATCGGGAGGTTGGTCGCGCGCGTGACCTCCTCATAGTGGCGGACGATCCCGCGGCGGCTCGGACGGTTGTAGTACGGGTTGACCGACAGCAGCGCGTCGGGACCGATCTCCGTCGCCCGCTCGGTCAGGTGCACCGCGTGGCGAGTGTCGTTCGAGCCGACGCCGGCCACGACCGTCCCCTTGCCGCGCGTCTCTCGCACCGCCAGCTCGATCAGCCCGAGCTGCTCCTCGTCGCTCAGCGTCGCCGCTTCACCGGTGGTGCCGCACACCACGAGGCCGTCGGAGCCGTGGTCGAGGAGATGGTGCATGAGCGCCACCGCCCCCGCCTCGTCGACGTGCAGATCGCCGTCGAACGGAGTGACCATCGCGGTCAGGAGCGCGCCGAGATGCACGGGCATCGTCGTTGATTATCGCAGGGCGCCCGGCGTTACTGGTCCTTGTGCCCGCCCCAGCCCAGGACCTTCAGCGGGCCCATGACATCGCCGGGACCGTCGCGGACCGGAGGCGGCGAGCTCGCGAGCGGGGCCTTCGGCGGCTCGGAGACCACATGGGCGACGGGCGCGCCGGTGAGCCGGCCGATCCGCTCCGGCAGACCGCCGTGCAACCATTTGGAGAACCGCATCGGCAGCGTCGAGACGACGATCTCGTCGTAGCGCTTGGGATCCCACGCCTCCGAGACCGCGACCAGGGGGTCGCCGTCGCCAACGCTGCCGTCGGCCTCGAGCCCGGCGTCGCGCAGCTGCGCGAGCGCCTCGTCCAGCGTCTCGCCCGCGGCCTCACGGCCGCCGCCGAACGGCGTGGCCGGAACGATCAGCGTAAAGCTGCACGCCCCGTCGGCTGACTTCTGCTTCAGCGTGGCCAACAGCTCCTTGGACGCGGCGGTGACGTTGGCGATCACGAGAACGTTTCTCTTCCAAGTCATGCCGACCTCCCTGGCGTTGGCGCTTTTCAGTGGGCCCTCACAGGTTACCGGCTCGTTCCCGGCATCCACCAACGCAAAACGCAACCCCAAAGATGTGGGCGGGCCCTGTGGTCGCCCGCCCGGGCCAGAAGACGAGGCCTACCGCGTTGTCCGCCCGGCCAGAGGAACGAGGCCTACCGCGCCCGCCCGGTCAGAGGAACGAGGCCGCTCGGCCAGAGGCGGAGGGCGAGCGCTCCACACCGGCGGGCGTACGGATGACCGGCCCCACGGACGCCGCGCGCAGCGCGGCCCCACCCCACCGACTCAGAGCAGCCGCTCGAGCCCCACCACCGGCGACTCGGGCAGCTCGGCGACCCGGCGGACGGCGAGCAGCACCCCGGGCATGAACGACTGGCGGTCGATCGAGTCGTGGCGGATCGTCAGCGTCTGTCCGATGTCGCCGAGGATCACCTCCTGGTGGGCGACGAGGCCCGGGAGGCGGACCGAGTGGATCGGGACGCCGCCACCCATCAGCTCGGCGGTGCGCGCCGCGGTGCCGCTCGGCCGGTCGAGCTTGCCGTCATGGTGAAGCTCGATGATCTCGGCGGCCGCCATGTGCCGGGCGGCCTCGGCGGCGAACTGCATCATCAGGACGGCGCCGATGGCGAAGTTCGGCGCGACGAAAACGTTGGCGCCGGTCAGCCCTCGCAGCTCGTCGGGGTCGAAGCCGGTCGTCCCGATCACCACGTGCACCCCGGCGGCGACCGCCTGCCTTGCGTTGGCGACCGCGGTGGCGGGCATCGTGAAGTCGACCATCACCTCGGCGCCGCCGAGCACTTCGGCGAGCGAGGTTCCGAGCGCGGGATCGGCGCGCCCGGTCAGCTCGAGGTCCGCCGCCGCCGCGACCGCGGCGCACACGGTCTGGCCCATCCGCCCGGCCGCGCCGGCGACCGCGACGCGGATCGCCATCAGCGGGCCTCGCCCACTACGCCGTCTCCACCAGCGCCGGCTCGATCGGGGCGAGCGCCTCCTCGAAGCGCCCCTGGTCGGGACCGATGCCCGCCGCCGAGAGCCGCTCGGGCGCCCAGAGCTCCTCGACCAGCGCCGCGAGGTCATCGAGCGTCACCGCGTCGATCCGGGCCACCGCCTCGTCGAGCGAGAGCAGCGGCGCGTCGGCCAGGACCTCGGAGCCGAGCCGGTTCATTCGCGCGCCGGTGGACTCGAGCGCCAGGACGACCCGGCCCTTGAGGTTCTCCTTGGCCCGGGTGAGCTCTGCCTCGGTGGCCGGGCACTTGCGCAGGCGCGTGAGCTCCGCGCCGACGACGCCGAGCGCCTCATCGAGATTGTCCGCCCGGGTGCCGACGTACAGGCCGATCTGGCCGGTGTCCTGATAGGCGCTGGTGAACGAGTACACGGCATACGCGAGCCCGCGCTGCTCGCGCACCTCCTGGAAGAGCCGGGAGGACGAGGTGCCGCCGAAGATCGTGTCGAGCACGCGCAAGGCGAAGCGCCGCTCGTCGTGGCGCGAGAGCCCCACTCCGCCCAGGCAGACGTGGTACTGCTCGGTCTCCTTGGCCTCGAAGCGCCGGGCCGAGCCGGCCGCGCCCGGGGGCGGCGGAGCCGGCGCGATCGGAGGACCGGACCGAGCGGTGGCCGCGCCGGCCACGCGCTCCTCGGTGAGGGCGACCATCGCCTCGTGGTCGACCGCGCCGGCGGCGGCGATCACCACGTTGCCGGGGACGTAGCGGGCGGCGTGGAAGCGAGCGATCTCCTCCACCGGCGTGTTCGCGATCACGGGGGCTCGGCCGATGATCGCGCGGCCCAGCGGATGCTCGCCGAACACCGCCTCTCCGAGGACGTCGAAGACCTTCTCCTGCGGATCGTCCTCGTACATGGCGATCTCCTCGAGGATCACCGCGCGCTCGGACTCGACGTCGCGCAGCGAGGGGCGGAAGACCATGTCGGCCATGACGTCGAACGCCTCGGGCACGTGCGCGTCGATCACCCGAGCGTAGACCGAGGTGGTCTCCTTGCCCGTGCCGGCGTTCAGCTCGGCGCCCATGCCGTCGAAGATCTGATCGATCTCGAGCGACTCGTACTTCGAGCTGCCCTTGAACAGCAGATGCTCGAGCAGGTGCGAGAGGCCGGCCTGCTCATCGCTCTCGCTCCGCGATCCGGTCCCGACCCAGAACCCCAGCGAGACGGACCGGACGGAGGGCATCGCCTCCGTCACGATCCGGACGCCCGAGTCGAGCGTCGTCAGCTGGTGCTCTTCGGCCACGCGGCGGTCGCCGGCCCGGCTCAGGAGCGCGGACGGTCGGGATCGCGGTCGCGCACGCGCCCGCCCCGGTCACGGTCACGGTCACGCGGGCCACGGTCACGGTCACGCGGGCCGCGGTCGCGGTCGCGGTCGCGGCCGTTGCGCCCGGAGCGGTCCGCGCCGCGCTCGCGCCGGGGCCCGCCGTCGCCGCTGCCGACCGCCGCGAGGTCCTCGGCGCTCTTGCCGGCGACCTCGGGGTCGTCGGCCAGGCGCAGCCCGATCCGGCCGCGCTCGCGGTCGACCTCGACCACGCGCACGTGCAGCTCATCGCCCTTGCCGAGCACGTCCTCGACCGCCTCGATCCGCCGGCCGGGTGCCACGTTGGAGATGTGCAGCAGGCCGTCGGTCCCCTTCGCGAGCTCGACGAAGGCTCCGAACGTGGTCGTCTTGACCACCTTGCCGGTGAACTCGTCCCCGACCTCGACCTCCTTGGTCATCGACCTGATGCGGTCGACCAGCGCGTCGCCCCGCTCGCCGTCTGCGGCGTAGACCAGCACCTGGCCCTCGTCGTTGACGTCGATCTGGGACTCGAACTCCTCCTGCAGGGCGCGGATCGTCTCGCCGCCCTTGCCGATCAGCAGGCCGATCTTCTCGGGATCGATCTGGACTGTGGAGATCCGTGGGGCGTGCTTGGAGAGCTCGGCTCGCGGCGCGTCGATCACCTTGGTCATCTCGCCGAGGATGAAGTGGCGCGCCGTCTTAGCCTGGGCCAGCGCGTCGCGCATGATCTCGAACGTCACACCGGTGATCTTGATGTCCATCTGCAGGGCGGTGATGCCGCGTTCGGTCCCGGCGACCTTGAAGTCCATGTCGCCGAGATGGTCCTCGACCCCCGCGATGTCGGTGAGGATGATGTAGTCCTCGCCCTCCTTGATCAGGCCCATCGCGATGCCCGCGACCGGCCGCTCGATCGGCACCCCGGCGTCCATCAGCGACAGCGTCGAGCCGCACACCGAGGCCATCGAGCTCGAGCCGTTGGACTCGAGGATGTCCGAGACGACGCGGATCGTGTAAGGGAACTGCTCCTGCGTCGGGATCATCGGCACCAGCGCGCGCTCGGCGAGGGCGCCGTGGCCGATGTCGCGGCGCTTGGGCCCGCGCATGAACCCGGCCTCGCCGACCGAGAACGGCGGGAAGTTGTAGTGGTGGAAGTAGCGCTTGGCCGTCTCGAGTCCGAGCGTGTCCAGGCGCATCTCCTCACGCGTGGTACCGAGCGCGACTACCGATAGAGCCTGCGTCTGCCCGCGGGTGAAGAGCGCGGAGCCGTGGGTGCGGGGAGCGACGCCGACCTCGATCGAGATCGGACGGATCTCCTGCTCGCTGCGGCCGTCGGGACGCTTCTTGTGCACCGCGATCCGCTCGCGGATCAGCGTCTTCTCGAGCTTGTCGAACGCCAGCTGGGCTCGCTGGCGGTACTCGGCGTAGGTCTCGGCCTCGGGGTCGCCCGAGTACCTGGCCAGCACCTGCTCCTCGATCGCCGCGCAGGCGTCCTGGCGCTCGAGCTTGTCCTCGACCTGGGTGGCCTGGTCGAGCGCCTCGCCGTGCGAGGCCTTGATCTGCTCGTAGAGGTCCGGGTCCGTCTCGGGGGCCGTGACCTCGGCCTTCGGCTTGCCGGCCTTCTCGGCCAGCTCGCGCTGGGCCGCGCACAGCTTCTTGATCGCCTCGTGGGCGATGTCGAGCGCATCGAGGATCTCCGCCTCGGGGATCTCGTTGGCGCCGGCCTCGACCATCAGGATGGCCTCCTCGGTGCCGGCGACGATCAGGTCGAGATCGGAGCCCTCGACCAGGTCTTCCTCGTCGGGGTTGACCGCGAAGTTGCCGTCGATCTTGCCGATCCGCACGGCGCCGACGGGCGCCGGGAACGGGATGTGCGAGACCATCAGCGCGGCCGAGGCGCCGTTCATGGCCAGCACGTCGTAGGGATTCACGTGGTCGACCGAGATCGGCAGCGCGACCAGCTGGGTCTCATACCGCCACCCCTTAGGGAACAGCGGGCGGATCGGGCGGTCGATCAGGCGCGCGGTGAGCGTCGCCTTCTCGCCCGCGCGGCCCTCGCGCTTGAAGAACGATCCCGGGATCTTCCCCGCCGCGTACATGCGCTCCTCCACGTCCACCGTGAGGGGCAGGAAGTCGACGTCCCGGAGATTGCCGGCGGTCGCGGTGCACAGAACCATCGTGTCGCCGGCGCGGACCACGACGGCACCCGAGGCCTGCTTCGCCAGCTTGCCGGTCTCGAAGGAGATCTCCGTGCCCTCGACCTCGGCGGACACGCGCGTCACGGCGTCAGTCATATTCAATTCCCTTCTCTCTCCGCCCTTCGGTCGGCGGAGTGCTTCTCGTATCTCATCTCTTAGTCCGAACGGCATGGATGGTAGCGGCCGAGTCAGCGCCGGCCGCGGGGCTGCCGGCCGGCGAGTCAGGCAGCCCCCGGAGCCTTGGGGCCACACACCGCACGGGCAGACCGTCGCGCCGAGGCAAATCGGGAGGCAGATCGGGAGGCAAATCGGGAGGCGAATCGGGAGGCGAATCGGGAACCGGACCGCCTGGTCCGGTTGTGCTACGCTGAAGCGGACCGCAGAGTCCACTTGAAGTCCGCCTCGTCCCAGGGAGCTGCCAGTGCCGAGCGAAGCAACCACACGCACAAAGCCGTCCGCATTCAACCCATGGGTGGTCCTGGTGATCGCCTGCCTGGCTCAGTTCATGGTCGTGCTCGACGCCACGGTCGTGAACGTCGCGCTGCCGTCGATCCAGCGCGGCCTGCACTTCTCCGCCTCGAACCTGCAATGGGTCGTCAACGCCTACACGCTGATCTTCGGCGGCTTCCTGCTCCTCGGCGGCCGCGCCGCGGACCTACTCGGCCGCAAGCGGCTGTTCATCGCCGGGACCGCTCTGTTCAGCGTGGCCTCGCTCGTGAACGGCCTGGCCCAGTCCTCCGGGATGCTGATCGCCGGCCGCGGCCTGCAGGGCCTCGGCGGCGCGCTGGTCTCCCCCGCCGCGCTCTCGATCGTCACCACGACGTTCAGCGACCCGGCGGAGCGCACCAAGGCGCTCGGCGTCTGGAGCGCGATCGCCGCCGGCGGCGGCGCAGTCGGCCTGCTCCTGGGCGGCGTCCTCACGGACCTCGCGTCGTGGCCGTGGATCTTCATCGTCAACGTGCCGGTGGGCGTCATGACGATCGCGCTCGCGCTCCGGCTGGTCCCGGAGACCCGCGTCGACGCAGGCCATCGGGCGTTCGACCTGGCCGGAGCGGTCACGGTCACCTCCGGCCTGGTGGTGCTGGTCTACGCGATCGTCAAGGCACAGGCGTTCGGCTGGGGCTCGGCCCGCACGGTCGGATTGCTGGCCGCCGGCGTGGCCCTGATCGGGGTCTTCCTGCTCGTCGAGCGCCGGAGCGTCGCGCCGCTGATGCGGCTCGCGATATTCCGGGTGCGGACGCTGTCGGTCGCCGACACGGTTCTGCTCCTGGTCGCCTCCGGGATGTTCGGGATGTTCTTCTTCGCCTCGCTCTACGTCCAGGAGATCCTCGGCTACAGCCCCCTGCGCGCCGGGCTCGCGTTCCTGCCCGTGACCGCCGGGATCGTGATCGGCGCCGGAATCGCGCAGCAGCTGATCGCCCGCATCGGGGCCCGCAACGTGGCGATCGCCGGAGTCCTGCTCGCGGCTGCGGGCATGGTCGTGCTCACCCGGCTGCCCGTGCACGGAAGCTACCTCGGCGATCTCCTGCCCGGCCTCACTCCGTTGAGCATCGGGATGGGGCTGACGTTCGTCCCGATCACCCTGCTCGGAACCGGCGGGGTCACCGGTGAGGACGCCGGCCTGGCCTCTGGCCTGTTCAACACCGCCCAGCAGGTCGGCGGCTCGCTCGGCCTTGCGATCCTCTCGACGCTGGCCGCCAGCCGGACCACATCGGTCATCCACAGCCTCGCCGGCCACGCCGGGGCGGGTGCGGCGCTCGCGGCCCGGCTGTCGGGCTACCACTTGGCGTTCGCGGCCGCCGCGGTGATGCTCGCGCTCGGCGCCGTGATCCTCGTGCTTGCGCTGCGGGCGCGCCACGTCCGCGGGCTCGAGCTGACCGCCTCTCCCGTGGCGACGTAGGACAATGTGAGCCGATGAGCGAGCGGGAAGATCGTCGCCGGCGCTCCGACGCCGAGCGCAATCGCCGCCGCGTGCTCGAGGCCGCGGCCGAGGTCTTCCGCGAGCAGGGCCTCGAAGCTCCCGTCGGCGAGATCGCGCAGCGCGCCGGCGTCGGCCGCGGCACGCTGTTTCGCAACTTCCCCTCCAAGGCGGATCTGATCGCGGCGATCCTGGTCGACGAGATGAGCGCGGCGGCGGCGCGGGCGCGCGCCCTGTGCGAGCGGCCCGACGCCGGCGCGGCGCTGTTCGAGTTCCTCGACGACATCGCCGGCCGCCAGCGCGCCGACCGGGCGTTGTTCGAAGCCGTCGCCGACAGCTTCCTGGCCAACCCGGAGATCCGCCTCGCCCACGACGAGGTGATCGCGGCGCTCGACGAGCTTCTGAGCGCGGCCAAGGCGGCCGGCGCCGTGCGCGCCGACATCGGCGCCGTCGACGTGCTGCTGCTGCTCAAGGGCGTATGCGAGGTGGCCGGCACCTACGGCCACGTCGACCCGGGGCTGGTCGACCGCCAGCTCGATCTCGTCCGCTGCGCGCTCAGCGCGCCGGCGGAGTCGCAGCCGCTCCGCGGGCGGACGCTCAGTGCGGATGAGCTCGACCCCCGCTCGCCCCCCGCCGCTCACCAGCCGAGCCGGCGGAGGCGGGCCAGCGTCTGAGCGTCGATCCGCCCGGCGTGCATGGCGCCCCGGGCGAACACGGTGGGCGTCGTCACCACCCCGGCGCGCACCCCGGTCTGGAAGTCTCGGCGTACGCGGGCCTGGACCGCCTCGCTCCGGCGGTCGGCCTCGAAGCGCTCGACGTCGAGGCCGAGGCGCTGCGCCGACCGCCACAGGTGTGGGTCCTCGAGCCGCCCCTGATCGGCGAACAGCGCGTCGTGCATCTCCCAGAAGCGACCCTGGCGTCCGGCGGCCTCCGCGGCGCAGGCGGCCGGCCACGCGCGGGGATGGCTCGAGCGGACCGGGAAGTGACGGAACACCCGGCGCACCTGGAGGGCCGCGAGGCGGGCCGCGAGCGCCGCGCAGTAGGGGCACTCGAAGTCGGCATACTCGATGACCGTGGGCGACCCCGACGGCCCTCGGATGTGGTCCTCGTCGGACGGCGGGGGAACTGGCGCCGAGCCGAGCGCGGCCACGGCCGCGGCTCAGGCGGAGGCGGCGAGGCCGTCGAAGATCAGGTTGGCGCCCGGCAGCACGCCCGGCGAGTCTGCCTCATAGCTCCAGCTGACCACGCCGTCCGGGCCGATGATGACCAGCGCACGCTGCGGGAAGCCTCCGGGGTGGTAGACGCCGAAGGTCCGGCATGCCTCGCCCTTAGGCTCGAAGTCCGAGAGCTGCTCGATGCTCACCCCGAGCCGCTCGCGGAACGCGGTCTGGGAGAAGCTTGCGTCGCACGAGACGCCGTACAACGTCGCCCCCTGGGCGGAGAGCTCCGGCAGGATCTCCTCGTAGAGGTTCAGCTGATCGGTGCACACGGGACTGAACGCGAACGGGTAGAACACCAGAACGGTTCGCCGGCCCTCCAGGTCGGCGCGCGTGAATTCGCTGCCGTCCTCGCGGCGGAGGCTGAACTCGGGAACCGGTGTCCCCGGAGCGATGACGCCGTCCGAGCTCGCCGACACCGCTACCGGCGCAGCCCGAGCTCGCGGATCACCGTGCGGTAGCGCTCGAGATCGCTGCGCTGGAGATAGTTCAGCAGCCGCCGCCGGCGGCCCACCAACATCAGCAGCCCCCGGCGCGAGTGGTGGTCCTTCCCGTTGCCGCGCAGGTGCGTCGTGAGGTCGTTGATCCGCTCGGTCATCAGCGCGATCTGGACCTCCGTGCGTCCGGTGTCGGCCGTGTCGCTGCCGAATCTCTCGACGAGCTCCTGCTTGCGTTCCTTGGTCAGCGTCATTGCGCCCTGAGGCTAGCAGCCGCCATCCGGACGCAAGGCTCAGCCGCAGAGCTCCCGGGCGTCGTCGACGTCGCGGCGCATCTGCGCCACGAGCGCCTCGCCGGAGTCGAACCGCCGCTCGCCGCGCAGCCGCTTGAGGAAGTCGAGGCGCAGCACCTGGCCGTAGAGGTCGACGTGGCGATCGAGCAGGTAGGCCTCGATCAGCGGCGCCCGTCCGGTGCCGAAGGTCGGCCGCACGCCGATGCTCACCGCCGCGCAGGCGCCGCCGGCCCGCGCCACGTACACCCCGTGGCCAGGACAGACCAGTCTTTCGTCGGGAACGATGTTCGCCGTCGGGAAGCCGAGCTCGCGCCCCCGCCGGTCGCCGGCGACGACTTCTCCGCGGAGCTGAAACGGCGCCCCCAGGAAGCGCGCGGCCAGCTCCACCTCGCCGGCCAGCAAGAGGCCCCGGATGTGGCTCGAGGAGACGATCTCGCCGTCGGTCTCGACCAGCGGCACCACCCGCGTGGCGAACCGCCGGTCGGCCTCGAGCATCGCGCTGTCGCCGGCCGCCCGGTGGCCGAAGCGAAAGTTCTCCCCCACCGACAGCCGCCTGACCCGCAGTCGCTCGACCAGCACGTGATCGATGAAGTCGCGGGGGGTCTGGCGGGCGAAGCCGTCGTCGAACGGAATCACCACGAGCTCCTCGACGCCGAGCCCGGCGATCAGCTCGGCCTTGACCTCGAGATTGGTGAGCAGCTTGGGTGCGGCCGCCGGCCGGACCACCGTGAGCGGGTGCGGCTCGAACGTGAGCACGGTGTCGCTGCCCCGGATCACCTCCCGGTGGCCCAGGTGCACGCCGTCGAACTCGCCCACCGCGAGCGTTCGCGGGCGCGCCTCTACGTCGGGAAACGTGGTTACCCGCATGGGCGCGGAAGCCTAGAGCCTCACCCGCGCAGCCCGACGACCGGCTTCAGGAGCTCGGCGCCGGCCGGCTCGGCGATCGCGATCAGCCCGTCGCCGTCGGCCAGGCGCACGGCGGCGCTCGCTGTGCCGGCGACCGCCGCCCCGTGCCGCGCCCGCCGCGCCGCCTCGCCGTCGAGGCGGATTTCGGGGAGGAAGCCAAGCGCTTGCTCGAGCGGGACGATCCGATCGGGGTCGGCGTCGGCGAGCGCAAACGGGCCGATCGCGGTGCGCCGCAGGGCCGTGCAGTAGGCGTCGCCGAGCCCGGCGATCAGGCTCCGGACGTACGTGCCGGAGGAGCACTCGATCCGGAACTCGCGCCGCGCGCCGTCGCGGCTGAGCTCCTCGAACCGGTGGACGTGGACGTCGCGCTCCGGCGGCTGGATGGGCGTGCCCACCCGCGCCAGCGCGTAGGCGCGGCGGCCGCCGACCTTGACCGCCGAGTACGCCGGCGGGCGCTGGCGCACGATGCCGGTCGGGAGCTCGAGCTCGCCGTGCGGCACAACCCCGGTCTCGGCGATCTCCCCCTCCGGGTCGCCGGTCGAGGAGACGGCGCCGAACCGCGCGCTGACCACGTAGGTCTTGGGCAGCGCCATCAGGAACCGCTGCACCCGGGTGGCCCGCCCGACGAGGATCAGCAGCAGGCCGGTGGCGAACGGATCGAGCGTGCCGGCGTGGCCGACCTTGATCCCGCGTCCGAGGCGGCGGCGTACGCCGGCGACGACGTCGTGGGAGGTGATCCCCGCCGGCTTGTCATAGAGGACGACGCCCGCGTGCGCGGTCACGTCAGCGCGTGGAGCTGCTCGGCGACCTCCTCGCGCAGGAAGGCCACGAGCCCGTCCCAGTCCATCGCGGTCGAGAAGCCGGCGGCCTGGCGGTGACCGCCACCGCCCTGCAGACGGGCTATCCGCGAGACGTCGACGCGCTCGTCGCTCGAGCGCAGGGAGACCTTGCGCAGCCCGTTCCCGTCCGCGATCCGCTCGCGCACGAGCGCGGCGACGGCCGTGCCCTCGACCGCCCGGAGGTGGTCCACGACGCCCTCGGAATAGCTCTCCAGCGCGCCCGATTCGACGAAGTCGCGCTTGTCGAGCGCGGTCACGGTCAGCCGGCCGCCGTCGTAGCGCTCGACCTTGGCGAGCCCTCGCGCCAGTAGCGCCAGCTTGCCGTAGGGCACACACTCGTAGACGCGCCGGTAGATCTCGTGCACGTCGACACCGGCCTCGATCAGCTCGGCGGCCATCCGGTGGGCGCGCGCGGTCGTGTTCTGGTACATGAAGCGACCGGTGTCGGTGACGAGGCCGACGTACAGCGCCTCGGCGATCTCCTCGGTCAGCTCGACCCCGAGACCGGGGATCAGGTCCCAGATGATCTCGGCGGTGCAGGACGCCTCGGGGACGACGTGGTTGACCGTGCCGAAGCCGGTGTTGTCGTGATGGTGGTCGATGTTCAGGATGTGGGCGCCCGGGCGCTGGAAGGCCTCGGCCGGGTTGCGCTCGAGGTTGCCGCAGTCGAGGAACACGATCGTGCGCTCGGCCAAATCGGCGGGCGGCTCCTCGATCCGGCCGGCCAGGGAGAAGAAGCGATACTCCTGCGGCAGCGGGCACTCGTCCGCGTCGATGAACATCACGCTGTCCTTGCCCAGCGCCACGAGCACCCGCTGCAAGGCCACGAGCGAGCCGAGGGCGTCGCCGTCGGGGTTCTCGTGCGTGATCACGACCAGCTTGGGCGCGGCGCGGATCTCCTCGAGGACCTGCTCGCGGCTCGAGCGGCTGCCGTTCTCAGTCATCCGGACCGAGTTCCTCGAGCAGTCGCGTGATGCGCATCCCGCGATCGATCGATTCGTCGAACTCGAACTCGATCGTCGGCGTGTGCTTGAGCGTCAGCTCGCTGGCCACCCGTCCCTGCAGGAAGCCGCGCGCCGAACGCAGCCCGGCCAGGCTCTCGGCGCGGGCCTGCTCGTCGCCGAGGACGCTGACGTACACACGCGCCTGGCGCAGGTCGGGGGTGGTCTTCACTCCGGTCACGGTGACGAATCCCACGCGCGGGTCCTGCAGTTCCTTGGCGATTGCGTCGCTGAGGACCGCGCGTACTGCCTCATCGACGCGCCGCATGCGTCCGCTGGGCATCCTACCCGCTCACTTTCCATTTTGCGGTTCGATTGTTAGCGCTCACGCGCCCAGGTCCTCGACGGAGGTCACGAGCCGCCGCACGTAGACCCGCTCCGGCCAGCGGGCGAGGACCCAGCGCTCGAGGTTATCGGCCGCGTTCGAGAGCTGGGCGAGCGAGCCGGCCGTGAGCGCGGCGGTCAGCGTCGCCCGCTGCCACAGGTCCTGGTGATCGACCTCTGCCACCGCCGCCCCGAGGCGGCCGCGCAGCTGCGCCTTGATCGAGCTGAGCTCCTTGCGCTTGCTCTTGAGGCTCTCGGCTTCCGGGAAGTGCAGATCGATCACGAGCACGGCGACATACCCGCTGTCGGACATCGTCGGTCCCCCCGGCGCCCCTCCCGGTCAGCTGAGCTCGCGCTCGACCTGGCGAGTCGCGTAGGTCTCGAGCACGTCGCCTTCCTTGATGTCGGCGAAGTTCCGGAGCACGATCCCGCAGTCGTAGCCGGCCGCGACCTCACGGGCGTCCTCGTTGAAGCGCCGCAGGCTGGCGATCTCGCCGTCGTAGATCACGGTTCCGTCGCGGACCAGCCGCACCTTGGCGCCGCGGGTGATGCGGCCGTCGAGAACGTGCGAGCCGGCAATCGTGCCCACGCGCGAGGCGCGGAAGATCTGCCTGACCTCGGCCGAGCCGAGGGTGTCCTCGACCTCCTCCGGGGCGAGCATGCCCTGCATCGCGTCGCGCAGCTCCTCGATCGCGCGGTAGATCACCGAGTAGTGGCGGATCTCGACGCCCTCGCGCTCCGCCACGGCGCGGGCGTCGCCGACCGGCCGCACGTTGAAGGCCAGGATCACCGCGTCGGATGCGGCCGCCAGCATCACGTCGGACTCCGTAACCGCACCGACCGCGCGCCGGATCACGTTCACCGACACCTCTTCTTGGGGCAGCTTGGCGATCTCGTCCTCGATCGCCTCGAGCGACCCGGCGACGTCGGCCTTGAGCACCAGGTTGAGGTCCTGCACGCCGCGCTTGAAGATGTCCTCCAGAGAAACGCGCTTGCCGGAGCGGCGGGCCAGCGACTCGGCCTTCAGCCGGGAGGCGCGCTCGCCGGCCAGCTGCCGGGCGCGCCGCTCGTGCTCGACCGTCCGCACCCGCTCGCCGGCCTCGGGTACGCCGTCGAAGCCGAGCACCTCGACTGGCTCACCCGGGAGCGCCTGGACGACGCGGTTGCCGAGGAAGTCGTGCATGGCCCGGACGCGTCCCCAGTGGGCGCCGGCCACCAGGGCGTCGCCGACCTCGAGCGTGCCGCGCACGATCAGGATCGTCACCACGGGACCACGGCCGGGGTCGAGCTTCGACTCGATCACGGTGCCGGACGCGGGGGCGTCCGGGTTGGCCCGGAGCTCCTCCACCTCGGCCATCACGACGATCGTCTCGAGCAGGTCCTCGAGCCCCTCGCGCGTCTTCGCCGAGACGTTGACGAACTCGGTCTCGCCGCCCCACTCGACCGGCTGCAGCCCGAGCTGCGCCATCTCGGCGCGGACCCGGTCGGGCTGGGCGCCCTCCTTGTCGATCTTGTTGATCGCCACGAGCATCGGCACGCCGGCCTCCTTGGCGTGGTCGACCGCCTCCTGAGTCTGCGGCTTGACCCCGTCGTCGGCCGCCACCACGATCACCGCGATGTCGGTCGCCTTGGCGCCGCGGGCCCGCATGGCGGTGAACGCCTCGTGCCCGGGGGTGTCGAGGAAGGTGATCGTCTTCTCGCCGTGGTGAACCTGGTAGGCGCCGATGTGCTGGGTGATCCCTCCGGCCTCACCGGCGGCCACCTGGGTCTCGCGGATGGCGTCGAGCAGCGACGTCTTGCCGTGGTCGACGTGGCCCATGATCGTCACCACCGGCGGCCGCTCGACGAGCTCTTCGGCGGCGTCCTCGTACACCGGCTCGGCCACCGTCTCGTCCTCGGTATGGACGATCTCGACCTGCTTGTTCAGCTTCTCGGCCAGCTCGACGATCGCCTCGTCGGAGAGCGTCTGGGTGATCGTCGCCATCTCGCCGAGCGCCATCAGCTGTTTGATGATCTCCGCCGAAGAGACGTCGAGGTACTCGGCCACCGCCTTGACCGTCGAGCCGGAGTTGATCTGGATGGCATCCGGCTCGGCCACCGCGGTGCGGGCGGCGGGCCGCGCCTCGGCCTCTTCGTCGTAGATCCCACGCCGGCGCCGGCCCCGGCGCTGGCGCCGCGGCGGTTGATTGGGCTGAGCCGGAGCGCCGCCGCTGGGGGCGCGGCGGGAGGCCTGAGAATCGATTACCACGCGGCGCCGGCCGCTGGCGTTGCCGGGGGCGCGCTCGCCCTGCAGCGAGTCCCGCGTCGGCCGCTTGTGGGCGCCCTCCCCGCCGGCGAACGCTTCGCCCCCGGCGCCGGCCGAGGCTCCGCCCTCGGCGCGCCGCGGCGTCCGCTCGGCGTCGCCGGCCCGGGCGCCGGAGGCGGTGGCGCCGTCGCGCGGTGTCCCGGCAGGGGCGCCGCCGCGCGGGGTCCCGGCAGGGGCGCCGCCGCCGGCCTCCTCGCCGCGGGCGCGCCCGTCGCCC